>DATFWZ010000033.1:0-10709 GCA_035258765.1 Gemmataceae bacterium
CGTCCTGAACAAGGACCGGCTCGACGAGAGCAACAGCTCCTACGCCCAGGGCGGGATCGCGGGGGTGATGTCGCCGGAGGACACGTTCGAGAACCACATCGAGGACACGCAGATTGCCGGGGCCGGACTGTGCGACCCGGAAGTGGTCGAGATGGTGGTCCGCGAGGCCCCGGCCCAGATCAACGATCTGATCCGGTTCGGCGTCAAGTTCGACCTGGAGGGAGGCGGCCTGGCGCTGACCCGCGAGGGCGGGCACAGCCACCGGCGCATCGTCCACGCCCTCGGCGACGCGACCGGGCACGAGGTCATGCGGGCCCTCATCGCCCGGGCCAAGGAGACCCCCAACATCTCTCTCCGCGGCGACAAGTTCACGCTCGACCTGCTCACCCACGAAGGCCGCTGCGTCGGCGCCGTGGTCTGGCGGGCCGGCATCGGGGTCTCGCTCGTCTGGGCGCGGCAGGTGATCCTCGCCTCCGGCGGCTGCGGCATGGTTTATCGCGAGACGACCAACCCGCCCGTCGCGACCGGGGACGGGATGGCGGCCGCGTGGCGGGCCGGGGTCGAGCTGCGCGACATGGAGTTTATGCAGTTCCACCCGACCGTGCTCTACGTCGCCGGGTCGGCCCGGTTCCTGATCTCCGAGGCGGTTCGCGGGGAGGGGGCGTACCTGCGCGACGTCAACGGCGAGCGGTTCATGCTCCACGAAGACCCGCGACACGAGCTGGCCCCGCGCGACGTCGTGTCGCAGGCCATCTTCCGGTGCATGGAGCGGACGCAGCACCCGAATGTCTACCTCGACCTGTCGCACCTGGACCCGGCCCGCGTGCTGGACCGCTTCCCGGGGATCAGCAAGGTCTGCCGGAGCTTCGGTCTGGACATCACCAAGGACCGAATCCCGGTGCGGCCGGGGGCGCACTACATGGTCGGCGGCGTGACGGTGGACATGCACGGGCGGACGACCGTGCCGGGGCTGTGGGCGGCGGGGGAGGTGACGTCGAGCGGGCTGCACGGGGCGAACCGGCTCGCGTCGAACTCCCTCATCGAGGGGCTGGTCTACGGGACGCTGTGCGCGCGGGGCGCCGCGGCGGCGGCGCGCGAAGCCGCGGGCGGATTACAAGCCGTGCCCCTCAGCTACCGGGTGCCGAAGCCCGAGACGGCGGAGGCGCTCGACGTCACCGACCTCACCAATTCGCTGCGGAGCCTGATGGTCCGGAACATGGGAATCGTCCGGGACCGTCGGCGGATGAGGGAGGCGAAGCGGGACGTCGAGTTCTGGTGCCGGTACGTCCTGACCCGGGAGTTTGATTCGCGGCCGGGGTGGGAGCTGCAGAACCTGTTGACGGTGGCGCGGCTGATGGTCGATGCGGCGCTGGCGCGCGAGGAGTCGCGGGGCACGCACTTCCGCAGCGACTTCCCGGCCCGCGACGACGCCCGCTGGTCGCGGCACGTCGTCAGCCCGGGGCTGCAGAAGACTTGACAAGAACGCGGAGCGCCCCGAATGGCCGCCCCGCGTCGCTAACAAAGCATGGTCCGCCCGATTACGGAATCCCAATCTGCGTCTCGTTGTTCGGCGACCCCGTGTCGATTCCGGGCCCGCCGCTGGCGAAGTCGATCCCGGCCCCGCCGTCGAGCGTATCGTTCCCGAAGTAGCCGACCAGGCGGTCGTTCCCGTCCCCGCCGACGAGGCTGTCATTGCCATTCCAGCCGTTCAGCGTGTCGTTGCCCGTCCCGCCATCGATGGTGTCGTTGCCGCTGCCGCCGACGATCACGTCGTTCCCGGCCCCCCCGGTCACGCTGGCGTCGATCGCGCCGACAGCCACCAAGTTGATGCGGTCGTTTCCGTCGGACCCGTCCACGACGATCCGGGTGACGGACCCGGCCGACACGGCCTCGACGAGGGCCCCGGTGGTCGAGTCGTGAATGAGGACGCGGATCGGCATGAGCGGCAGACGGTTGTCGAAGACCGAGAGCAAGCCGGCAACCCGGCTGACGGAAATCCGGTCGTTTCCGGCACTGCCGGTGACGGTGAGGACGCCCCCGGACAGCGTCGCGGTGATGGCCGTGGTCGGCTGGCCGGTGATGACGTCGGCATTGAAGAAGACGTCCATCCCGCTGCCGCCATTCAGCGTGTTGATGCCGGTCCCGCCGTCGAGGGTATCGTTGCCAATGCCGCCGAGCAGGGAGTCGTCGTCGGCGCCGCCATTGATCGAGTCGTTGCCCGTCCCGCCGTCGATTGTGTCGTTGCCGGTCCCGCCGTCGATCGAGTCGTTCCCGTCTACCCCGAGGACGCGGTCGTCGCCGTCCCCGGCCGCAATCGTGTCGTTGCCGGCGTCGCCGCGCAAGAAGTCGTTGCCGCCGCCGCCGTCGAGGTGGTCGTTCCCGAATTCGCCGAACAGGGAATCGTCCCCGGCCGCCCCGACCAGGGAGTCGTCGCCGGTGGAGCCGGAGAGCTGGTCGTTGCCGTCCCCGCCGACCATTGTGTCGTCACCGGGCCCGCCGAACATGGCATCGTCGCCACCCTCGCCGACGATGCTGTCGGACCCGTCATTGCCGAATAGTCGGTCGTTGTCCGCGCCGCCGCTGATGGTGTCATCCCCGGCCCCGCCGAAGATGAGGTCGTTGCCCGTACCCCCCATTATGGAGTCGTCGCCCTCGTTGCCGAAGATCAGGTCGTTGTTGTCGCCGCCGAAGATGACGTCGTTGCCGGCCCCGCCGGCGATGCTATCCACCCCGGACCCGCCGCGGATGGTGGCATTGATCGTGATCGGGGCGAACCCGGCCGCCGAGCTGTTCAGGTCGATGAAGTCGTTGCCGTCCAGTCCGGCGACGTCGATCCCAGTGACCGCGGTGACCGGAACGCGAGGGACGAACGTACCTGCGACTTGGATCGGCACGGTCAGGGCGACACCGGTCCGGGCGTCGAAGACCATGATGAACCCGTTGCTCTGGCGGAGGAGGATGCGATCGTTGATCGGCGACCCGACGCTGCCGGAGCCATCAACAAAGAGCGTGCCCGCGGCATCGAGAGTCGCGGAGACGGGGTTGGCCCGAGTCTCCAGCCCTTCGAGGCGCAAGGAGGCACGCGGCCCCTTTCCGCCCGTTGGCCGGCGAAATCGGGGGAATAGATGAAAAAACGTGCTGCGAAACATGGTGTCCGTCCGGAATCAGGGGGTGTCGGGCGCAAAAAGGGCGAGAGATGCAAAGCTCATGCCGGGGCGACAATCGTGGGCTGTGGGCGGGTGCCGCCGGGCGCGGGCCGGCGGGGTTGGCCGTCCCGTGCCCACGGCGGTCGTGAATCGGTCAGATGGAAACCTCGATCGAGATCGACACTTCGTTGTTCGCGGCGACCCCGGTGTCGGTTCCGAGGCCGCCGATGGCGACGTCGGGCGCGCCGGTGCCGCCATTGAGGGTGTCGTTGCCGTTAGCGCCTAGCAGGCTGTCGGCCCCGTCGTCCCCGTTCAGGAGATCGTTCCCGAAGCTGCCGTACAGCGTGTCGTTGTCGGCCCCGCCGGACAGCGTGTCGTTCCCGTTGCCCCCGAACAGGCGGTCGAATCCGATGCCGCCGACCAGGGAGTCGTTCCCGTCGCCGGCGACGAGGATGTCGTTTCCGTCACCGCCGACGAGCGTGTCGTTGCCGCCGATCCCGGTCAGTCGGTCGTTGCCCGACCCGCCGTCGAGGGAGTCGTCCGCACTACCGCTGATGAGCGTGTCGTTGCCGATGCCGCCGGTGAGCGTGGCCGGGATCGGGCCGGCGGCGGGAGTGGCGATCCGGTCGTTGCCGTCATTGCCAATGCCGAAGATGCTGGCGACCGACGAAGCGGAAATCAGTTCCGTGGTCTCCCCGGTGGCCAGGTTCTGGATCAGGACCCGGACCGGGAGGATTGGGTTGCGATTGTCGAAGACCGACAGGATGCCGGCCGTCTGGCTGACGACCATCCGGTCGTTCCCGGCGCCGCCGGTCAATATGAGCACGCCGGTCGAGTTCAGGGTCGCTGTAAAGGTCGTGACCGGCTGGCCGACGATCACTTCCTGGTTGAGGAACACGTCGAATCCGGCGCCGCCGTTCACCGTGTCGGTCCCGGTGCCGCCGTCCAGGGTGTCGTTCCCTGAGCCGCCGACCAGGGAGTCGTCGTTCTCGTCCCCGGCGATGAAGTCGTTGCCGAACCCGCCGTCGATGGAGTCATTACCGAGGCCACCGACGATGGAGTCGTTACCGTCCACGCCGAGGGCCCGGTCGTCCCCGTCTCCCGCGACGACGGTGTCGTTTCCGACGTCGGCGCGGAGGAAGTCGTTGCCGCCGCCGCCGTCAAGATGGTCGTCCCCGGCCTCGCCGAAGAGGGAATCGTCCCCGGCCTCGCCGAGCATCGAGTCGTCACCGGTGAAGCCGATCAGGCGGTCGTTGCCGATCCCGCCGAACATCGTGTCGTCGCCCTGCTCGCCGCGAATGGAATCGTTCCCGCCCTCGCCGAGCAGACTGTCCGAGCCGTCTGGGTGGCTGTCGAACCCGTCGCCGCCGAGGAGCGAGTCGTTGTCGGCGCCCCCGAGGACGGTGTCGTTCCCCGACCCGCCGACGATCAGGTCATTTCCGGTTCCGCCCTCAAGCGAGTCATCGCCGTCGCCCCCGAAAAGGGCGTCATTCGAGTCATTCCCCTGAATCGAGTCGTTACCCCCGTTCCCGAACAGGAGGTCATTCTGGGCGCCGCCGTCGATGAAGTCGTTGCCGTCGCCACCGGCGAGCGTGTCGACCCCGGTCCCGCCGTGGACGGAGGCACTCAATGTGATGGAATCGAATCCGCCCGCGGCGCTATTGAGATCGACCAGGTCATTGCCGCTGCCGCCGCTGGCGTTAATCCCGGTGAGTATTCCGACTGAGACGTCGGGGAAGAAGAAGGCACCGACCTGAATCGGAACGATTACCGGTACCCCGGAGCGCGCGTCAAACACCCGGATGGACCCGTTGCTCTGGCGCACGAGGATGCGGTCGTTGAAATTCGTCCCCGTATCGCCGGCGATGTTGAGGACGCCGAAGCCATCGACGATTGCCGTGACGGGGTTGGCCCGGGTTTCCAGGGCTTCGACGCGGAGATTGGGCTTATGCTTTCGGTCGGCGGGCTTCCCGGCGAAGTTGAAGAATGAGTGCCGGAACGGGTGGGCCATGGGAGTGATCCTCGGTGCGTCTGGTGGTCCCTGCGTATGAACCGCCGCGGGTGATGAGGCGGGAATGAAGCCGGACCCATATGCGGAGCTAAACGGGGCGGCACGCGCGATTTGCGCTGGCCGTCTACAGAGTTACACTCCGGCGACTGAAACCTAACTACATGAATCCGCGATTTCGTCCGGAAGTCGCGAGTGCGCAATCATTCCGCCAGGTCGGCGGGTCGCATCGTGCCCTTCCAATCCTTGACGAATCGGAACGGCGAGGGTTTGAATTCGCCGACCAAATCCACTGTCGATTTCTCGGGGATCTTGTCCTCCAACCCCATCGCCCAGTAACAGGCGTTGACCAGCATCCGTCGCGTACCTTCGTAAAGGAGGTCCTGGGAGGCCCCCATCGTCGTCGTAAACACACGCTCGGATTCGCCTTTGGCCCCCTGGTATGTCTTGGTCCAGGCCACCGGCATCATCGGGTCGTTCTTCTTATCCCCGTCAAACGGCTTGTCGTCGAACTTCATCCCGTCAACCACCTGTCCTAGGACCAGCGGCTTGGAGTCGCCGGGCAGGGGCAGACGGACCGTGTACACGTCGGTCGGGCCGAAGATATCCCCGTCCCGAATACCGCGAAGGATCGGATATTCGTTCGCGCCGGGCGCGAGAATTCCGCGGGTGGCCTGAGAGCCGTGCTTCCCGTGGTGATTCACCCACGTTTCTCCCAGGATGTGCCGCCCGAAGCCACCCTCCCATTCGCCCTTCGCTTGCCAATGGTACTTCATGTACGCGGCCCCCGGCGGGTTGTTGAATGCGTGGGTCGCCGTCCGCATCGCCACAATCGGCTTCCCCGCGTCCACGTAGTCGGCGATGTGCTTCATCTGGTCTTCGGGCAAGCTTCGGAAGCGCGTAAAAATGACCATCAGGTCCGCGGTCTGGAGCGCCTCGAGGCCGGGGATATTGTTGTTCACATTCGGGTTGATGAACCCAGTCTTCGGGTCGATCGCGAAGAGGACGGTGCAGTGGAAACCATGATGTTTCGCGAGAATCTTCGCCAGCTGCGGCAGGGCCTCTTCGGACCGGTACTCCTCGTCGCCGCTGACTAGGACTACATGCTTACCCTTTCCCGGGCCGTCGCCTCCCTTGTACACGACCCACGGGTCGGCCGCGAACGCAAGGGCGGGAGTTAAGGTGAGGGCGAAGGCGAGGATCGAGCGGAGAGGAAGCACGGCCGGGCTCCAGCGGCGGGAAGCGTGAGGGGACGCGGCCATTATCGAGACTCGTCGGCCGATCGTCCAAACGGCCCCGGAGTCAAATGATCTGCTTGATCGGCTCGGCCCCCTCCACGCCGACCAACTTCTGATCAAGCCCGCTGTAGAAGTAGCTGAGCTTGTTCGGGTCGAGCCCGAGCTGGGTCAGGATGGTCGCGTGCAGGTTCTTGACGTGGTACCGATCGGTGACCGCGGCGCTTCCAAGTTCGTCGGTCTCGCCGACGCTCACCCCGCCCTTCACGCCGCCGCCGGCCAGCCACATGGTGAAGCCGTAGGCGTTGTGATCGCGTCCGGTGCCCTTCGCGTACTCGGCGGTCGGCTGTCGGCCGAACTCCCCGCCCCAGACGATGAGCGTCGAGTCCAGGAGTCCGCGCCGCTTGAGGTCCTTAATCAGTCCAGCAATCGGCCTGTCCGTGTCGCCGGCGTGCTTGGAGTGGTTCTTGACGATGTCCGAGTGGGCGTCCCAGTTGGCGTCGTTGTGGTGCCCGCCGGAGTAGACCTGGATGAACCGGACGCCGCGCTCGACCAGCCGCCGGGCCAGGAGACACTTGCGGCCGAAGTCCTCGGTCCGCTTGTCGTTGACGCCATAGAGGTCGAGCGTCTCCTTTGTCTCCTTGGAGAAGTCCACCGCCTCGGGGGCGTGTTGCTGCATCTTGAATGCGAGCTCGTACGAGGCGATGCGGGCGGTGAGCTCGGAGTTGTCCTCGCGCCCGGCCCGCTGGTGCTCCTCGTTCTTTTCGCGGAGCCTGTCGAGGAGGAGCCGCTGCGCGTCGCGAGTGGTCCCGTCCGGCGGCACGAGGTCGTGGATCGGCGTGGCGTCGGCGCGAATGACGGTCCCCTGGTAGGCCGCGGGCATATACCCGCTCGACCAATTTTTGGCGCCGCTGATCGGCCCCCCCGAGTGGTCGAGCATCACCACGAACCCGGGGAAGTTCTCGTTCTCGCTGCCGAGACCGTACGTCACCCACGACCCGAGGGCCGGGTGGCCGGACAGGATGCGCCCGGAGTTCATCATCAGCATGGCCGATCCGTGGATCGGCGACTCCGCGTACATGCTGTGCACGAACGCGATGTCGTCCACGCACGACCCGATGTGCGGGAACAAGTCGCTGACCATCTTGCCGCACTTGCCGTACGGCTCGAACTTCCACTTCGGCCCGACGACGCGGCCCTCGCTCTTGTGCCCGCCGCGGCCGAACGTCTTGACCGGGATCGTCTTCCCGTCGAGCGGGTAGAGCTTGGGCTTGTAGTCGAACGTGTCGACGTGGCTGGGGCCGCCGTAGCAGAAGATGAAGATGACGCTCTTCGCCTTGGCCGGAGCCATGGGCTTCCTGGGCGCGAGCGGGTTGCGGAACTTGTCGGCGGCCGCGGCGGGATTGAAGAATCCGTCGGCGGAGAGGAGCCCGGTGAGGGCGACGGCGCCGAACCCGCTGCCGACTTCCCAGAGGAACTCGCGGCGGGTGCGGCGGCAGAATTGGCGAAGCTGAGGCATCGTCGTCCTTCGCGGAGGTTGAGTCCAGAGCCGGTTACCCTTAACATCACCTTGAAGTCGTTCGGAGGCTGAGGCGATGCAATTCCCAATTCAAATCGAACAGAGCAACGGACACTACTCGGCTGTCCTGGTGGGCGGCCCGACGATCCGTGTCACTGCCCCCTCGCGCGCCGAGGTCCTGGTCCGAATGAAGAATGAACTCGTCCGGCGCGTCCAGACCGGGGAAATCGTCTGGGTGGACATACCCGCCCCCGATCCCGTCGAATTTGTGGGCATCCTCAAAGACGATCCCACTCTGGAAGACCTTCGGGAAGAGATCAAACGGCGGCGGGACGCCGACCCATACCCCGAATACGAATGACCGCCTTCGATAGTGACATCCTGACCCTCATTTGGGAGGGCGTCGACCCGTACGCCTCCTGGGCGGCCCTGATTCCGTCGCCCGACCGAGGAATCCCGATCGTGGTCGCCGAGGAGGTCCTTCGCGGACGCCTGGATCAGATCCGAAAGGCTTCCGCAGGCAAGGTCAAAGTCAGTCTGCCTGGCGCCTATGACTTACTCCAGTTCTCACTGACCGCCTTGCGCGGCGGCGTGTACCTGCCATTCACCGACCGGGCCGAGCAGCTCATTGCCTCCTGGCGAGCAGCTCGCTTTCGGGTCAAAGTCATGGACATGCGAATTGCCGCAACCGCCATGGCCTCTGGAGCGACTCTCGTTACCCGCAACGCCGGTGACTTCACGCTCATCCCTGGCCTCAGTCTCGACGTCTGGACCTGATTGTCGGTCAGTCCAGGTAAACAAACTCGTTCGTGTTCAACTCCAACAGGCAATACTGCCGCAGCGCGGCCGTCTCGGTCAGGTCCGCTTTCTTCATCAACTCGCGGACGAACGCCACATCCTTCTTCACTTCCTCCTCGCCCGGGAGGCGCCCCGCGGTCAGCCGGATCGCGAGCCGCACCCGCGCCCCCAGGTCCAGCGTCTCTTTCTCCAATCGCGTCGCGAAGGCCGCGGCTGCCTCGTTGGTGAACTCGCCGTTGAGCATCGCCAGGGCCTGGGTTGGCACGGTGGTCGTGTACCGGACCGGGCAACTGCCGTCCGAGTCGGGCTGGTCGTGCTGAATCAGGACCGGCACCTGCAGCGATCGCTTCACGTGGACGTAGATGCTGCGGCGGTTCGCCTGGTCGGGCGACGAGGTCGGCCACCCGTGCCCGGGCATCGACTGGCCCGCCAACACTGCCTGCGGGATCTTCGGGTGAACACTCGGCCCACCGGCCGCGAGGTTGAGCTGGCCGGAGACCATGAGGACGGAATCGCGTATTTCCTCGGCCGTCAATCGCCGCATGCCGAACCGACCGAAGAGCAAATTTCCCGGGTCGAGCCGCAGCGCCTCCGGCGTCGCCCGGGAAGACATCTGGTAAGCCCGCGACATGAGGATGAGCTTGTGCAGCGACTTGAGCTTCCAGCCCGAGTCCATGAATTCACTCGCCAGCCAGTCGAGCAATTCCGGGTGCGTGACCCCGGTGCCGAATTTGCCGAAGTCGTTCGAGCTGCCGACGAGGCCGCGACCGAAATGGCCCTGCCAGACCCGGTTCACGATCACGCGGGCCGTGAGGGGGTTGTCCTTCGAGGCGATCCAGTTGGCCAGGACCGTCCGGCGGCCGCTCGACTTCGCGCCCTCGGGTGGATCGGGCAACTTCAGAGGCACGGCTCCGAGCACTTCCGGGAACGCCGGTTCAACCGCCGCACCCGCGGCATGCGGGTTGCCGCGAATGAGCACGCTCGTCTGCGGCGGGCGGACCGCGCAGTGATTCACCGACAACGCCAACTCCCCGGACGGGTCCGGCTTGTTCTCCAGGGCCGTGCGCTCCTTCTTCAGCCGCTCGTACTCCTTCTTTTGCGCGTCGTCGAGGAAGTCGGGCACCTTGAGGACGACTTGCGGCCGGTCGTTCGCCTCGGCGGCCCGCTGGTCCTCCGCGGGCATCTTCTTGATCGCCTCGTCCTCGATGGCGGTCATCTGCCGCTTGAGCTCAGCGATCTTCGCCTGCCGCTGGTTGTACTCGCCCTCGTACGCGGCTCGCTTCTCGGGCGGCGTGATGTCGGTCAGGTTCGCCGTCGAGCGGACGTCCCGGGTGTCGCTGAAGCGCTTGATGTCGCGGAAAAACGCGAGGAGCGAGTAATAGTCCCGTTGTGGGATCGGGTCAATCTTGTGGTCGTGACATCGGGCGCAGTTCATCGTCATGCCAAGGAAGCCCTGGGCGGTCGTCGCGACGATGTCGTCGTACTCGTCGAACATCGCTTGTTCGGGGTCGGCCGGCTCATCGTCCCAGAGGCCGAGCCGGTAATAGCCCGTAGCGACGACCGCGTCCGGGTTGTACCCTTGGATCTCGTCCCCGGCGAGCTGCTCGCGGACGAACTGGTCGTACGGCTTGTCGCGGTTGAAGCTCTTGATGACGTAGTCGCGGTACCGCCAGACGAAGGGCTTCGGTCCGTCGCGCTCGTAGCCGTTCGTCTCCGCGTACCGTACGACGTCCAGCCAATGGCGGGCCCACTTTTCGCCGTAGTAAGGCGACTGGAGGAGTGCGTCCACCAGGTTCTCGTACGCGGCCGGCGAGCAGTCGTTGACGAACGCGTCCACCTGTTCGGGAGTCGGCGGCAGGCCGGTCAGGTCGTAGTAAAGGCGCCGGACGAGGGCGACGCGATCGGCCGGCGGTGCCGGCGCGAGTCCCTTCTCCTCTAGTTTTGCCAACAGGAACGCATCGATCGGATTGGCCACTCCCGCGGAGAACTTGACCGGCGGGACC
>DATFWZ010000034.1:0-5284 GCA_035258765.1 Gemmataceae bacterium
AGCTTCTCCACCGCCTTCTCGAGCTCCTCGCCGCGGATGTGCTTGTACCGGATCACGCCCTTCGCGTCGATCACGTAGATCGTCGGGAAGGTGTGGATGTTCCACTGCTTCACGAACGGGGCGTCCGGGCCGTCCCACCAGTGCGTCCACGGCATCGGCTCCTTGCCGAGAAACTCCTCGAGCTCCTTCTTCTCCTCGTCCACACTGACCGAGATCAGGGCGAACGGCTTGTTCCTGAACTTCTCCACCATCTCCCGCTCGTGCGGGATCATCTCCTTGCACGGCACGCACCAGGTGGCCCAGACGTCCAGGACCACGACCTTGCCTCGGTAGTCGGCCAGGCTCGCCTTCTCCCCTTTGAGGGTCCTGCTCTCGGCGGCCGGGGCCTGCATCCCGACCCGGAGGTTCCGCAGCTCGAACAGGCCGCCCTTGGCCCTCTCGCCGAGGGTCTCGCCCCGGCCGACGGCCACGTCCGCGAACTCCTTCTCCACGCGGGTGAAGTACACCTCCGCCTCCCTGTCTGCCTTCGGGTCGTCCTTCTCGAACGCCATGGCCCCGAGCGCAAAGCAGGCCATCCCCTTGAGGACCTTCGACGGGTTTTCGGCCAGGACGTTTGCGAGGACCGGCTTGGCCGCGTCCGGTGCCCCCTCGACAGCCATCTGGACGAACCGCTGGATGCGGTCGGTCTTGACGAAGTTCCGGGCCAGGGCGTCATACACCCTCTCGTCCTTGGTCTGGAATCCGAACACGGCCAGGGCCAGAGCCTCGCCGGCCGCGTCGTCCTTGGCGTCGCCGTCGATGAGCTTGTGGATCCGCGGCAGGAAATCGGCCTCGCGGGGGAGCTTCGCCTCGGCGGCCGCCCGCTCCCGGTCGTTCTGGGCCGCCCGGAAGGCGTCGTCGGCCTCCTTGCGGGCCTTGATGAAGTCTTTGACCAGCTCCTCCACCTGAGCCTGCCGGTCCTCCCGGGCCTTCCGGGCAGATCCCTTCTTGTCCTGGCCGCAGGCCAGCGGGACGAGGGCAACTAACGCGACCACCGCGGCCGCGAATCGCGAACGCATGACGGACGACTCCGGGTCAGAAAGCGCGACACCCCGCGATCCGCCGCGGGGTGGGTTTGAAGGATTCTATGACGGCGGGGCAATCGGACCATCAAGAAACTGTCAAGGTGCGGATTACACGCCGACCGTCGCGGGCAGGCTGGGCCTCGGGGCCGTCTCGAAGACACACACCCGGCCGTCGGTCGAGCCGGCCGCGACCCGGGAGCCGTCCGGGGAGATGGCGACGGCCGCGGTCAGCGCCTGGGCGAGTTGGATTTCCCCGAGTTTGATGCCGGCGCTGGGGTCCCACCGGATGACGCGCCCGCCTTCCGACACCGACACAACGTGTCCGTTCGGCAGGAACCGGGCGGCCCGCAGGTTGTCCTGGTGGGCGATGAGGAACACGGCCGACTGCGGCTTCGGGTCGTCCGTGTCCCAGAGGATGACCGTCCGGTCCAGGCCGATCGTGGACAGCCGCTCGCCGTCCGGGCAGAAGTCGAGCCCGGTCATGACGTCCGTGTGGCCCTGGAAGCGCGCCCGGATCGACGTTCGGAACCAGCCGCACTTCCAAATGAGGATGTGCTTGCCCTCGCCAGCCGATGCCATCCGCCGGCTGTCCGGGGCGAACGCCACGGCCCGCACCGGCCGGCCGTGCCCCTTGAGCACGGTGCCGATCCCGGCCGCGCGGCCGCGCACCTTCCACGCGACGACGAACGACCCGACGGCGGCCGCGAACCGGCGCCCGTCCGGGGCGAACGCCATGGACGGGATGCCGACCTTTTCGCCCTGGTACGCCCCCCAATCGCCGACGCGCCCGTCTACCCAGTCCCACCGCCACACCCGGGCGGTGCCCTGAAGTGTGCCGCCGGCCACGACGTAGTTGTCGTGCGGGGCGAAGGCGAGGGACTGGAACTCGGCGCCGGGCCGCGGGAACGTGGCCACTTCCTTCGGCGTCGGGCCGGAATTGTCCCACAGGCGGACCCGGCCGTCGATGCCGGCGCTGGCCACGAGTCGGCCGTCCGGGCTGAACGCGACCGCCCCGACCAATCCCGTGTGGGCCGGCACAACCAGGGTCGGCTTGGTCGGCGGGCCCATCACCGACCCGGCCATCCGCGTCAGCCCGGTCTCGTCCAGTGAGGCCATCTCGGCCGCGCCCGGGGCCTTCATCGTGTCGTCGCCGACGATGCGCTCGGCGACTGGCAGCGGCATCGTCTCGCGGGAGCCGAGCGGGGCCGTCTCGTGGGTCCGCGTCGGCTCCGGGGGCGCCTTCACCGGGGCGGGCGTAGGGGCCTTGGGCAGCGGGCCCGGGACCGGCGTCTCGGCCACCGGCGGGGTCTCGAAATTCGCCGACCCCGGCGGTGCCGGGACCGAGCCGCCCGGGCCGAGGAATGCCTCCAGGGCGTCGGCCAGGTGTCGGGGCGTCGGGTACCGGTCCTCCGGCCGCTTCTCCAGCATCCGCCCGAGGATCTGTGTCACCTCGAGGGGGACACCCGGCCGGAGCTCGCCGATGGGGAACGGCTTCTCGGTCTGATGGCGAATCAGCTTCTGGACGTCGGTCCCGCCCGGGAACGGCGGCTTGCCGGTCAGGACGTAGTAGAAGGTGCAGCCGAGGCTGTAGATGTCGGCCCGGATGTCTACCTGCCGGGCGTCCCGGGCCTGCTCCGGGGCTATGAAGTCCGGGGTGCCGAGAAGTGCGCCGGCCCGGGTCAGCGGCGTGTACTCCGGCTGCGGCCGGTCGTCGTCAGGCCCGTCGGTCAGCCGGGCCAGTCCCATGTCCAGGATCTTCACCTGGCCCCAGTTGGTCGGCACCTTGACCGACGCCGTGCCCTGTTGGCTGCCCCGGTCGCGGACCGTGACGAGGGCCGGACGCGTCAGTCGCATGGACGACTTCGCGGGCGCCCCGCTCGCCGACGCCTTGTCCTTCTGGGCGACCAGGATGTTGGACGGCTTGATGTCGCGGTGGACGAGGCCGACCTCGTACGCGTGGTGTAGGCCCTGCGCCGACTGCCGCATATACTCGCACGCCTGGCGAATGGACAGCGGCCCTTGACTTCGGACCATCTTCTCGAGGGTCATCCCCTCGACGTACTCCATGGCAATGAAGTGGGTGCCGTTATGCTCGTCGGCGTCGAATAGGATGACCACGTTCGGGTGGTTCAGCTGGGCGATCGCCTTGGCCTCGCGGTTGAACCGGGACAGGATTTCCGGCCGGGCGGCCAGCACCTGGGGGCGGATCACTTTTAGAGCCACCACCCGGTCGAGCTTGGGCTGGATGGCCTTGAACACCATCCCCATGCCCCCCTCGCCGAGGGGGAGCTGCACCCGGTACGAGCCGATGATCAACTTCTCACCGTGCCCGGAGAGCAGCTGGGCCTGTTGGTAAGCGGTGAGCCACCCGCGCTGGACCAAGTCCGTGCACAGCTGGACCGCCGACAGGTACCGGTGGCGGTCTTGTCCGAGGCTTTCCGCCTGGGAAGGAGAGAGGAATTGGTTCCTCGTGAGAAACGTAATCAGTTCATGCGGCGACTGCATCGAGTTCGAAAGGTGCGAAGTCCGAGGCAGGATAGGGCATCCTACATCGGGGAGATTAGCTTTTTTTTTGGCCCGCGGCGGGAAATGCAGTAGTCGATTGAAGGCGTCAGGCGGGCGGGTGTTCCGCAGCAGATTGCGCAAGTCATTGGTTAGCAAGTAGAAAGGCAGAGGCGAGCTCGACCGGCGCGTCGCAAGCGGTGTCGAGAGATGAGAAAACTAGGAGAACGACCGGGCGCGACCGGAGAATGAAAACCCGGGGCCAATCAGCCCCGGGGGGTGTAAACTCGGAGCCGCTCTTGGGCTACTTCAACGGGAAGTCGAGATCCTCACGTCCGCCGGACGGAACCTCCACTTCGATCCCGGATGTGTCCGGCTTCTGGAACTTGGTGGGCACTCCCGACGACTTGCCGTGGCTGCCGCTGCGAACCCCTTCGGGCTCGATGGCGACGCGATACTTGCCAGGGAAGACGGCGGCCGTGTAATGTCCATTCTTGTCGATGAGCCCGTACTGCTCGTCGCCCTGGCCACGGTCAACCGGGAAGAATCCCACCGACCCGCTCGTGACTGGTTTGCCGTCGATTGTCACTTTGCCTTTGACGATCGCGCGCTCCCCGAGCGGGGAGGGGGTGGTGCTCGAGCACCCGACGACGAGGGCGACCAGGACCAGGGCCAGGCAGGAGGTGCGAATCGTGGCAAGCATGGCGGCACTCGGGCTGTCGCGGGTGACAAACACCCGGCCGCGGGCGGTGCCGCGGGCCGGGTGAGCAAGTATCGGTCGGGTTCGGGCTCAATTATCCAGCGTGAACACCTCGCCGCCGTCGGGGGTGCACAGGTACCGCAGGACCTGGGCGCTCGTCGAGTCCTTGATCATCTGCACGTGCCCGTCGCCGAATACGGCCAGGCACCCGCCGGGGTGGAGGCTGAACGGCTCGTCGTTCGGCCCACAGTTGTTCTTGCTCCAGGGACAGCTGGACGGCCCACCGATCGGAGTCTTGTTGTTGCTCAGTCGGGCCACCTGGTTGACCGTGTCCAGGTGCGGGCCGGAGAAGCCGTTGGCGTTGTCGGGTTCTCCCCACCGGTAGTTGTTCCGGCGTCCGGTCGGGCTGACCGCCCCGGGCTGCGTGCAGTCGCTACACGGGTCGTTGTAAGCGGCCAGCATGAACGGGGAGATGGACTCGTGGTTCTTACCGACGTCCTCGATGATGATCATCGTGTTGCTCGTCCCGTCCGTGACCCCGCCGAACGTCTGGGGGCCCCGCTTGATCAGTGGGGCCGGCCCCGTGTACGGGGCGGCCTGGCCCACGGCCTGGCCGTTGGTGTCCGGGACGGTGAAGTGCGGGAGTAACAGGCCCGACTTGCGCCAGGTGGCACAGGTGCCGTTCAAGGTGCACCGCCGCCCGTCGTTCGGGTCGATGTCCACGTACGCGATCGGCATGTAGTCCACCTGCCCGTACCCGTACGGGTCGTCCCTGGACAGCCCGTTCGACGGGCACAGGAAGGTCTTGATCTTGTTCTTCGAGGCGGCCTCGTTGACGGGGTGGTTGTACGCGAACCGCAGGTCCATCATCTTGTACACGTTGTCCTGCTCGACGAACGGCAGGATCTGCGTGAACGTCGAGTGCAGGTCGTGGGTCGTCACCAGGTTGGTGGTGCCGTTCCCCTCGCCGCTGGTCGGGAAGTAGCCGTACGCGCTTTCGTAGTTGTGGATGGCCAGG
>DATFWZ010000035.1:0-5034 GCA_035258765.1 Gemmataceae bacterium
TTCCTTGGATCGGCGATCGAAACCGCCCTGGTCGCTCTCGGAAAGCGCATTACACACCCGCCGGACCAGGCCGCGGACTACGACGACCAGCCGGGCGGGGCCTGATCAGCTGTGCCCTCGCGCTGGCTGAAGCGGGAGCGATCGGATCGATGAGCCGCAGGCCGAAGCGTGAGCGAGGCCGCGGCGTACTCTCCTCGGCCTCGCTCACGCTCGAATTGCGGCGGGTCGTCGCTAAATGATCGCCGAAGGCGAAAAGTCCTCATTCCAATTTGCCCCCAGCGGACACTAGTTGGGAAAGCCCCCCGCCCCGGAGTTGTCCGCGATGTCCCGTGCTCAATTGAATCCCGTCCTCAATCAACTCCGGCGAGCGGTTACCAACCCGTTGGCCCCGGAGGCCACCGACGCCCAGCTCATCGACTGCTACGTCGCCACCAGCGACCGCGACGCGTTCGCCGCCCTCGTCCGTCGGCACGGCCGGCTCGTTCGCTCGGTCTGCCGGAACGTCCTGCGGCACGAGCAGGACATGGAGGACGCCTTCCAGGCCACCTTCCTGGTTCTCGCCCGCCGGGCCGGGTCGATCCGCAAGCCCGGGGCGGTGGCGAGCTGGCTGCACGGCGTTGCCCATCGCACCGCCATGAATGCCCTGCGAACCCGGGCCCGCAAGCGCGAGGAACAGGGTGCCTCCGACGCCCTGGGCCGCGAGCAGCCGGTCCGGGAGGCGGCCCTGCGCGAGATTCAGGAGATCCTCGACTTCGAGGTGAACCGGCTGCCGGAGAAGTGCCGCGTCCCCTTCGTCCTGTGCTGCCTGGAGGGCCGGAGTCGGGCCGAGGTCGCGGCCGAGCTGGGCTGGGGTGAGCCGACGGTCGCCGGCCGATTGGCCCAGGCCCGCAAGGAATTGCGCGGGCGACTCGCCCGGCGCGGCGTCTGCCTGTCCGCGGCGTTGTGTGCGGCCGAGCTCGGCCGCACCGCAGCGGCATCGGCCGTCTCCGCGGTGCAGACGGCCGATGCGATTCGGGCATCCCTCGCGAACGCTGCCGGCGCCAACGGTGCCAACCTCGTCTCCGCCAACGTCACCGCCCTGGCCAACGGCGTGGCCCGGGCTTTGACCCTGACGAGGGCCAAAGGCGCCACGATCCTCGTCATCACTGCCGCCCTGGCGGTGGGAATTGTCGCGCTTGCCCGACAGGCCGGCGCCCAGCCCGGCCCAGTCGCACCGACTGCGAAGGAGCACGAGGCGCCGAAGAAAGAGCCGGCGGGTCCCGGCGACAAGCCCGCGGACGACACGGTTGAGGTCAAGGGCCAGGTCATGGACCCCTCCGGTAAGCCGGTGGCCGAGGCGAAGGTCTACCTCGCCTACTACGACAAGAACCGCCCGAAGCCGAAAGAGCGGGCGACCAGCGACTCCGACGGCCGGTTCCATTTCAAATTCCAGAAGTCCGAAGTCAATGCGCACTCCGTGTGGATCTCGGACGAGGGCTGGAAGCGGGCGGGGATCGTCGCGGTCGCGACCGGGTATGGCCCGCAATGGGTCGAGGCCGGGTCGCTCGGGACCGGCGACGTGACCATGCGCCTGGTCAAGGACGACGTGCCGATCGAGGGCCGCGTGCTCACACTCGAAGGCAACCCGGTCGCGGGGGCCACGGTCAAGGTGGTCTCCATTCACGCGACACCAGACGAGGACTTGTCCGACTTCATCAAGACGCGCCGGTTGACACGGGGCCGAACTCTTGGGCCATGGACTGTCGGCCTGACCGACACGCTGACGACCGGGCGGGACGGGCGATTCCGGCTCACCGGCATCGGCCGCGAGCGGGCGGTGGATCTCGACATCGGCGGACCGGCGCTGGAGACGGTCGGCGTCATCGCCCTTTCCCGGGCGGGAGTGGACGAGAAGGCACTGAACGCCCCGCTGCTGGGCGACCGCCCGTTCCTCGATGAACCGGGCCGGAGACCAATCCACGGGGCGAGCTTCGACCACCTGGCCGGGCCGGGGCGGCCATTCATCGGGACCGTCCGCGACAAGGCGACCGGCAAGCCGCTTTCCGGCATCAAGATTGGCGTTGCCGAGCAATTCGGCCGGGCTCATTACCCGGTCGAAGCGGTCACGGACAAGGACGGGAAGTATCAGCTCGTTGGCTGGCCGAAGGCGAAGTCGTACCGGCTGGTCGCGGCTCGGGAAGGCGACACCGGCTACTTGAAGACGCAGCGGGCCGTCGGCGACACGGGCGGCGTCGAGCCGATCGCCGTGGACTTTGAGCTGTCCCCCGGGGTGGTGGTCAAGGGCCACGTCCGCGACAAGGAAACGGGCAAGCCGGTCCGCGGGCACGTCAGCTACGCGCCGATGCCGGACAACCAGGTGCTCAAGGAGCGCCCGGGCGAGAACCTGTCCACCATCACCCGCGAGAACGGCGACGGCACCTTCCAGATCGTCGTCCCGCCCGGGCCCGGCGTAGTCTCGTTCCACAACGGGGAGGGCCGCTATCTACAGGCTCGGCTGAATCCGGCCGACAAGGCGAAAGGTTACACGGCCGAGACTCTTCGCCTGGGCGGCGCGTACGCGTACCGCGTAATTGCCCCGGAGAAGGCCCGGGCCACTGTCATCTGCGATTTCGAACTGGTCCCCGGCAAGACGCGCCGGCTGGAGGTGGTCGGACCCGATGACAAACCACTGGCCGGGGCGTCCGTTGTCGGCCTGAGCGACTCGTTGATCAATGTGCAAACGCTCGACGCGGCGACCGGCTCGGTCGTCGGCCTTGACCCGGACCGGCCGCGGCGGCTGACGTTCCTGCACGCCGGTCAAGAGCTGGCCGGTCACATCGTCCTTCGCGGTGACGAGCCGGAGCCGGTCCGGGTGAAGTTGGAACCTTGGGGCTCCATTACCGGGCGGGTCCTGGATTCTGACGGGCGGCCGCTCGCGGGGGCCCGGGTCGAGTTGGAGCACCGCACGGACCGGCCGGGCGAGCGCTACTTCGCTCACCGCCTGGCGCCGCTGGACGCGGCGGTCACCGACGCCGACGGCCGGTTCCGCGTGGACGAGATGGTGCCCGGGATCCAGTACGAGGTGTTGGTGCTCAAGAGGGACCAGCTAACCGGCCACCAGATCGCGCGGATCGAAGGGGTCACGGTCGAGGCCGGCAAGACCAAGGTCGTGGGCGAGACCCGGGCGAAGAAGTCGGGCGGGGACTAGCGACGGCTGCGGGCGCGCACAAGATCGGAATCTTGTGCCCACGACAGGCCCGGCGTCCCGGGCCCTGGCCCAACCGCTCTCGTGGCGACAAGATTCCGATCTTGTCGAGGCGCGCTCAGTCAGACGTTGACCACCACCTCCCCGAAGAACGCAACGTCCAGCCCGGCTCCGCCGTCGATTGAATCGGTCCCGTCGCCGCCGTTGAGGATGTCTTCCCCGGCCCCGCCGGCGATCGAGTCGTCGCCGGCCCCGGCGTCGATCAGGTCGTCCCCGGCCTGGCCGAGCACCGTGTCGTTCCCATCGCCGCCGAGCAGCACGTCGTCCCCGGCGCTGCCGCCCAGCCTGTCATTCCCGGCGCCGCCGTCCAGCGTCAGCAGCGGGCCGGTCACCGCCAGGGTGCCGGCCTGAAGCGAGTCGTCCCCGCCCTGGCCGCTGACCGTGAGCTGATCCGTCTGCGCCTCCGCGCTAAGGATCATCACCCGGGCCGCGAGGCCCGTCACGTGCGTGTGTCCCATTACCGTCGCCACGGTGACCGCGTCGTTCCCGTTCGTCCCCTCGATGAGGACGCTGTCCGGCGCGCCATCGCCGCCAGCGACTCCCGGGTTCGCCCCCAGGTCGAGCCGGATGTCGTTGACGTCCGTCCCGGTCAGATCGTGGACGACGATGTTGTCTACGCCCCCCTTGGCATTGAAGTCGATGCGCTCGACGTCATTCAGGTCCATGGTCACGCTGCCCACATTGCGGAAGAACCGGACCCGCTGCCCGTTCGCGGAGATGTCGATATTTTCGCTGCCGTTCGCCCCGTTGAAGAGCATCCGATCGGTCCCGTCCTGGCCCTCCAGGGTGTCGTTCCCGTCACCTGGGTCCCACTGGAAGGTGTCATTCCCGGCCCCCATGAAGGCATTGTCGTCACCGTTGTCGCCGAAGATGAAATCGTTCCCGGCTTCCCCAAGCAGGTTGTCGGCTCCCTGGCTGCCGAACAGACTGTCGTTCCCATCCCCGCCGTCGGCGGTAAACTGGAGCACCCCGGCCACCAGGCCGGTCGCGGTCACCTTGTCGTGTCCGCCGAGAGTGTTGACGGTCAGGCTGTCACCCGGGTCGGCGGCACCCAGCGATACAGTCGCCGGAAGACCGCTCGCGGTTGCGCTGGTGCCGGTGCCGGCCACGGTGACGATATCGTTGAGGGCGGTCCCGTTCAGGATCACCTGGTCGGCCAGCCCGTCCCCGACCGCGCCCCCCGGGGTCCCGGACAGGTTCAGGTTGATCTGGCGGACGGCCGTGGCGGCCAGGTTGTTGACCGTGATTTTGTCGACCCCGCCCAGGGCGTTGACGTCTACAGTTTCCACACCGCCCACATCCATGATGATGTTGCCGAGGTCGCGGGTGAACTTCAGCCGCGTCCCGTTGGCCAGGAACTCAAAGACCTCGTTGAGATTGGCCCCGTTGAAGACCATCCGGTCCTGGCCGGACTCGCCCTCGATCCTGTCGTTGCCGTCACCCGGGTCCCAGGTGAATGTGTCGTTCCCCAGGCCGAGGAAGGCGATGTCGTCCCCCTTGTTCCCGTCCACCGCGTCGTTTCCGCCCCCGCCGAACAACGTGTCGGCCCCGTCCCCGCCGGCGAGGGTGTCGTTTCCGGGCCCGCCGTTGATCACCGCCGCGGGCAGGGCCCCGAGCACCTGCAAGGTGTCGTTCCCCCGGTTCCCGAGGAGGCGGATGAGCGTCGTGTTGGCCACCGTCGGCGCGCCGCCGAAGATCAGGACGACGCCGCCATTGACGATGAGGTTGCCAGTCGCATCCGCGGCGATGTTGATCGTGTTGTCGAGCTGGTCGCCGGACACCGTGAACAC
>DATFWZ010000036.1:0-5645 GCA_035258765.1 Gemmataceae bacterium
CCGGACGCCCGGGTGATTACCTTCCTCGGCGTCGGCGTCTACGAGGAATTCGTCTTTCGGCTGATCGGTTTCGCCTGGTTGGCGTGGCTATTGCGCGTGGCCTTCCTGCCGGGCGTCGCGGCGATTCCCATGGCCATTGTCGCATCGTCGGCGGCATTCGCGCTCGCCCACCACGTCGTGCAAACCGACCCATTCGTCCCGGCTGTGTTCGCGACGCGAATGCTCGCCGGGGCGTATTGCGCCTTGCTGTTCTGGTGGCGGGGCCTCGGCGTCGCGGTCGGCACCCACATCGTGTACGACCTGATCGTCGGACTTCCCCGCGGCTGATCAGCCCTCGAACAGTTTCGGGCCGTCCTCGGCCTTCACCTTCTTCCTCCGCGGCCGTTCCGGTGGATCGACGATCGGGCGGCGTTGGGCTTCCGGCAGCCGGTGGCGGGCTTCCAGTTCGGCCAGAATACCCGACGCCCGATCCAGGACTGATTTCGGCACCCCGGCCAGACGGGCCACGTGGATGCCGTAACTCCGCTCCGCACTGCCTGGGGCGATCTTGTGCAGGAAGATCACCTCCTCCTCCAGCTCGCGGACCTGCACGTTGTAATTCCGCAGGTGCTTGAGCGATTCGGCCAGCTGCGCGAGTTCGTGGTAGTGGGTAGCGAACATCGTCCGGCACCCGGCCGTGTCGTGCAAATGCTCGGTAATCGCCCAGGCCAGCGACACGCCGTCGTACGTGCTCGTTCCTCGACCGATCTCGTCCAGGATCACGAGGCTGCGCGGAGTGGCATTGTTCAGGATGTTCGCCGCCTCGGTCATCTCGACCATGAACGTACTGTGTCCGCGGCTTAGCTCGTCGCTCGCCCCGACGCGCGTGAAGATGCGATCCACGATCCCAACTTTCGCGGACTGGGCCGGGACGAAACTGCCGACCTGGGCCATCAGCGCGATGAGGGCCGTCTGCTTGATCAGGACCGACTTCCCGGCCATGTTCGGGCCTGTGACGAGCCAGAAGTGCCCCGTGTCCGGGCCGAGGAGAACGTCGTTCGGGACGAAGGTACCGGGCGGTAACGTCTGGTCGAGGACCGGATGCCGGCCGTCGCGGATCTCGAGGATCGGATCGTCCACGAGGATCGGGCGGACGTACCGGCGCGACGCGGCCAACTCGGCCAGGGCCGCGAGAAAGTCGAGCCCCGCCAGCACCTCGGCGGTGTTCAACAATCGCTGTGCCTGCGCGGCCACCTGATCGCGCATCTTGTTGAACAACTCGATCTCGAGCGCCAGTCCGCGCTCCTGGGCGGTGAGCACCTTCTCCTCGTACTCCTTGAGCTCGGGGGTGATGTACCGCTCGGCGTTCTTGAGGGTCTGGCGGCGGGTGTAGTCGGCCGGAACCTTCGCCGAGTGGGCGTTGGTCACCTCGATGTAGTACCCGTGCACCGAGTTGAACCCGACCTTGAGGCTCGGGATGCCGGTGCGGGTGATCTCCTGGGCCTGGTACCTGGCGAGCCAGTCCTTGCCCTCGCGACTCAGCTTCCGGAACTCGTCCAATTCGGCGCTGTAGCCCTCCCGGATCACGCCTCCGTCCTTCGGCGTGGGGGGAACGTCGTCGGCCAGCCCGCGGTCGAGCAGCTCCCGCAGGTCGGGGCACAATTCGAGACGGCCCTCCAGGTCCTTGAGAAGCTTCGACTGCCGACCGGTGACCTTCGCCTTGATCCTGGGCAGCAGCCGCAACGCCCGGCCGACGCCCGCCAGGTCCCGCGGCGACGCCCGGCCGGTGCTGACGCGCGTCGTCAGCCGTTGCAAGTCCGGGATTTCACCTAAATGCTCGCGGAGGTCGAAACGGGTGGACGTTTGCCGGAGGAGTTCATCGACGGCGTCGAGCCGGGCCTCGATGGCGGGCTTGTCCGCGAGCGGGGCCAGGAGGGCGTCGTGCAGCGCCCGGGCGCCCATCGCGGTCACGGTTCGGTCGAGGACGCTCAGCAGCGTGCCGTCGCGGTGCCCGTCGCGCATCGTGCGGGTCAGCTCCAGGCTCCGGCGCGTGACCTCGTCGAGGGTCAGGTGTCGATCGGGCCGGTACGGGCGGAGCCGGCTAACGTGGGCGAGGCTCGATTTCAGCGTCTCCTGCAGGTAGACGAGGAGTGCGCCGGCCGCGGTCACGCACGGCTGGTCGTCCTCGAAGCCGAACCCGGCGAGGGTGATGACCTGGAAGTGCGCGTTCACCGCCGCCCTGGCGGTCTGGGGGTCAAACGTCCAGTCCGGGCGCGTCGTGACTGCACCCGGCAGGACGGCCCGCACCGTGTCCGGGACCTGCGGCCAGGCCGCCTCGGCGACCAGGCACTCGGCCGCGTTGAGCCGGTTCAGCTCGTCGGGCAGACGGTCCACGGGAATATCGGCGGCCCGGAATTCCCCGGTCGTCGCCTCCACCCACGCCACGCCGTAGGCGGCCCGGCCTGGGACGAGGGAGACGAGGTGGTTCGGCCGGCCGGGGTCGAGGAGCTCGTCCTCGGTCACGGTGCCCGCGGTGACGACCCGGGTGACCTCGCGCTTGACCAGCCCCTTGGCCAGAGCCGCGTCCTCCACCTGGTCGCAGACGGCGACCCGGTGACCGGCGTGTAGCAGCTTGCGCAGGTAAAGGTCGACGGACTTGGCCGGGACGCCGGCCATCGGGATCGAGCCGTCGCGGGTGGTGAGCTGGATGCCGAGGACACGGGAGACGAGTTCGGCGTCCTCCTCGAACGTCTCGAAGAAGTCGCCCATGCGAAACAGCAAGACCATCCCCGGGTGCCGGGCCTTGGCGTCCCGGTACTGCTGCATCATCGGGGTCATCGGCTGGAGTCGGCGGTGAGGAGTCAGGAGGGACGGTATAGGTCTTATAGGACCCATACGACCCATAGGACTTATATCTGATCGCCTACGGCGTCCCGTTTCGCAGCTTGCACATGGCGATGGTTCGTCCGTCGTCCTGGAACTGCACCTCGGACATGTAGTAGCGGATCAGGAGCAGGCCTCGGCCGCACGGGCGCTCCAGGTTCTCCGGGGCGGTCGGGTCCGGGACGTCGTCCGGGTTGAACCCGGGACCCTCGTCGGTTATCCGCACGTCGAACCGGTCCGGGCCGAGAGAATAAATCACCCGGACCGACTTGTCCGGGTCCATCTGGTTGCCGTGCTTGATGGCGTTCACCAGGGCCTCCTCGACGGCCATCTTGATGGCGAACGCCTCGTGCTCCGCGAACGCGGTCCGGACCGCGGCCTCGATCTCCTCCTGCAGGCGGCGGGCGGCCTCCAGGTCGGACGGGATGACGTGCTGACGGCCGCGATCGGACATGGTGTGAGAGATTCAAGTTTCAGGTTCCAAGATTCAAGTTGCCGCTCAACTTGAATCTTGGAGCCTGAAACTTGAAACTTCAAAAGGCCTGGAGGGCGGATTGTTCGTCGGGCAGGATGGTGAACAACTTGTCCAGTTTGGTGATCTCGAAGACCTCGCGGATCTCCTTGGAGATGTTGCACAGCACCAGCTTGCCCCGGACCGCCTGGACCTTGCGGTTCATGGTGATCAGCTTGCCCAGGGCGGCGCTCGACAGAAATTCGACGTTGCCGAAGTTCAGGACGATCTTCCGGCGGCCGAGCTCGTCCACCAGCCGGAACAGGTCGTCCCCGATCATCTGAATGTTCTGCTCGTCGAGGATCTTCTTGTCCACAAAGTGGACGACGGCCACGTCGCCCGAGTCCTCGACCTCCAGGCGGCGGCGGCGGGGCTGTTGACTCATACCGCGAGTCTCCGAAGATGGCGACGGCCGGGGGGCGCCGGCGGACGGGTGTAGACTGGGGATAATGTTAATGATTGTCGATGCTGCCGTCGCGGCTGTCAAGCGGCCCCGATTCGCTTTTCCGTAGCCGCAAGCTGCCAACTTGCGGCTACGAACGTCAGACCCCGGCCGCGGGCGGCCGGGGTCTGGCGTAGGCACTCCTCAACCTCGGCTAGAAGTCTTCCTTGCCCTTCGGGGCCGTGGTGCCGGGGCCGCCGAGCCCGCGCTGCTCCGTCTCCGTCACCCACTTGCGGAAGTGCTCCTCCCGCTCCTTGCGGTCCGCGTCGGCCTTGTCGGTGGCGCTCGACCGCAGCTCCAGCGACCCGTCCGGGTACATGAACAGGACTTCGGAGGCGCAATCGTCTTCCACCAGCCCGCCGCGGTTGGTCCTTTCGCCCGGGTTGGGTTGCATGCGGGCCTTCACTTTACCGCCCGACACCTCGACGGCCAGTAGGGTCCGCGGCCGGACCGGCTCGATGATCGCCCCCCGCCGCGGCTCCTTCCCCTTGGCCGGCTTTGGGTCGCCCGTGATCTCACGCAGCACGAACGCGTTTTCCACCGACGACCAGAAGGGCACCGGACTGAACGCCTTGCCGCTCACGTACATGCCCCGCGTGGCCAGCAGCTCGGCGATCACCCAGTCGCCGACCGGCTCCTTCAGCTTCTCGTTCAGGTCCAGCTGCCCGTACCAGCGCTGAAACTGGATGACCGCCTGGCCCTTTTCCGGGCTCGGGGCCGCCAGCGCCTGCGACTCCTTGGGCTTCGCCGGCGTCGGCTCGACGACGTAGTGGTAGACGGTCTGCGGGACTTTCACGCGTTGCGGAAATTCGTACCAGTGCTCGTCCAGCGCCGGCAACTCCTCGTTCTCAGCGTCCGAGGCCTTCGACACCTGATCTTTCTTCCCGAAATTCGGGTTCTTCAGCTTCACGCGCATCCGGTACTGGTACTCCAACCCGTCCTTGATGTCGGTGTCGTACACCCGGACGTAAATGTGGTCGGGCGGCTCGTAGCTCGTCGGCGGCTGGCTGGGCCCGGCGGGCTCGGTCGGGCTCTTCGGCTTGGCCATCAGCCCGCTCGGCGGCCGGAACATGCCGCCGGCCTCCCCTTCGCCTCCGAAGTTGTAGAAGTTCGCGTTCGCGTGGGTCTCGCGCTTGAACGGGTTGCCGCCGCCCATGTACTTCGACTTCGGCGCCGGCAGGTTGGAAGCCTTCGCGTCCTGCTTCTTCATCTTCTCGATCGACTCTTTCAGTGTCTTCAGGTTCATCTCCGGGTACTTGCTCGCCCCCGGTACCTCCTCGGGCAGCGGCATCACCAGCATGTGGTCCTCGTGGAGCATGACCCGCTTCAGGTCGACCGGCTCCTCCTTGTACGTGAGGGCGACGGCCCGGAGCTCCTGGGTATTACCGGCCAGGTCGATGGACTGCCAGTCCTCCAGGGGCATGCCGTTCGGACGGCAGGCCCGCCGCTGCACGTCCACGCCGTGGAACACGGGCACGTCGTCCGGGTGGGCGAACAGCTCCTTCCACCCCTCCTTGTATCGCATGGCGACCGCGAACCGATCGAGCTGCTGCCGGTAGGGGAACGAGGCCTGGAGGACGGTCATCCGCTGCGGGCTGATGGTGATGGCCAGCCGGCGGCCGTTGAGCTGCTTCTCGATCTCCTCGTCGTTCTCGCCCTCGATGTACTGGACCTCGAAGCGCTGGCCAGCCGACTGGACGCCGCCGTAGCCGCCGCCCTCACCCGGGAAGCCGCCGAGCATCCCCCCGCTGCCGCCAAATTTACCCGCCCCGCCACCGAAGCCGGAGCCGCCGGGCCCGCCCGGGAAGCCGCCGCCACCGGGCCCGCCCG
>DATFWZ010000037.1:0-4332 GCA_035258765.1 Gemmataceae bacterium
TGGGCCGACACTGTACGGGGTCCGCTGCATGAGGATCGGGTATTGCTTCGAATCGTCCTTCGGGACGTACACCGAGGTGAAGAGCTTGACCCCGTCGCGCATCGGAATGCGGTATTCGTACTTGGTGTACCCGGCCAGGACGGCTTCCTTGCCCTGGCCGAGCGTCGGCGACGAGCAGACCAACATCGCGATCACGGCCGGCGCGAGCGAATGGGAACGAGACATCAGGTGGATTCTCCCGAGGGTTAATCGCGGCCATTGTACCGGTGGCCGGTTTCGCGTGCATTTGGCATTCGGGATGCACGTCAGGGTGGGGACACCGCGGGCGGCTCATCGCCCTGCCCATCGGCCGCGCCGCTCACCGGAAGGAGCGCACATGCCAATACTCAGCAATCCGGCCTTCGGCCCGCGCACGGCCATCGCCTACATCACCGTCGGGGCGTTGTTGGACGTCTGGACGGGGGTTTGGTATTTCACGTTCGCCCGCGACCAGCAGGGGAACTTAAGCCAGCAGACCTGGTTCTGGCTGTGGGGATTGTTCCTGACCGGGTTGACTTTGATTGTGATTGGTCTGTTGCTCGGCAGCATCGGGCGGTCGGCCCGGAAGGCCGAGTTGCCGCCGGCCGAGGCGGAGGCGCAGGAGGCCGCGATTCAGCAGACGGCCGCGGCCACACCGCACCCGATCATGCCCGGCGCGGTACCCGGGACAATGACGACGCCGATCGCTGTGCCGATGACCGTGCCTGTGCAGACCCCGGCGAGTGCGCCGGTCTTGCCGTCGCAGTCGGCGCCCCCGGCCGCGCCGGGGGGAGTGACAACACGGCGATAGATCGTCGAGGAGTTCAACGGCTCACGAGGGATCGCGGGGCCCGGCCCAATGGATCCGGCCCCGAGTTCCTTCGAGTCTCGATAAATCGAACGCGGATGACGCGGGTTTGCGCGGATCAATTAAGACAGATCAGTCTTGTCTGACCCGCGCAAACCCGCGTCATCCGCGTTCGTTCGTTACGTCATCGGGCGGGAACGATAAGTGGGGGATCCGCCTCCAGCGGCTCCTCCGATACGGTCCGCCGGCTCCCGAACGCGACGACCAGTCGCACGACTTCCTCTGAGTCCGCCGGCTTGTTGAGGTGCACGTCGAACCCGGCTTCTAGGCTCCGGCGACGGTCGTCTTCCGTCGTCCGAGCCGTCAGAGCGATCAATAGCAGTGGACGACTTTCCGCCCACGCCCGTAGCCGGCGGGCCAGCTCGAAGCCGTCCATCCCGGGCATGTTGATGTCGGAGACGCAGGCGTGCGGGAGGAACCACGCGGCTGTCCGCAGGGCGCTCGGGCCGTCGAATGCGGCCTCGGCCTGAAGCCCGACGAGCCGGAGCAATAGAGCCAGCGACTCGGCCGCGTCGTGGTTGTCATCGACGCAGAGGACCCGATTCGTCGATCGCTCATGCGGAAGCACCGCGTCACCTCCCTTCTCTGTTCCGAGGGGAAGAATGTCGCAAGAATCGTGCCATCTCAGAGCGACTTGTGCCCGCGATCCGTGGGACCTGCCAGCTTGTGATTCGCCGCCGCGGCCATCCGTGCGAGACATTCCTCGGGGGTCCATCGGCAGCTGCCGGTGGCGTGGCACGTCCATTGCGTGTCTTCAATCTCGCCGCTCAGGCGGACCGGGATGAAGACGAACGCATCGGAGACCGACCATGCACGATCAGACAACGCCCCGCCCGGGTCGCGAGGAATACACCGCGACCTGTGACGTGAACACCCTGAACTCCCTTTTGCGGGGCGAGGTGGCCGCGGTCGAAACGTACGATCAGGTGATCGGCAAGTTCGACGGGCAGTCCCAAGCCATTGAATTGCATCGAATCCGGGATGAGCACAACGAGGCGGCGGCCGTCCTGCGCGAGCGGATCCGCCACTTCGGGGGTGAGCCGGCGGAGGATTCCGGGGCGTGGGGGACGTTCACCAAGGCCGTCGCGGGAACGGCCAAGATCCTCGGCCCAGTCTCCGCGCTCGGGGCCTTGAAGCAGGGCGAGGACTACGGGATCGGCCAGTACGAGACCGCCCTGAACGACCCGGATATCGACAGCGATTGCAAGGACCTGATTCGGTACCGGCTCTTGCCGCGGTGCCGCAGCCACGTCGGCGACCTGGATCGCATCATCGACGCGATCGACCGGCAATAACGGTCCGCGCGACAGCCCGGGGTACGATATTTGCAACCCGGTCAGAAGTTCGCCCGGCTTCCGCCCTTGGGGAGGGAAAGCGATGGCCGAGTATTGCTCGCCGCTCGCGGCCTTGTGCGGGCGCATCCTTCTGAGCGCCATCTTCCTCTTGAGCGCCTTCGGCAAAATGATGGACTGGTCCGGGACCGCTGCGGGGATGGAGAAACACGGGATGGTCGCGGTCCCGTTCTTCCTCGCGGGGGCGATTGCCCTGGAACTCGGCGGCGGGCTTTCCGTGCTGTTGGGGTTGAAGGCCCGGTGGGGGGCTGTAGCCCTGCTGGTATTCATCGTCCCGGCGACGCTCATCTTCCACAACTTCTGGGCGGAGGACGGCGCCGCCCGGATGAATCAGATGACGAACTTCATGAAGAACATCGCCATCATGGGCGGGCTGCTCACGGTGGTGGCCCACGGCGCCGGCGGGTTCTCAATTGACAACTGGCGGCACAGCCGCAGCGAAGCCCGGCCCACCGCCCGTCGGAGCATCGAGCCGGCCGAGGCTGGCGTCCCGTAGGGATGCCGATCCGCCCGCCGCCGTCCTGTTCGTTGCAAAACTCTCACTCGAGCGCGATGATTCGGGCTGGACGCAACGACTTCATCAACCGGTTTGGAGGACGTCGGCCGTCGCCGACGTTCAAACGGAAGTCATTCCGGGCTCAAATGGCCTTTTTCGGCTCAAAATGGCCTTTTTTTCCAGATGGGTGGCGCGATCGCGCCAGAATGACCCGGCACTTGGTGAAACGAAACGCGTCCCGTCGGGCAGTTCGGTAGGCAATCCGACGGAGGCTCTGTCACGAACTCCCGATCAGCACCCCGGCCAGAAACACCAGTGCCCCGCCAATCACCACCTGGACCAGGCTCCGCCCCCACGGCGTGTCCATGTAGCGGTGCCGGACCCAAGCGATCAGCCCAAGCTCGATCAATACCACCACGACTGCGATCCAGGTGGCCACGCGGACGTCCGGGATCAAATACGGAAGCGTGTGACCGAGCCCGCCGGCCGCGGTCATCAGCCCGCACACCAGCCCGCGAGTGAGCGGGCGGCCGCGGCCGGTCAGGCTTCCGTCGTCGGAAAGCGCCTCCGCGAACCCCATGCTGATCCCGGCTCCGATCGTGGCCGCGAGGCCGACCAGGAACGTGTCCCAACTGTTTTTGGTCGCAAACGCGGCCGCGAAGAGCGGGGCGAGGGTCGAAACCGATCCGTCCATCAGGCCCGCAAGGCCGGGCTGAACGACTTGCAATACGAACAATCGTCGGCGGGCGGCCGCGTCCTGCTCCGGCTCGGTGGTCGGAAGGGCCTCCGCGACACGGACGTGCCGACGCTCCTCCTCGGCCAGGTCGCCGAGGAGTTGCCGGGTGCGGGCGTCGGTCGCCCTCGCGGCAGCCGCCTCGTAGAACCGTCGCGTCTCGACCTCCATGACTTCCGCCCGCCGCCGCGCCTCCTCGGGCGTGATCGACCGGTCCGGCCAAACCGGTTCCCGGTGAACGAACCCGCGGACGTCATGCCGGCGAAGCAGCGGGACGTGGTCGCCGAACCGCTCGCGGTACAGGTCGAGCAGGCGGTGACGATGTCGGTCTTCGTCCGCCCGGAGTCGTCGGAATTCGTCGGCCGGCTGTGGATGTTCCTTTTGCAGAGCGGCCGCCAGGTCGTCGTAGATCCGCGCGTCCTCCTCCTCCAGGGAGATGGCCAGGGCCAAAACCTCCCGCTCGGACAGGCTGTCGAAGCGCCGGGCCATGGACACCTCCGGGTGGGGAGTGAGTCTGCGGTCGAGATGTCTTACGGCGTTCGGCTTCGATCGGTGTCGAGATCGTGTTTGACCGCCGAACAGGCCGGGGGCACAATGTCCCCGCACTTCGAGACTTCGCCATGACTCGACTCGTTCCCCTCGGTCTCCTGCTGGCACTGCCGTTGCCGGCCGCTGCCGACGCGGGCCGGAAGCCGAACATCCTCCTCATCGTCGCGGACGATCTCGGTTACGCCGACCTCGGCGTGCAGGGCTGCAAGGACGTGCCGACTCCGAACATTGACGCGCTCGCGAACGCGGGGATTCGGTGTACCAACGGCTACGTCTCGGGCCCGCACTGCTCACCGACCCGGGCCGGGCTGATGAC
>DATFWZ010000038.1:0-7229 GCA_035258765.1 Gemmataceae bacterium
GAGCATCTTGACCCACAGATTGGTGCCCCCAGTCGGGCGGTTGCCGACAAAGACGGGCCCATGCACCCCGGTGGGGAACCGCCCGTGGCTGTCGTGATAGTTGTGCGCGGCCAGGGCGATCTGCTTGAGGTTGTGGGCGCACTTGATGCGGTTGGCGGCCTCGCGGATCTTCTGGACCGCGGGCAGGAGCAGGCCGATCAGGATGGCGATGATGGCGATGACCACGAGCAGCTCGAGCAGAGTGAAGGCACGTGGTGCGCGTCGTGTGAGCCGGGCCATGACAGTCCCTCCCCCGAGGGCTAACGCCAGCTAAAGTCTCAACGCTTCTCCCATCGCGAAATGTCCCAAATGCGGACCTCGCCGCGGCCCCGGTAGCCGGCCCCGGTCGCCAGGAACTTGCCGTCGGGACTCAGCACCGCACACCAGACATTGCCCGCGTGCGCCGTCCGAAGGGGAACCACCTCACCTGTATCCGGGTCCAGCAGGTGCACCTGGTCGTCGCTCACCACAATCAGCCGCCGGCCGTCGGGGTGGAAGACCGCCAGGTGGACGAGCCCGGCGCCCGGGATGGGCAGTTGCCTTTCCTCGCGCTCCTCTTTCCCTCCCGGCGTGGTATCCCAGAGGCAGACATGGCGCATGGCACCGATGATGGCCGCCGCTCGTTTGCCGTCCGGGCTGAATACCGGGTTGCGGAGGATTCCCCGCGGGCCCTTCAGCTTCAGCGTGAGGACCGGGTCCTGAGAATCCGTGTCCCACTTCCAGACCCTGGCGCATTCGTCCTTACCCCCGGCGGACACCAGGAACTCACCCCCACCCCCCGGACTGGAGGCCAACCCCAACGCCGGGTTCTGGTGGGCCGGGATCGTTCGACGCAATCGACCGGTGTCCGCGTCCCACACGCGGACGGTCCCGTCATGGTGAGCGGAGGCGAGGGCCCGGCCGTCCCGGCTGAAGGCCACCCCATAGACCGGGCCGGCCTGGGCGCGGAGGGGCGCATAGACCTCGCGTCCCGTGTCCGCGTCCCAAACCCGGACGGTCCCGTCCCAACTGGCAGCGGCGATCCGCCGACCGTCCGGGGCGAACGCCACGCTGGTCACGGGGGCGTCACCCGCGGGCAGCCTCTGTTCTCGGCCCGACCGGGTGTCCCACACCCTGACGGTCCCGCCCGAACTCGCCGAGGCGATCCGTTCGCCTTTCGGACTGTACGCGAGCCAGGCGACCGTGTGGTCGTGTCCTACCAGGGTGCGGACCTCGCCGCCATTCAAGGGTCCGTCCAGGGGGGTGCCGTCGAGGATTCGGACTTTGCCCTTGCCGCCTCCCACCGCCAGGAGATGGCCGTCCGGACTGAAGGCCAGGGCGTTCCACCGGTCGCCGACGAAATCGGCACTCAGCGCCTCCTGCCCCGTGCGCATGTCCCAGAGCCGGATGCTCGTGTCCGCGGACGCGACCGTGGCCAGGCGGTCGCCGCCGGACCCGAACGCCAGGGCCTGGATGGGGCCAGCGTGCGCCTTCAGGTCCCGGAAGGCCACTTGCCACGGGTCGGCCCGAAGGACCCTCACGGTCCCGTGCTCGTCGCCCAGGGCGATGAGCCGCCGGTCCGGGCTGAAGGTGACTACGTGGACCCCCGGGAACTGGGCGTCGAATACCGCCTCCGCGGAGTGGGCGGCCACGTCCCAGGCCGTCACAGCGCCCTCGGTGCTCACGGTCAGGAGGTGCTGGCTGTCGGCCGAGAACTCCAGGCCGTGGATCGCGAGCCGGTCGGCCGACTCCAGGCGAGTCTTGCCGCGGGTGTCCACGTCGAACACCCAGATATTCCGTTCCAGGTCGCTTGCCGCCAGCCGCCGGCCATCCGGGCTAAACGTGAGCGCCAGAAGCACCTCCCGACTGCCGATCGGGAACGAGACGAACTTTCCGGTCCGCAAGTCCAAGAGCTTCACCTCGTCGTCCGAACCCCCTGTCGCCAGGTACCGGCCGTCCGGGCTGAATGCCAACCCCCGGACAAACTCCTTGTGGGCCTGAAAGGAGCGGACAGTCGCCCCGGTCTGGGCGTCCCAGACCGATACCCGCCCGTCGATGGTCGCGACGGCCAGCAACCCGCCGTCGGGGCTGAACGCCATCCGCAAAATGATCTGCTCCAGGTGGCCCAGCACCGGGAACGTCGCAAAGGGCAGCCGCTTGAGGTAGTGCCATTCCCACCCGCGCAGGCCATGCGGGCAGAGGTCCAGGAACTCCTCGGCCCGGGCCGCGCGGTTCTTGTCGCGGGCATCCACCGCCTGGGCCACCCACTGGTAGTACAGCGTCTGTTCGTGCTCGACGTTGGTCCGCTCGAGCTTGACGTTGGTTTGCTCGAGTTCGTCCTTGGCCGCTCGCTCCTGGTCCAGTGCTCCGCTGATGCGCGCGTTGCCGACCGCAAGTACCACCACGGTGAAGACTAGCAGGGCCACGACCGTGGTCAGCAGACCTGCGACGACCGGGTTACGTCGGCACCACCGCCAGGTATGGCCGGCCCAGTTGATCCGCCGGGCCCGGATTGGTCGGTCGGACAGAAAGCGCTGCAAGTCCTCGGCCAGGGCAGTTGCCGACGCGTAGCGCGCTGTGGGCTCGCGGGCGATCGCCTTCAGGACCACGGTCTCCAGATCCCGCGGGATGCGTGCGTCGAACTTCCGCGGCGCCGGCGGGCTTTCGCGGGTGATCCGGTCCATCAGCCGCGCCCGGTCGGTGGAATCGAACGCCGAGCGGAGCGTCAACATCTCGTACAGGGTCAGGCCGAGGGCGTAGACATCGCTCCGCGGATCGGCGTGTCCCTTGAATCGCTCTGGTGCCATGTAGCGGACGGTGCCGACAATGTCTCCGGCCGCGGTCAGTTCCTCGCTCCCCTCGGCCTTGGCCAGGCCGAAGTCGGTAACCCAGATGGTCCCCTGCGTGTCCAAGAGCAGGTTGCTCGGCTTGACGTCCCGGTGCAGGATCCCCTGTTGATGCGCGTACGCCAGGGCCTCGGCCGCCTGCACGCCGATCCGAGCAACGCCACGGAAATACTGGGCGTCCGATTGGCTAGTGAGTTCGGACTGCGCTTCGCTCACTCCAGCGGATGATCGCGAGCTGTCGGACCGACCCTCCCCACCCCAGGAAGTGAAAGGAGGCGTCACGAGCGTTGCGGTGGGTTGGCCGGACGCGCCATTCGCCGCGTCGGGCGTCGCGCTTGCGTCCGGGAAATGCCCGCTGGCCAGACCCTGGGCGATGCTGACACTCAATGAGTTCCGGTGTTGGCTCAATCCGTTCACCGCCGCTTGATCGTCCTCGGCGTTTCCCAGGCGGCCCGACCGGGCGCGGCGAAGACGTTTCAGTTCATGCAGAACGTTGTCCAGGCTCTGTCCCTGGATGAACTGCATGGCGTAGTAGTGGACGCCGTCCGCCTCCCCGGTCCCGAACACCGGGACGATGTTTGTGTGGTGAAGCCGGGCCACCGCCCGTGCCTCGCGCTGGAATCGTTCCAGGTGGGTCTGGTTCTTCCAGTTCTGCGGCGGCAACACCTTGAGGGCAACATGTCGGCCGAGCGATTCCTGGACCGCCTCGTAAACGACCCCCATGCCACCCCGGCCGACCTCTCGGAGAATGCGGAACTCCCCCAACTGGCGGGGCGGAGTTCCGGTGGCGGTGCGCGGATCCGTGGACGGGCCGGCGACCGACCCGAACTCCTCCATCATCACCAAAGTCGGGAATAACTTGCGGATGCGCTCGGCCAGGTCCGGGTACTTATCCGTGTACTCGGTCAGCGCTGGCCGTTCGCCCCGGCGGAAACGGTCGGCGTACTCCTCGGCCAGTTCGACTAGGGGGTCGGCGTCGGAGCTGGGAGGCGCGGCGTTCACAATTCCAGTCCCCCGGGCATGTTGGCCAGCGTCTCGCGCAGACGTTCCAGCGCCCGCAGGTAGCGCTTGCCTGCGGCCCCTTCCCTGATGCCAAGCACCTCGGCCGCTTCGGCGTTGGTCAGGTGCTCGAAGTGCCGCAGGGCCAGCACCTCGCGGTCCATCGGGTCCATCTGGTTGAGCGCTTCCTGCAAACGGAGCTTCATCTCCACTCGGACCGCCGCCTCGCTTGGCCGGCTCAGTCTGCCAAGCAGGTGGGCGGCCAGGGCGGCGGACGTCGTCTCCGGCAGACTTCCGCGGTACAGCGACACCTCCCGCCGGGCGTCGCGCATTGGCGTGCCGAGGTGGTGCCGGTGCAACTCGAGGAGCTTGTGGCCGGCGATCCCTCGTAGCCACAAGTAGAACGGCATGGCCGGCTGCCGCAGGTACTCGGGCAAGCTCCGCGACGCGGCTAGGTAAACCTCCTGGACCACGTCGGAAGGATCGATGCGGCCCTGCAAGCGCACGTCCATCCGGAAGCCGACCATCCGGCGCAGCTTGTCCTCGTGCCGCTGGAGCACGGTCCCCCAGCTCGCGTTGTCGCCGCTCGCAGCGCGCTGGAGAAGGCGGTTGGTCTCACTCGAATCGTGGGTCATGAGCGGGGCCATGGGGTCTAATTGCGCGCGCGGGCCGTCGCGAGACAGGAATCGACCATTTTTCCGGCCCGATTCGGGCCCCGGCTTCCAGGTGGATTGTCCCCCCGGCGGACCGACGGTTCAACTGTCCGCTGAGGAAAACGCGTAATCGCCTTGAATGCAGGCACTTCGTTCCGCGCGGCAACAACAGCCGTTCGGAAATGAAGGAACGCCTGTCTCGCGATTGCCGGGTCGCGCAATTAAGCCACGACGGACCAATCAAACGGGAATAAGGACGGAAACACAGCGGCCGGTGGGGTCCTAACCGCCAAGCAAGCCCCTCACTGGCCCGGCACTGCCCCGGCGCTCGGTCTGCGCGCTGGCCGTGATAGCGGTTTCGTTCGACCGCAGGCCGCGAGGAACCTTCCACCCCGAAGGCTCCGGGCCGGGGACTAACCACCATGACGCGACGGCCCCTGATGCTGACATTCACCTTGGCCGCGGCCGCGGCGGCCGCCGTGGTCGGCCGGCACTTCGCCGAGCCGGCCCCGCCCAACCCTCCCCCTTGGGACGTAGGGGTCGAGTCGTACCCCGAGACGGTCCCTTTGCGGTACGTCGCCAAGCGGCAGATCGCCCGCGAGGTCGCCGCCGCCGCCCGGCCGCTGGTGGAGGCCGCCGCCCTGTTCGGCGAGCTGGACCGGCTGCCGCCTGCGACCTACCCGGCGTATCACGCGGTTCTGCCCGGGCGGACCGAGGAGGAGCGGTTGTGCCGGGAGGTGATCCATTTCGTCAACAGCCTCGAGGACGAGTTTCCACAAGCCGCGACCGCCGTGGCCCGGTTGGAGGACGAGCTCCGGAGCGAGTTGGGCCGGGATGGCGGGGTCCGCCTGCCCGACCCGGCCAGCCTACCGCCGGCCGTCGATCTCCTGGAGCAGGCCCGGGCCGGGATGACCGAGGCGGAGCGTCGGGCCGTGTTGCCGGCCGGTCGCGGCGCCCCACCGGGCGGTGGTAGCAGTGGTCGGGGTCGGGCCGAGTAGTGCGGGATTCCGCTCGCCGGCTTTTGACTACAGACTCCTGGACGGAAGCGGCCGATGGGGTCATTACCGCCAAGCAGGACTCCTGTCGGCCCGGCACCGCCCCGGCGCCTGGTCTTCGCGCCGCGAGGCTCGCAGTCCGGTGCTGTCAGGACCGTACGCCGGTCTGGACGGCGCCGCGCCGATCTGGACGGTGCCGCAGCCTCACCAGTCGCCCGAGCGAGTGTGAAACCATGAGCCGGCGCGGCGGACGGTCCCGCGCCGTGTGTCGAACGCAACCGGCGCTTCCAGCGCCCGAGCCATGAACGGAGAACGATCCGATGACGACCGTACTCTGGCGTCGCTGGTACAATTCGATTCTCAGCCGCAAACAAATCGTCCCGGCGTCGCGCGCCCGACCGCGACGACAGCGCCTCGTTCTGGAGGCGCTGGACGATCGCCTCACGCCGACGCTGACGCCGCAGATGGTCCTGGACATCAATCAGGCGTCCTCCAACCCGTCGCAGATGGTGGTAATCGGCTCGACCACCTACTTCGCTGCGGACGACGGCGTGCACGGTGTGGAGTTGTGGAAGACCGACGGCACCACCGCCGGCACCGTCCTCGTCAAGGACATCGGCCCAGGCAGCTCCCGGTCTAACCTCGGCAACCTGACGAACGTGAACGGCACGCTGTTCTTCTCGGCCTCCGATGGCGCGGGCATTGAACTGTGGAAGACCGACGGCACCGCCGCCGGCACCGTGCCGGTTAAGTCACTAGCTGATTTCCCCACCGACTTGACGAACGTCAACGGCACCTTGTTCTTCTCGGGCGGCGATGGCCCGACCGGCTATGAGTTATGGAAGAGCGACGGCACCGCCGCCGGCACTGTCCTCGTCAAGGACATTTACCCGGGCTCCCACCCCGGTTTTTACTTTGACTATCCCAACAGCTCTTACCCCGGAAACCTGACCAACGTCAACGGGACACTGTTCTTCTCGGCCACCGACGGCACGAATGGAAGGGAGCTGTGGAAGAGCGACGGCACCGAGGCCGGGACCGTCCTGGTCAAGGATATCGCCGCCGACCGCACGGACTCTTACCCCAGCAATCTGACCAACGTCAATGGGATACTGTACTTCTCGGCCTGGCAGGACAGCACACTCGGACTGGAGCTGTGGAAGAGCGACGGCACGGCCGCCGGCACCACCCTCGTCAGAGACATCAACCCCGGCGGCGCCCGGTCTTACCCTACCTCGCTCACGAACGTGAACGGGACATTGTTCTTCACAGCGGACGACGGCACGCACGGGACGGAGTTGTGGAAGAGCGACGGCACCGAGGCGGGCACTACCCTTGTCAAGGACATCAACCCCGGCAGCGGCAGCTCGTCCCTGACGTCGCTGACGAATGTGAACGGGACGCTGTTCTTCTCGGTCGACGACGGCACGCACGGGCGGGAGCTGTGGAAGAGCGACGGCACGGCCGTCGGCACTGACCTCGTCGCCAACCTCTCGCCCGCCTCGCTCGCGAACGTCAACGGGACTTTGTTCTTGTCGGCTGACGATGGGACGAGCGGCTACGAGTTGTGGAAGAGCGACGGCACGAACGCCGGCACCGTCCTCGTCAAGGACATCTACCGCGACATCCCCAGTTCTTCACCCACTTCGCTGACGGACGTGAACGGCACATTGTTCTTCGCAGCCTACGATCGCATGACTGGCTACGAGTTGTGGAAG
>DATFWZ010000039.1:0-4207 GCA_035258765.1 Gemmataceae bacterium
CCGAGTCCCTTCCGCCCGGACCGCCGGGGCCGCCCGGACCGCCCGGCGCGCCCGGTCGCGGGGGTCCGCCTGGGAAGCCCGGTCCGCCGGGCATCGACGGTCCGCCGGGGAAGCCCGGTCCACCCGGGAAACCCGGGAATCCACCACCCTGGTTCGGGTTGGATCCGGCCTGGACTGGAACGCCAGCTTCTTCCTGAACCACCAGCGCGATGATCGGCAGGAAAATGCGAAGGATGGCTTCGATGTCCTTGGCCTGGTCCTCGTCGTCGCAGTCCATGCTGGCGCGCAGCTCGAACTTCTCCGCGGTAAATGCGTACAGCGCGAGGCCGATGTAGGGCGCCTTGGGAATCGCTTCGCGCCCCTTCACGCCGGGCGGCAGCGACGGCCGGAACTTGCCGCCGCCGAACTCAATGCCGCCGCCGATGATCGCCTCGAGGAGACGGTTGGTCTCGACCTTGGCCGCGAAGTTGAAGAGCGGCCTCTCTTCCTTTGGCTTATCCTCATCCCCCTGGTAGTTCAACATCGCCTTCAGGTTCGGGTGCACGGTCCGGAAGCTCGGGATGTGCGTGAATACCTTGGGTCCTCCGCCTCCAGGTGCGCCAGCGCCCGGCGTGCTCGGCATGCCGGGTGTGCCTGGCGTGCCTGGCATGCTTGGCCGGATGGGCATCGGCGGTCCCTGGAACGGCCGTATGTCGGATTGCGGCTTACCGCCCGGCTGTCCACCAGCGCCACCGCCCGGGGCGGAGGGTGGCCCGCCTGCTCCCCCGCCGGGCACCGAGGGAATAATTCCCCCGGGCACGGAGGGAATGATGCCGCCGGGCATGCCCGGTGCTGGCTCCATGCCGGCCGGCGCGTTCGTCAGCTTCGACCGATAGTCCGGTTGGGCGTCCGCGTTCAGGAATTTCTCCATCACCGCCTTGTCGGCAACAACCAGTGTCTTGCTGTCGAGCAGGCAGACGGTGATCTCCCGCGGGCCGGCCGGTGGCTCGATGACGAAGCCAATGTCCTTCAACTTGGTGGCGAAGAAGTTCCCGACCATGTCGAAGACCGGGTTGTCCTTCGCCAGGTAGTAGTCGCGCTTCATGATGGTGCCGATCGGCTCGCGCAGCTCCGCCTTGTCACGCAACGCGTCTTCCTTGATGGAATTCTTGGTCTTGATGACGGTGAACGACCAGGCGCCGCCGCTGCCGCCGGAACCGACCACGCGCTCGATATCACTGACCGGGATGCTCAGGTGATCTTTGAACAGCCCGACCATCTGCTTGGATGGGTCAAACATGGCCGACCCGGCCGGAGTGTTGCGGACTTTCTCGACGTTCACATCCGCGACCCAGTCAGCGTCGTTCGGGAGCAGGTTGGTTTCGTCGCGGACCGCGCCGGCGCCGGCTGGCGATCCAGCAGGGTTGTCGCCCCTCACAACCGGATCGCCGCCACCGCCGTTGCCGCTGTTACCCGGCGTTGACGGCCCACCGGGATTCTGCTTGGAGGTACCGCTGCCGCCGCCCCCACCGCTACTGCCGCCGCTACCAGTCGTTTTGTCGTCGTCGAACAGGCCGCCGAAGTAGGCGGCCGCGGCGCCGAGAACGAGCACGGTCACGACAACGAGCACGATCCCGACGATCAGCGTCGTCTTGGGCTTGACCTTCTTCGGCGCCTCGCCCTCGTCGCCTTCGGCGCGCGACTTACCGGGCGACTTGCGGGCGACCGCGGTGCCACCCGCCTGTCCGGCCCGGCTGGCCCGCCCACCGGCCTCCGCGTCGTCCGGGGACTCGACCACGAAGCGATATTTGCACTTCGGGCAATCGACTTTCTTTCCGATCAGAGAGGCGTTCTTGATGGTGACGGACGCCTCGCAGCTCGGGCACTGGACTTTGAACCCGGTAGTAGTGGCCATTCAATGGCTCCGCAAAGACTCGGCGCGGATGGGAGTGGGGACAGATTCGAGATGGTTCATGATAGCGGGCGGGGCCGGGGGGATGCAAAGGGAATTCACGTGAGCCGACGGCCGTTCGGGCAATTCACCGCACGATTCACCCCAAATGCCAACGCAGATGTCCGGTCGGCGCTGGCGAGCGATATCCAAAGTCGTTACATTACTCCATTCTCATTATCCTGCGATCGTCTCATCTCAGAGATACCGCGGATGTCCCGCGCCGCCCTGTTGCGCAACTGGCGAAAGACCAGGACATCGTCATCGACCTGGGCCACCCGACCCGCTCACTCATTCCACGACCGCCCCCCCGGACGCCCCGGCGACGATGACCGGGGCGTCACGCATTTTGCGCACGACGTCCGCGACCCCTTCGCGCCTCACTACCGCGAAGACGGTCGGCCCCCAGGAACTTTGACCCGCCCCGCGAACGCCCGCGGACCGCAGCCCGCGGACGCATTCCGTCGCCGCGGGAGATCCGTAACGACCTCCCTGCATCTGGGCGAACGCGTCCCCGGCCCGGGCGTTGAACTCGTAGAGCGCGTCGCCGAATGCATCGAGATGGGCTGATGCGAGGGCCGGCAAAAGCCCAGTAAGGATGATGCGGCAAAGCGCCCCCGTGTCGGCCGCGGCGCCAGCCCGCGACAGCTGGGCGAACGCGGATCGCTCCCGCCCGCCGTGCCACGCGACGGCCCCCGCGGGAGTGAACAAGAGGACTGCCCACTCGGCCGGGAACGCGTGCCGGCCGACCAGCGGCGAGATCACTTCGTTCGCGAGCTTTCCCCCCTCGACGATCAGCCCACCGCGGTCGAACCCGTGGATGCCGATCGCGGACCGCTCCCCGCGGCCAACGCGCGAGGCCAGCTCCATCGCCGGCCAGTCCGCGTGCCCGGTTTCAATGGCGATGCCCTTGGCGACCGCAAGTGCAAGCTGTGTTCCGACCCCAAGTCCGGTGTGTTCCGTGGGGGCGTGTTCGACCATGACGCGGAACGGTCGGCATTCCGTCAGTGAGCCGGCGAATTGTCTGGCGAAGCCGAGCGCCCGGTCGGCGAGTGGGCCGTCCGCGGACCAGGTTGCCGCGCGCTCAACCCGCACGGCCAGGCCCGGCCGGTCCACCAAGAGCCCGACACCACCGAAATGTCGCACGGGTAGGCCCGGGCCGCCGTCGATGCCGGGCCAACGATCGGGGCCTACGACCGGCAGGGCCAGAAGCCCGAAGTGGAGTCGGCTCGGCGCGGCGACGCGAGTCACGGAGTCCTCCCGGCCAACGCCTTTTCAACATGGTCTTGCAGGAAACCGAACGCCTGGTGCTCCGCGGCGCCGCCGGTCTTTTCGACGAGCACGCGCAGCTTGCGGTAATCAGCCAGGATGTCAGCCGGCGACTGGAGGTGCAACCGCGTGGCCAGGATTGCCGCCTCGACAACCGCGTGCTTGGCCCGGTTCAGGCCGAAGAATTCGCGCAGCGTTCCGCGATGCACGATTTCCGCCTCGATCTGCACGCGCTCCTTCGATTCGTCCATCGACTGGACGACGAACTCGTAGTACCGACAAGCCCCAGTCAGCACGAAGCCCGACACCTTCGTCGCCGGGATGGACTCCTGAGCCGGTGCCTGCCCGACAGCGGCCTGCGCGAGAAGCAGCACGTCGTCGGTGACATGGAAGACCCCCTGGGGGCGCGCCTTGAGGTTGCGGTACGTCTGCGATGAGGGGAACGGGCGCAAGAGAAATGTCGTCCAGTCGGCCGCAACGCGAGGGCCCATCGGGGCGAGGTGCATCGCGCCGCTCGCGTCGGTGGTCGTGACCAGACCTTCGAGGATCACGGGCAAACCCCAATGACCAGTGACCAAATCCCAATGAATGACCAAGTTCCAATCTGTTTACCCTCGTTCAAGGCGCCGCCTCCGTACGAGAGCAATGCGGTCATTGGTCAATGTGCATTGGTCATTCCTTGGACATTGGGATTTGGTCATAGGTCATTTCCCAACGCCTTCAACATCCCGAGAGCCTTGTGCAGCGTCTCTTCGTATTCGCGCTGCGGGTCCGAGTCGGCGACGATGCCGCCACCGACGGGGAACTGTACCCATCCGCGGCCGGCCGTGAAGGTGCGGATCAGGATGTTCGTGTCCATCGCGCCGTCGAAGCCGATGTAGCCGAGTGAACCGCAGTATGGACCGCGGGCGGTAGGCTCCAGCTCGGCAATGATCTCCATCGCCCGCACTTTCGGCGCGCCGGTCACCGATCCGCCGGGGAAGCACGCCCGCAAGAGGTCCACCGGCG
>DATFWZ010000040.1:0-11508 GCA_035258765.1 Gemmataceae bacterium
GAGGAATTCTGCGCACTTTCCGGGGGTCCAAAACTTGACAGACGCCCAAAAGGATCGAACACTCCGGCCCTTCGGCCGCCCCGCACCGTCGCGTTCTCCCCCACCCGATTGAGCCGCGGCGAATCACCAGCGGCGCGGGCATCCTGCCCGGAACAGGGCAGTGTGTCCGCACTCCCTGGGATCCCTATTCGCGATTCGCTTGTCCGCTCGGCGGGCTTGGGCCCACCTCGCCGATCCCCTTGTGCCGGCCTTCTCCGAAGATCAGGAGCAGCGGGCTAGCGATGTAGATCGACGAGTACGTCCCGACGATCACGCCGATGACCATTACGAAGGCGAACAGGTGAACGCCTTCACCCCCGAACCAGTACAGGACGCCGACGACGAGGAACACCGTCAACGATGCCAGTACCGTGCGGCTAAGCGTCTGGTTCACGCTGTCGTTGATGATCTGGGCGGTCAGGACCGCGCTCTTGCCCCGGACCTCCTTGATCCGGTCGAACACGACAATCGTGTCGTTTACCGAATAACCGACCAAAGTGAGAAGCGCGGCCACGGCCGGCAGGTCGATCTTGAAGTCCTGAAGCCCGAGGAGCCGCCCGAACGTCGTGTCGTGGATGTAATGACACAGGGCGATCGCACCGAGGGTGAAGCACAGGTCGTGGACCAGGCACAGGACGGCGGCGGCCCCGAACGTCCAGTTGCCGAACCGGAACCACAGGTACAGCAGGATCGCCAGCCAGCTCGCCAGGATGGCGTACAGGGCCCGGCTGCGGGTCTCGGACGCCAGGGTCCCGTCGAACGTCTCCAGCCGCTCCGGCTGCGGCTTGGCCGCGAACTCCGCCTGGGCCGCGTTGATGATCGAGTCGACCTGTTTCGCCTCGACGAGGTTCTTGATCCCCTCATTGGCATTCTTCAAGATCTTCACCCGCAGCTCGGAGTGCCGGCCCTCGACCCCTTCCCCGACCTCGATGACCTCGAACACGTCCGCGGCCGCGTACTGGTCACCCATCCGGGCCTGGAACTGCCGCTCCACGAGCGTCTTGACAAAGCTCTTCGACACCGGGTGATTGAACGTGAAAACGTAGTCGTCCCCGTCCTTCGCCCATTTCGCCTCCGTCTCCAGGAGCATCGTCGACCGATTTTGCTCGTCCCAGAACAGGCGGTTGACGGCGGCCTGAACCAGCTCGGGCTCCCGCTCGGTGGTCCGGACGGTGAACAGCGGGCTCCTGTCCCCCGACATTGAGGAGGTGAAGATCTGCTCGACGGACCAGTCCGGCAGGACCGACGCCCGCGCCCTGACGTTCTCCTCCCGGGTCTCCGACGTCGTCCCCTCCGGGTCGTTGGCCAGGGCGACGATCGTCTTCTGCTGGTCGTCGTATTTGAGCTCGTAGGTGCGCTTGTTCTTGCCCGTCGGGTCGGCGATCTCGGTCACCGCGATGACTCTCAGGCGCTGGTGCTGGCGATCCTCGGACAACAAGTGCCGCAGAGTGCCGATGTCGGTCGCGTAGTCCTCCTTGAGCTGGCCGCTGTAGGTCGTCCCGCCGACGAAATCGACGTTCAGCGCATTCTTGCCGCGGTACAGGAACAGGCCCACGCCGACCACGGTCAGAAAGGCCGTGGCCGCGAACATGTAGTACCGGATCTTCATGAAATTGATGTTCGGCCGGCTGAACAGCCGGAGCATCCGCAACTTTTTGAGCCAGTTCCTCGACTGCCAGTAATCGAACATCAGCCGGGTCATGTAGAGCGACGTGAACAGGCTGATGACCAGCCCGACCGTGAGCGACACGCCGAAGCCCTTGAGCTGGTCGTTGCCGACCGCGTAGAGGACGATGGCCGTGAAGATGCTCGACAGGTGTGTGTCGATGATCGTGGGCAAGGCCCGGTCGTAGCCGTTTCTCAGGGCGGTCGGCAGGTTCATCCCCCGGTCGCGCTCCTCGCGGACCCGCTCGTAGATGAGCACGTTGGCGTCCACCGCCATGCCGAGCATGAGGACCAGCCCGGCCAGTCCGGGGAGGGTGAACGTGGCGTTGACCGCCACCATGAACCCGACGGTCAACAGGAGGTTGGCCAAAAGTGCGACGGTCGCGACCATCCCGGCAAACCGGTAATAGACGATCATGAAGACCAGGACGGCCAGGAAGGACAGGAGCACCGCCGTCGCCCCGCTCTTGATCGTGTCCCTCCCCAGGGTCGGGCCGATGGTGTTCTCGCTCACCGGCAGCGGCTTGAGGGTGGCCGGCAAGGCCCCGGACCGCAGCAGGGTGACGATCCGCTCGACCTCGGCCCGTTCGAACCGCCCGTGGATGATGCCGCTGCCCCGGATCGGCTCGTTCAGCGACGGCGACGAGATCAGGTACCCGTCCAGAACGATCCCCAGCTGCCGGACCACCTTGACGCCCGCACCCCCCGGGGCCTCGGGCTGGTTGTTGTACGTCACCTGGTAGAACTTCTCCGCCCCCCGGCTGTTGAAGTCGAACTTGACCGCCGGGGCCCCGCTGTTGTCCTGCCCGACTGCGGCGTGGATGGTCACGTCCCCGCCCACCTGCACCCGGTTCTTCTCCGACACCCGCGACAGGGCGAAGTAGTCGAACTGCTTGGCCTCGCTCTCCTTCGGGTTCTTCTCGTTCTGCGACCCGCGGCTGTAGTAGATCGTCGCCATCCGGCCGTTCTCGGCCGGGCTCTCCACCACCTCGACCTCGTTATTCGCCCGGGCCCGGGCCAGCCGCAGGTACAGCGGCCCGCGCTCAGCCTCCGCGATGAAGGTGCTGATCTTGTGGTCGGCCCGCGACTGCTTGCCCAACTCGACCCACTCGTACCGCACCTCCTCCCCCTTGTACAGGAACGGCCCCTTGTCCGGCGGGAACGGCGGCGGCAGCCCGGCCTTGGCCGCCCGCTCCAGCTCCTTCGCCTCCTCCCCGCCCGAGTTGTCCTTGGCCTTCTTGAAGTACTCCCGGGCGGCGTCCAGGGCGTCCCGGTCCCCCTCGTCCATGTCATTGGCCAGGATGCGGAACTCCAGGCTGCCGACCTCGCGGATCAGCCCCTTGATGTGCTCCACCTCCCCCTCGTTGATCCGCCCCTTCGACCCGGCCTGCGACCCGTACGGCAGGATCAGCTCGACGCGCGTGTCGCCGAGCGGCCGGATGATCACCCCGTACTGCTCGGCCGGGTCGATGCGGCGCTTGAGCGAGTCGGCCAGGGCGGTGTCGGCCTTGGCCCGCCCGCGCGGGCCGGCGTCGGCCCCGCGGCTGTGCTTCGACAGCTCTTGGTCCACCTCGTAGACGAGAATGGTCCCGCCGCGCAAGTCGATGCCGAGCTTGAACCCGCTGTAGTTGTCGGGGTCGCGCAGGTACGCCCGGACGATGAGGAAGGCCGCGAGCAGGGTCGGGACCAGGCAGATGACGGCCCGGGACAGGAAGGTACGCTTCATGGCTCACCTGGGTCGAACCGCCCGGCGCTCCCCGCCGGGGGTTACCTACGCCGCCGCCGGCGGGATCGACTACGGGGTCTTGGCTTCGCCGACGGTGTGGTCGCCCGTCGTGATCTTGATGATCGAGCTCTTGAGGACGCGGACGCGCGTGTTGCTCGTGTCGTCCGTCTTCAACGTCACCTCGTCCTCGGCCTCCTTGATCGCCACGACGACTCCGAGGATGCCCCCGGAGGTGACCACCTTGTCGTTCTTCTTCAAGGCCGTGAGTGCCTTCTGAAGCTCCCTCCGCTGCCGGTTCTGAGCCCGGAAGAACAAGATCATCATCAGGCCGAACCCGATGATCCCGACGTAGATGACGATCCCCGGCGGCCCCTGCTGGGGGGCCGGATCTTGCGCGAGCAGAGGAAACCAGGGGGGCATCACCGACATCCGGGGCGAGTTCGCCGAATCGTGAAGGTGTATGTTCTACGCTGGTCGCGCCCAGCGGGCAAGGCGAGCGGCCGCGAACGACGCGAACCGCCGCTCCTCGATCGCCCGCCGGGCTTCGGCCATCAGCCGGAGGTAGAACGCGACGTTGTGCAGGCTCAACAAAGTCGGCCCGAGCATCTCGTCCGCCTGGAACAGGTGGTGCAAGTACGCCCGGCTGAAGGTCATACACGCATAGCAAGGGCAACCGGACTCCACCGGGGCGGAATCTCGCCGGTGGCAGGCGTTCCGCAGCCGGATGGGGCCGTCAGCGGTGAACGCCGAGGCGTTGCGGCCGTTCCGCGTCGGCAAGACGCAGTCGAACATGTCGATCCCGGCGGCGACGGCGGCGAGCAGGTCCTCGGGTCGGCCGACGCCCATGAGGTATCGCGGTTTGTCGGGCGGCAACAGGTCGGCAACGGCCGGAAGGCTCGCCTGCATCGCATCCGCGGACTCGCCGACGCTGAACCCGCCCAGGGCGTATCCCGGAAAATCCATTGCGACAAGGGCTTGCGCACACTCGCGGCGCCAGTCCAACCGCGTGCCGCCCTGGACGATGGCGAAGAGTGCCTGATCGCGGCGCGTGTGGGCAGTCCGGCACCGCTCGGCCCAGAGGATCGTCCGGCGAATCGCCTCGCGCATGACCGGCTCGAGGGCGTCGGACGGCGGGCATTCGTCCAGCACCATCGCGATGTCGGAACCGAGGTTCTCCTGAACACCGACGGCCCGCTCGGGGGTCAGGTCGAGCAAGGTCCCGTCGATGTGTGACCGGAAGGCGACCCCGGAGTCGGTGACCTTGCGAATCTGGGCAAGGCTGAAGACCTGGAACCCGCCGGAGTCGGTCAGGATCGGGCCGTCCCAGGCCATGAAGCGGTGCAAACCGCCGAGTTCGGCAATGAGATCGTCGCCGGGACGCAGGGCGAGGTGGTAGGTGTTTCCGAGAATGATCTGGGCGCCGGTCGCCTTGACTTGTTCCGGGGTGAGTCCCTTGACCGTGGCCTGGGTCCCGACCGGCATGAATACCGGCGTCTCGACCGGGCCGTGCGGTGTGTTGAGGCGGCCGCGGCGGGCCGGGCCGTCCGTCGCTAATAGCGAGAATGAAAGGGCCATGCGAGGGGCAAGTGACGAGTGACGAGTAACCAGTGACGAGTCAAGGACACTCGTCACTCCTCACTCGTCACTTGCCACTCAATCGCCGCGAAGTTTCAGGCCAAGCGCCCCGAGCTTCTCCTTGACTTCGTTCAACGAGGTGACGCCGAAGTTCTTGGCTTCCATCAACTCGTCGCCGCTCCGGGCGATCAGCTCGCCGATCGTCGTGATGTTCAGCCGGTTCATGCACTTGCGGGCCCGGACGGACAGGTTCAGCTCGGTCACCGGGCGGTTGAGGACCGCCTGCTCCTCGGGCGAGAGCGACGCGGGCGGGCGGTAGCGCTGTTCGTACTGCGCCCCCTGCTCCAGCGACTGTCCGATCCGGAGCCCCTTGGCTGACATGATGGCCCGGATCTCCTCGAGGGAGGTCTCACCAAAGTTCTTGCTCGCCAGCAGGCTGGCCTCGGTGACGCGGGTCAGGTCGCCGAGGGTGCGGATGCCCATCTTTTTCAGGCAGTTGCGGCTGCGTACGGATAGCTCGAAGTCGGTGACTGGGATCTCCATTACCTGCCGGAAGGCGTTGTTCGTCTGCTCCTCGTCCGGGTTGTAGTACTGGGTCATCGACGCCTGGGCGTCCTTGAGGAAGAGGCGAGCCCGGTCGTCATTCGGGTCGGCCTTCAACAGCCGGGAGTAGCAGTCGGCGGCCTTGTCGAACTTCTCGTTGTCCTCGTAGAGGACGCCGAGGTTGTTCAGGACGCCCTTGTTGACCGGCGGGTACTTCAGGCACCGCTCGTAATAGCCGATGGCCTCGTCGTCGTTACCGGCCAGGTCGTTGAGGTAGCCCAGTTGGAACAACGCCCCGGTGTGCCCGGGTTCCAGCTCAACGGCCTTTTCCAGGGCCTGGATGCTCTTGACCCGGTCCCCCTCAGCCTGGGCGATGCCGGCCAGCTGGAAGTGGAACTCGGAGCTGTATTTGCTGAGGTCCTCGAGCTTGTGCAGGATCGACTTGGCGTGCGCCAGGTCGCCCTTGTGGCGGTGGATGCCGGCCCGTTGAAGCTGGACCTGCGGTGCTGAGTACCCGGCCTTCTCGGCCTTGTCGAACGCCCTGAGGGCCTCCTCGTACTGCTCGCGGTTGGACAAGGCCCGGCCGAGGTAGTAGTACCCGAGGGGGACGTCCACTTGCTTGAGGTGCTCCGCGGCCTGAGCCATGTGGCCGAGGAAGTAGTTGGTGATTCCCAGCTTGAGGTGAAGCTTCTTCGCCAGGGTGGGCGGCGCGCTTTCGAGCCGCTTGCGCAGCGTGTCGTTGACCTCCCGGAGTGACTTGAACTGATTAGCCCCCTGGGCCAGCCCCTCGCGGAGCTTCTGGATTGTACCCGCGTCACAGTCTTCCCGCTCGACCAGCAATGCCTTCAGATCAATGACCTGATCCACGGATGAGCCCCCTCGGACCGATGGGTGATCGGATCGACGAACATTGGAGTGAATGGGTGATGATAATGAATTAGTAGGAATTGTGGCAAGGGGAGGGTTGCGGCCGGTGGTCGCGGCGGAAATGAAAAAGCCGCGCGGCCCACAACCGCCCGAATCCCTTCGGGTAAGGCGGGGCCGCGCGGCGGGTACTCGTGGGGAGTGCCTGGGATCAGGTCACAGGTCGTCCCGCTTGGCCTCGGCGAGGGTGCGGACGCGTTCGGCGAGCAGGGCCACGTCGAACGGCTTCTTGAACACCTCGCTGAACCCGTACTCGGTCAGCTTCTCCGGGGCAGCCTCGTCCTCGCTGGCGAGGCCGACAATGAGCGTCTGCTCGTAAGCCGGGTTCTTGCGCAGGTTGGACGTAATCTGGATGGCCTCGGAGCGGCCGAGGGCCAGGTCGATGATGATGGTGTCGGGGTGGAAGGACTCGGCCATGATGCCGGCCTCGAACCCGCTCTGGGCGATCTCGTACTTGTAGTCCTCGTCCTCGGGGAGCAACTCGCGCAGGCGCTCGATGAAGAGCCGCTCGGCCCCGATGATGAGCACCTTGTGCCACTCCTCCTCCTCCAGCTCCCCGAGCGGCATCCCGTGTTCCTTAAGGAACTTGATGAGCTGCTCGCGGGGGATGCGGCGGTCCTGGGAGCCGGGGATCCGGTACCCGCGGAGGCGGCCGCTGTCAAACCACTTGGACACGGTCCGGGGGGCGACCTTACAGATCTTCGCGACCTGTCCGGTCGTGAACACCTTTTTCATTGGCAGGCACTCCAGAGTTCTCGCTCGCGCCTCGCCGCGCCACAGGGCCTCCGCCGGAAGGCCCGCGGCGCCGCCGGGCCGCCCCTCGGGGCACGCGTGACGGGGCCACGACCGTCAGGCGCGCCGGGCGGCCCGCCCGGGCGGGGCAGGTCTACTCCGGGACACGTCCGGGCCGCGCGGCCGGCAGGCCGCCGCGGCGGGGGGTCGGACGGGCCCCACTGTACGCGTTGATTCCGACACACCAGATCATCGGACGGCACGCTCTTCCCAGATCAGTCAAAGAAGACAACATGGGAGGCTGGGCCGGACGAAACCCGTTGGGTCGGGTAACGGGGCTGGTTCGGGGCGCGCCAATTGCCATCCGTGGCACCGCGCGCCGGACCGCGCCAGCCAGTGATAGTGTCGAACCCGGAACCGTCGGTCCTTGACGCCCGGGCGGCGGATGTGGCGCCGGCGCTCTGGCCGGTTGGCCCGTCGGGGGGCCTGCGAAAGGGCTGCGGGCCCTGTCGCCCGCACGCATTCTAACGGCCTTGACCCCGCGAAAGAGCCATGAAAACCCGGAGAATCCTCAGTATTTCGTTGCCGGCGCGGAAGCCACACAAGGCTGGCAACCCGGGCAAGAGAATCCATCGACAATCGTCGATGTGTTCCACGGAGCGGGTTACCCAGGTTGCCCCGTTGCACCGCGCCCGAGCCCCGCGGTACAAACACAACGCCCACCCGGGCGAGTCCCGTCATGAAAACCATCATCGAGCCGTTCCGGATCAAGATGGTCGAGCCGATCCGGATGACCACGCCGGCCGACCGGGAGGCCATCCTCCGGGCGGCCCATTTCAACCCGTTCCTGATCCCGGCCGACGCCGTCCTGATCGACCTGCTCACCGACAGCGGCACCTCGGCCATGTCGAGCGAGCAATGGGCGGGGATGCTTCGCGGCGACGAGTCATACGCGGGCGCCAAGAGCTGGTTCCGGTTCGAACAGGTGATGCGCGAGTTGACCCGCATGCCGCACGTCTTACCGACGCACCAGGGGCGGGCGAGTGAGCGCATCCTCTTCGAGCTCTTGGGCGGGCCGGGGAAGGTAGTCCCGAACAACACCCACTTCGACACGACCCGGGCCAACGTCGAGCACTCCGGGGCGACGGCCGTTGACCTGCTAATCGACGCCGGCCTCAGCCCCAGGGGGCGGTACCCGTTCAAGGGAAACATGGACCCGGCCAAGCTCCAGGGGCTGATCGCGGAGGTCGGCGAGGAGAACATTCCGCTGTGCATGGTGACGGTGACGAACAACAGCGGCGGCGGCCAGCCGGTCAGCCTGGCGAACCTGCGCGAGGTGCGGCGGATCTGCGACGCCCACGGGATTCCGCTATTCCTGGACGCGTGCCGGTTCGCCGAGAATGCCTACCTGATCAAGACCCGCGAGCCCGGCCAGAGCGACCGGCCGGTGCGCGACATCGTCCGCGACATGTTCGCCCTGGCCGACGGGGCGACGATCAGCGCCAAGAAGGACGGCCTGGTCAACATCGGCGGCGTGCTCCTCATGCGCGACGACCGGCTGGCCGAACGCGCGAACAACCTACTGATCCTCACCGAGGGATTCGTCACGTACGGCGGTCTGGCCGGCCGGGACCTGGAGGCGATGGCCCAGGGGTTCCGCGAGGTCCTCGACGAGGACTACCTGCACTATCGCGTGCGCAGCGTGGAGTATCTCGGTGAGGGTTTGTTGAGGGCCGGCGTCCCCATCATCGAACCCCCCGGGGGTCACGCCATCTACATTGACGCGGGGGCGTTCCTCCCGCACATCGCGCCCGAACAGTTCCCCGGTCAGGCCTTGCTGGTCGCCCTGTACCGGCACGCGGGCATACGGGCAGTGGAGATCGGCAGCGTCATGTTCGGCCGGACGGACCCGGAGACCGGCGAACCAGTTCTGCCGCCGATGGAGTTGGTGCGCCTGGCGATCCCGCGGCGGGTCTACACGCAAAGCCACATCGATTACGTGATCGAGGCGGTGGGCGAGCTGGCGGCGACGAAGGACCGGGTCAAGGGGCTGCGGATCGTCGAGGCCCCGGCGGTCTTGCGGCACTTTACGGCGAAGTTTGAGGAGCTTTAGGACGGTCAGGGGGCGGTGTCTTCGAACAACGACAAGACGGGAACGCGGAAACCCGCGATCTCTGGATCGCCGAGTAGTTCCTGGGCGGCATTGAACAAGACCGGCGGCTGATTTGGTCGATAAGCGGTCACCGTGCGCCGCCGGGGATTCAGGGTCCACACGAGTGGAACGCCCGCTCCGAGGTAGTCGTCAATCTTCTCGTCTACCTCTTGTTGTTTGTCAGAGGGCGACAGAATCTCAACGGCCAGGACGGGAACGCCCTCGATAATGGTTGTGCCCACCGGATTCTGCTGCGCAAGATCGGGACCGAGGTAAACCGCGTCTATGCCCACCGTAAGCTCGGGATCGCGCCGGAGGCGAACCCCCGCCTCGCCGCAAGCGATTCGTCCGCGCGGGCGCGGCTGTGTTCGAAGCCAGGATTGCAGCGCGAAAACGACAAAGGACAAGGTTTCGGCATGCAGCTGGTTGCGGATTGTCATCCCGCCCTCCCGCAGCTCACCATCCTTGATCCACCGCTTGATGCCGTCGTCGGGCATCGCCAGGAGGTCCTCCGCCGTCAACCGCACGGTCCCCGCACTCATCGCTGGCCCTCTCGACTCATTGCGATCTTATCACGGTCGCATCATTTCGAACAAGTCGGACGTGTGGCAGTAGAAGTCCCCGCCCAGTCGGGCGATGGTCCGCAGCTTTCGCGGGTCTACCTTGCCGTTTGGACCCACTACGGCGTCGGCGACATGGATCATCAGCACCTCGCCAATGACCAGGTTTCCGGCGATGGGCCCGGTGCCGACCGGCACGATCTGCAGGACCTTGCACTCCAGGTTCACCGGCGATTCCGCCAATCGCGGCGGCTTCACCTTGGCCGACGGTACGGTCCGAAGACCGACATACTCGGCTTCGTTCTCCCCATACGGGAGTTCCTTGGACGACAGGTTGACTTGCTCGGCCAGCGACGCGACGGCCGCGTTTACCACGAACTCGCCGGTGGCCTCGACATTCAAGAGTGTGTCCTTCTTGGACCCGTCGCGGCGCCGGGTCGGGGAAAAGACGACGACCGGAGGGTTCGACCCGAACGCGTTGAAAAAGCTGAATGGGGCCAGATTGACCCGGCCGGCCGGGTCCACGGTCGTCACCCACGCAATCGGCCGCGGGGTGACCACGCCGACGAGTACGTGATACACGTCCACGACCGGGGTGTTGGCGACGTCGATCTGCATGTGAATTCGGGAGTGTGGAGGCGCTCGCGGTGTGGACGATCACCACTCCTCAACCAGCGATTCGGCCCGGACCGCGAGCGTAACTGCGGCTATCGTCGGACCCAGGCAGAGGACCCAGAACAACGCCCACTTCCGGAAGCCGGTGAGCCGCGACAGCGGAGGTACAGCGAGCAGCCCGGTAGTCAACAGCGGTATTCCGGCGAGGAGAAAGGCAAACCACGGGATGTGGTGGTCAAACGTCTCATGGAACCCGACCAACACCAGAGCTGGACAAAGCAGGGCAACCCCGGGCACCGCCCCGCCAATGTCGACTTTGCAGAACAACGCGGCAACCGACACGCCAAGCAGGGCGGCGGCCGGGAAGGTTAGCATTTCCGCCAGCGACCCGCTATGGGCGTGGAGAACGACGATTGAGGCGCCGAAGAGCGCGAGCGAAAGGCCGACGCCGACTACCCCGCCTGGGGATTGACGGGCCACCGCTTCGGATCCGGCCCAGCCGAACGCCACGACGAGAGTGAATGCCGCGAGCGGCCATGCCTTGGCTTGGAAGAGGTACGGCCATTGCGGCCAAACGCTTGGCCATGCCTTGTGAAGGTCTGGAGGTACGAGCAGGAGGGCGGCGAGCAAACCGATCCCGAGCCGCAGGCGCCACCGGCCCCAGAATGGCACGCCCCCGGATCGGGCGAGGAGGCCGTCAACCTGAGCGCCCAAGAAGAGCAAGGGAAGCCAAAACCTTCCCCCCGCCGGCGGCCACCAGGGGAACAACTCGTAGCGATAGTTCGCCACGCCGAAACCCACCAGCATGGCCAGGGAACCGGCCGGCAGGGCCGAGCGCCTCCCGAAGATCAGGAGAACGAGTGCAAATACGATCAGCGCTGAACCCGCGGCCGGGCCGAGGTATTTCCTTCCGGCTTCGACCAGGTCGGCGGGTGGCGGCACGTGCCGCAGTACGGTCGTATACCACTCGTCCCACA
>DATFWZ010000041.1:0-3768 GCA_035258765.1 Gemmataceae bacterium
AGTGCGATGAAGGCCGCTTCCAGCGACGTTGTGCCGGTGCAGGCGAGTAGCTCTGCCGGGGTGCCGGTGGCGAGTACCCGGCCGGCGTCCATCGCGATCAACCAGTCGAATTTCGCGGCCTCGTCTATGTTGGCGGTTTCCACCACGACACTCATGCCCGGTCGGCTGGCGCGGATGCGGGCAATGAGCTCCCAAAACTGGCGGCGCGAGAGCGGGTTCACCCCGGTGGTCGGCTCGTCAAGGATCAGAAAGTCCGGGTCGTGCATGAGCGCGCAGCACAGCCCGAGCTTCTGCTTTATGCCGCCGGAGAGCTTCCCGGCCGGCCGGAGAACGGCGCGGGCCCGGTGCTCTCGAGCAACTCGGCGCTGCGGCGCCGCTCGGCCCGGTCGTGGCCGAATAGCCTGCCGAAGAAGTCGACGTTCTCGAAGACCGACAGCGTCGGGTAGAGGTTCTTGCCCAGGCCTTGCGGCATGTACGCGACGCGCGGACAGACACGCCGCCGGTGGCCCGCGTCCGCCGCGTTGCCGCCGAGGACCTCGACCCGCCTGTCCTGCACCCGTCGTGTGCTGGCAACCAGCGACGGCAGACTGGACTTGCCGACTCCGTCCGGGCCGATCAGGCCCACCATGCGGCCGGCAGGTTGAGACACACCGCGTCGAGCGCGAGCGTCTTGCCGTACCGCAACCCGATGTCGGCCAATCGCGCCACCGGCACTGGATCGGAAGGGTTCGCGTCGTCGGTGGCATCGAGACCGGTCATTCGGGCAACCTCGCCTGGAGCCCGGTGGGCCACTCGGCCTGGGGGTCGAGCCGCACGTAGGCCACCCCCGGCAGCCCGGTCTTGACGCTGCGGATGTGTTTCTTGAGCAACTCGGGGTCGATGTGCGCCTTGACCCGGAACATCAGCTTCTGCTGCTCGACGGCTGTCTCCACCGTCTTGGGGGTGAACTGAGCGGCGTCGGCGACGAAGGTCACCCGGGCCGGGATGACGTACCGCGGGGCAGCGCCGAGTACGAGGCGGGCCTCAGCCCCCATTTGGACCCGGCCGGCCTCGGCTATGGGGAGGAAGAAGGTCATGCAGACTTCGGCGAGATCGACCATGCTCAGCACCTTCCCGCCCGCGCTGAGCACCTCGCCGGGCTGCGCGACCTGGTACTGCACCCGTCCGTCGCGCGGGGCCGTCAGCGTGCTGTCGCTGATGTCCGCCCGGAGTCGCTCGATCCGCGCCTTCGCCGCCTCGACGGACGCCTCCGCGTCGATAACCTGGGACTTGGCCATCGAGATGGCGGCGGTCGCAGCGGCCACGTTCGCATTCGCCGCCTTGACAGCCGCGTCCGCGGCGTCGAACTTGGCGCGGTCGGTGTCGAGGTCGTCAACCGACCCAGCGCCTTTCCCGATGGCCTCTGCGGTGCGGGCCAACCGCTTCTTTGCGGCGTCGTACTCGGCCTGGCGCTGCGTGACCATGGCCTCCGCCGCCGCCTTCTCGCTGTCGCGCTGCGCCACGTTGCTCCGCGCGGTCTCCACGGCGTTCGTCGCGCGATGGAGGTCGGCCTCAGCCTCCTGGAGTTGGGCCACGAGCGCGTCGGTGTCCATCCGGGCGAGGACCTGGCCGGTGGTGACGAAATCGCCCTCGTTCACCAGGATTTCCCTGAGTCGACCGGCTGCACAACCGCATAGTCGGCGAGCAGCCGGCGTTCTAATTCACGCACTTCTGGGGCAAGGGCAAGGCCGAGGACCTGGCGAACGGGGTCCAGTCCGCACTCGACGCCCAGAAGCAGGCCGCGGCCGGAAAACACTGAGTGGGGGAGACGACCATGACCCGACGTACCGGGTTCACGCTGATCGAGCTATTGGTGGTGATCGCGATCATCGCCGTGTTGATCGGCCTGCTCCTGCCCGCCGTCCAGAAGGTCCGGGAGGCCGCCGCCCGCGCCAAGTGCACGAACAACCTCAAGCAGCTCGGGCTCGCCGCCCAGATTTACCACGATGCCAACAGCCGGTTCCCGGTCGAGATCTGGATGCGGTACGCCCTGCCGAACCAGGACCTCCTGACTGGCGGGATGGCCAACCCGTGGTGCCCGCGGGGCAGTGGCAAGAACTGAAGCTGGATGCTGAGGGGAACCGGTTTCGCGGGTTTCTGGATGGCCAGTTCGTGGTCGAGGCGATCGACGACGCCTTTGTGGCGGGCGGGGTCGGGCTGTGAACCAAGGCCGACTCGCTCACCTGCTTCGACGACTTCCGGGTGACCGCGAAGTGAATGTGGAGGGAGCACCACGAAGTGGGTCACGCGGGAGAAGGTGAAGGTGGGCCGGGTGGCCTGACCGCTGCGCTTCCCGACGTCTGACCCCTTCGGCACGCGATGTGACGCTCGAGAACCCGATGGTATCATGCTCCTGCCGTGACGCGGCGTGACACGCCGAGACTGACCACGGACCGTTGACCCGAACCTCCTCCATAAGGGCGAAGATCATGAGACTCGTCTCCCCTCTCCTCGTCGTCCTCGCCGTCACCGCCGACGCGCGGGCCCAGGACGTCAAGCGCGACATCCCCTACGCCAACCCGGCCCACGAGCTGCAGGTGCTCGACGTGTACTCCCCGAAGGGGGCGAAGGACCTCCCGGTCGTCTTTTGGATCCACGGCGGTGGCTGGCAGGCGGGGGACAAGAAGGACGTCCAGCTCAAGCCGCAGGCGTTCACCGACAAAGGGTTCGTCTTCGTCTCCATCAACTACCGGCTCCTCCCGACCGTCGACATGGGGACCATCGTCCGCGACGTCGCGAAGGCCGCCCACTGGGTGCACGACCATATCGCCGAGTACGGGGGCGACCCGAAGCGGCTGCTCGTCATGGGCCACTCGGCCGGGGCGCAGCTCGCGGCGCTGATCTGCACCGACGACCGCTACCTGAAGGCCGAGGGCTTGTCGCTGGCCATCGTCAAGGGGTGTGTGCCGGTCGACGGGGACACCTTCGACGTGCCGGCCATCATCGAGACGGCCGAGACGCGGTGGCGGGTGCATAGGCTGCCGCCGGCGAAGTTCGGCCACCGGGAGAAGTTTGGCAACGACCCGGCGAAGCACAAGGATTTCTCGGCCGTCACCCACGTCGCGAAGGACAAGGGCATCCCGCCGTTCCTGATCCTACATGTGGCCGAGCACCCGGACACGACCGCGCAGGCGCGGCGGTTGGGCAATGTGCTCAAGGACGCCGGGGTTCCGGTCACGGTCTTCGGCGCCCGGGAGACCACCCACGCCAGGATCAACGCGGACCTCGGCCGGCCGGACGACCCGGCCACGAAGGTGTTGTTCGAATTCCTCGACACCGTGCTGAAGAAGTGATCGTCGACCGCCACCTCCGGGGTCGGGAGCAGGTCGGTGCGCGTTCAGGCAGGCCGCAACCCCGGGGCCGCTCCTTGCTGCTCTCCGCGGGGTGGCTAGCATGACCCCACCGCACCGCCTCGTGCCGTTCCCTCCTCGCCAGGAGCCTCCATGAAGTCGCCTCTTCTCCTGCTCGCCGCCGCCGTCGCCACCCATGCCGCGGCCGCCGACCCGCCCCCGATCCCGGACAGGTCGATCGCCCAGAAGAAGGAGCTGCTCTTCGCCGACGACTTCGAGGGAGCCGAGCCGGCCAGGCAGTGGCACAAGGTCGTCCCGAGCTTCACATTCGAGAAGGGCACGCTCAAGGGCACCCAGACCCGCGACAAGGACATGCCCAGCGCCGACGGCAAGTCCGTGGTCAAGGCCCACGCCGCGGTCCACGGCCTGGACGTTCCCA
>DATFWZ010000042.1:0-10331 GCA_035258765.1 Gemmataceae bacterium
ACCAGGGCGAGCCGGGAGCGTGAGCGACCGGAGTAGCTTGCTCCAGTCGCTCACGCTCCCGGCTCGCCCAGGCCCGCCTTCGGCTCGCGGGACCGCAGCATCGCCCGGTGATCGGCCGGGAGCTCGACCGGCATCTGCAGGAGAGCGAGGGCCAGCGTCTTCCCTTGCGTGTCGGTCCGCAGTGATCGCGACGCCCCGCCGGCCAAAACATCCCGCAGGACGAAGTTTAATCCGAGCAAGTTGGCAGCCTCGTACCGCTCCACCGCGGACGGGCCGAGCGGGGCGAAGTACGCGGCCACGCGGTCGGCGGTCAAGTGCTCGCGCAACCAGGCGTAGCCGGTGGGGGTGTACGCGATTATAGCCACGTTCGCGTGGTTCCCCTTGTCGCCACTGCGGCCGTGGGCGATTGTCGAGAGCGGCAGGGTTATCGTCGCAGCCATGGCGTCACTTGGCGACGACTTCCTTGAGGAACTCAGGCTCGGCGTCCTTGGCGAACTCTTCCAGGTCAATCTTGGCGAGCACGTTCTTCGACGCCAGGACCGCGTCCACGTCGGCCGACGGGCGGATCAGCTCGACCACCCACCGCTTTTCGGTCCGGCGGAACGTGTAGAACTCTTGGTACGCATACAGCTTTTTGTCCCCCCGAAGGAGCTCGCCGGACTCGGAGTCCTCGACGTAGTCCCGTGACTCGGCCGAGATCAGTGCGGTAAACGTGTGGTTCACTTTCCCCGGCGGGGTCTCGACGTGGAGGACGTCCACGTCGGTCACCCGCACCCGCCCGAAGACGCGCACCTCCCGCTCCTTCTTGAGCTTCTTGATCTCGGTCCGCAGGTCCTCCAGGCATTCGGGCGTCATTCGCTTCTCCAGTCCCTGGACGGACCGTGCCTCGATCGCGTCCTTGACCAGCCGGAACGCCTCGTCGGCGACGTCGCTGACGTAGTTCTTCTCGTACCAGTTGTCGGTGTAAGAGAGGAACTTGAGGATCGCCTTGGTGGCCTTGTGGCGCGGGGCGGTCTGCCAGTCGGGGACCTTCTCCCCGCGGAAGACGGCCTTCGGCCGCTTGCCGAAATCGTCCGGGATCTCGTCCAGCGGCGCGCGGCGGCGGCCGCGTTCCTGCTCCTGGAGGAAATGGCTAAGGAAATACCAGAAGATGGCGCCGGAGATGGCCAGGCACGCGGTGCCGCAGACCACGTAGCCGATCCAGTGAAAGGTCTTTTGGGCTTCCGCTTCACCTTGGGCCGCGGCGGTGGCGGCGGTCACCAGCAAAACGGCGGCGGCGAGGGCGAAGCGGGCTCTCATCAGGCATCTCCCGTTCAGACGAGTTCCACGGCCACGTGCGAATCGACGGCCGACTTCGAGATCAAGGCCGGCCAGTAGGCGAACACTTCCCGAACCGCCGGGCGGCCGGTCGTGTAGCCGGTCACCCCGGGGGGACCGGCTGTCACCAGCGGGGCGAACTCCTTGGTGAACCGTTCCACCGCCGCCTTGTCCGGGGACCGGACGGCGATGCGCAGGACGACCTCCGGCGGCGGGGCGGCTGCCCGGACCACGCCCGGCACGCAATCCCCGGCCCCGAGGCACTCGATCAGGCTATCGGCGAACGTCACGCCTGCCGATTTCAGCCGGTCGAGCAAGACCTGCCCCGCGAACCGGGCCTTCCGTTCCGCGTCCGGGCCGAGGAGGACAATCGTGCCACTGGAAGCATACCCGTCGTGGTAGGCGACCGACACCTTGTATGAATCGGTCGCCGGTTGTCCGCGCACTTGGGACACTTCCACGACGTCCCGACCGGTCTCGGCCAGTCGTACGGTCGTGAAGTCGGCGGTCACGTCCGGCGTGAGATACGCGGCCGGGTCGGCGACTTCGTAGAGAAGCTGCTCGGACACCGTCTCGATGTTGACCGCCCCGCCGGACTTTGCAGGCTTCTCGATCCGGAAAGCGCCGTCGGGAGCAATGTCCGCGATCGGGTAGCCGACGTTGGCGAGGTCGGGTACCTCGGCCCAGTTCGTCCACAGACCGCCGGTCGCTTGGGCCCCGCACTCGATCAGATGCCCGGCCACAGTGGCGGCACACAACCGATCCCGGTCCGACCAGTCCCAGCCGTGCTCGAACGCCGCCGGGCCGACGGTGAGCGAGGCGTCGGCGACGCGGCCGGTGATGACGACCGCGGCGCCGAACCTGAGTGCGTCGGCGATCGGCTTGGCGCCGAGATACGCATTCGCACTTACCACTCGGTCGCGAACGGTCGCGAGCGGCTTGCCGGTGTCGAGGTTGGTCAGCCGGTGGCCGGCGTGCAGCAGCTCGTCGAGCCGCGGGAGCAGGTCGTCGCCGGTCACGACAGCCACCCGGCGGCCGTCGAGACCGGCCCGATGGAGAATGTCCCGCACCTTCGTGGCGCAGCCCCGCGGGTTCATCCCGCCGGCATTGGTGACGACCTTGAGGCCCGGCTGGTCGCGGAGGATCGGAGTCAGTCGCTGGAGGACGTCGAGGAAGTCGTGGGCGTAGCCCGCGGCGGGGTCGCGCTGCTTGAGCAGCGCGAGGATCGACATGGTCAGCTCGGCCAGATACTCGAGGGTGAGGTAGTCGAGCCGGCCGTCGCGCGCGAGGCGGACCGGGGCGTCGAGGTTGTCGCCCCAAAAGCCGCACCCGTTCCCGATCCGCACGCGCCGCATGCCGGGCCCTCAATACTCCCGAAGATACGGGCGGCGGAAGCGCTACACAAGCTTGGGGGCGTCGTGGAAGAGGTGCCCGCCGGCGGCCCGGCGGGTCTGCGGCATTTTGACTTTTCGTGAAAGCTGGGCGCTTGCAATCGCCCGAACCCGTTGCTAGAACTATGCCAGCCTTCGGAGACCCCGATCCGGAGTGGCCTGAAAAGGCACTCGCCGGCGGCCGGGGACTCGCGGGCGGTCATATTCCCCCTTCCCGTTCCCGGGCGTCCCGACAGGAGCTTAAGCGATGGACTTTCTGAACAACTGGTGGGTGATGGGTGGCATGCTCGTGGCCGTCGTCGCCCTGATCTTCCTGCTGATCTTCCTTCGCAAAAAGCAGCAGGACTGATCGGACTGCCGAGTCATTTCCATAAAGCCCGGGGCCGGGGCGCGTCGCTGGAGACTGCGACGCGCCCCGGCCCTGTTTGTATTCCAGCCATCTCCGGTCATTTCTCGATCTTTAGCCGGGCCTGGGCCTTGTTCCAATCCCCGACGACGGCCTCGACCGTCGCCGCCCGGCGGTCCCGCCACACCTGCAGCCGGACCCGCTGCCCGACCGGCATGGCCGCGATCAAATTGATCAGGTGGTTCTCGTTCCGGATCACCACGCCGTCGACCTGCAGGATGACGTCATTTCCGCGTAGACCCGCCGCGGCGGCCGGGGTCTCCGGATACACCGACTCGACGAGCGCCCCCTGGGCCCGGTCCAGCCCGAGGCGCAGCGCGTCGTCGGCCTCGATCGCCTGGGCGAGCTGAACACCGAGGTACCCGCGGGACACCGACCCGCGATCGACCAGCTGGCGCACTACGCGCTTGACCATATTGATTGGGATCGCGAACGCCACCCCACTATTGCTGCCGGAGTGGGAGGCGATCGCGGTGTTGATGCCGACCACCTCGCCGTCGAGGTTCACCAGCGGCCCGCCGCTCGACCCGGGGTTGATGGCCGCGTCCGTTTGCAGGAATTCCTTGATCCGAATCGTGCTCCCCAGACTCACCTGGCCGCGATCCCGGGCGCTGATGATCCCGTGCGTGACCGTCCGGCTCAGGCCGAACGGCGAACCGAACGCCAGCACCCAGTTCCCCTCGCGGACCCGGTCGCTGTCGGCGAGCGGAGCCGGGACGAGTCCGTCCGCCTCCACCTTCAGGGCGGCCACGTCGGACTCCGGGTCCGCCCACACCTTCGACGGCTTCACGATCTTCTCGTCGGGCAGATGGACCGTGATCTGATCGGCCTTGGCCCCGTTAATGACGTGGTTGTTCGTGATGATGAGGGTGCCGGGGACCCCGTCGATTCGCACGACGACGCCCGACCCGGACTCCTCGGTCGGCTTGGACTTGCCCGGGGACGGCGGCTTGACCGCCTCGACGGAGACGACGCTCGGCGACGTCTGGCGGATTACCGCCTCGAAGCGCTCGCCCAGCACACTCGGAGCGAGCGGGCTCGGAGCCGCGGTAGGCGGGGCCGGGCGGCCCTGGGCGTTCAGGTCGGTGCGCGTGGACAGCAGCGCGGTCCCGGCGAACCCGCCCAAAAACGCGCAACTGGCGAACAAGAATGTCGTCACGAATCGATTCATCGCGGGTGTCAAGGCAAGGTGATCGGCCGCGGCCCGGGGGTCGGGACGGGGGCTCCGGAGCGTCGGCAGGAATTCCGGGTGTCAAGCCGGAGGCCCGCCCCGACCCGGGGGCCGCGGGCGGCCGTGTCGGCCGCCGTCCGCCTCAACTTTAGGGAAAGGAGTATCGCCGGAGCGTCAGGACTTGCCGGTCGGACCCGAAGAATCCGCCGGGCCCGGCCGCACAAAACGCATAAAGCCCGCCGTCGGCAGTCCGATCGGCGGGCTTGTGGGGATTGGGCGGGCTGAACAGGCCAGGCCCGGGTTATTTGCTGTAGTCCATTTCCAGGTCAGACAAGCGGACCTCCCGGTCCTCCATCGGCGACCCGTCGGACACGGCCTCCCAATTCGCGTTACGCCGCTCGGCCAGCCAGTCGGCGTTCGTTTCCGACTCGCGTTGGCACTTGATGCAGAGCGTGCTGTAGGGGAGGACGTTCAACCGGGCGACCGGGATTTTCGCGCCGCAGGCCTCACAGAGGCCGTAGGTGCCTTGCTTGAGGCGGAGTAGCGCCCTCTCCACCTGATTGAGCTCCCGGGCCTCGAGCTCGGCCAGCTGGGAGGACAGTTCTTCGCCAGTGTGGTCAAACGCGGCATCGGCCGCGTCGCCGGCCGCGGAAGAAACTCGGTGTGCCCCCAGGGAGGCCAGGTCGGTCCCGAGCCGCTTGCGCAGCTCAGCCCGCCGGGCCGTCAGGGTCTTATTCAGTCGTAGGAGTGCGTCGCGTCGTGCCATGGCTCACCGCCTTTTCGGCATCTCCGTCCGGTGTCGAGCCGGGGAGCCTGAAGTCCGAACAATCAAACTTGAAAGAAACCCTCACTTTACCGTGTCCAATCCTAGTTCACATGAAGGTGGCCGCTCCTTCATGAGCAATATAGGTGCCAAATCAAGAGGCCCGTAATCTACGCCACTGCCGCAGACCTCCCGTTACACCGTAGTTGCCGAAATCCGCCTCCAATGGCAATTCGCTTCCGTGTACAGAAGTATTTGACTTCCCCCGGTCTTCCGGACACCCTCTCTTAGAGAAGGTTCGCAGCCTTCCGGATGCCTAATTCGGGCCCGCCGCCATTCGATCTTGGCCAAATCTTTAGGCAATTGCCGGATCGTCTCCGCGCAAGATTGAACAGTCCGGACGGCCGAAGTGTTGGCAATTTCACCACTTCCGATCTCAAGTTTAGTCACCCCGCGAATGCCGACCGTTCCAATCAAATCGTCTCGGGGGACATTGCCGCCCTTGCTGCCGTCGCGGAGCCCAACTAACAGACGGGCGATCTGTCGACCCGCGTCGCCTAAACTCCGGCAAAGTTACGGATTTCTCCAGAAAGTGAACTGGACGACTGCGGTATCGGCCCGTAGAAATAGTATTAGGTCAGTGCTCATTTGAATGACGGCTGGAGAGACGGGTCTACATGTCCACACTGCTCAGCAGAAAGACGGACTACGCCCTGCTCATCATGGCCCACTTGAACGAGCGGCCCACGGGCGGCAGCGCCCGCGAGATCGCCGACCGGTTCGGGCTCAGCAAGGCCTTCCTCGCCAACATCCTCAAGGAACTCTGCCAGAAGGGATTCCTGATCAGCCATCGCGGCGTGAAGGGCGGGTACTCGCTCCAGCGATCCCCCGACCGCATTAGTCTGGCGGAGTTGTTGGAGGCCCTGGACGACGGTTGGAAGCTGACCATGTGCTCCGGTCAGGAGGACCACGACGAGCACGACTGCGCGGTCCACGACCTGTGCCCGATCCGGGGCTCGCTCAACGAGATCCACCGGGCCATCGTCGACGCGCTGCGAAGCGTAACCCTGGCGGACGTGTTTCGCCGGCACGCCACGAGCACGACCTTCCAGCCGGTGCTGTCGATCCTGAACAACCGCCCGGCCGCGGAGCCGGCCGGGCTGCACGAGATCACCGCGTAAGAACACCCGGAGCCGAGTGCGTCATGGTCAAGACCCCCATCTACATGGACAACAACTCCACCACCCGGGTGGACCCGCGGGTCGTGGAGGCCATGCTGCCGTATTTCACCGACAAGTTCGGGAACGCCGCCAGCCGCAGCCATAGCTTCGGCTGGGAGACGGAAAAGGCCGTCGAGAACGCGCGCGAGCAGGTCGCCGAGCTGATCGGGGCCGGCGCCAAGGAGATCATCTTTACCTCCGGGGCCACCGAGAGCGACAATCTGGCCCTCAAGGGCGTCGCCCAGATGTACAAGAAGAAGGGCAACCACATCATTACGCAGGTCACCGAGCACAAGGCGGTCCTCGACACCTGCAAGCGGCTCGAGAAGGAGGGGTTCCAGGTCACCTACCTCCCGGTCGATCGGTACGGCCGCGTATCGGCCGACGAAGTCCGCGACGCGATCACGCCGAAGACGATCCTCGTGTCGATCATGGCGGCCAACAACGAGATCGGCACGCTGCAACCGATCAAGGCCATCGGCAGGCTGTGCAAGGAGAAGGGGGTCCTCTTCCACACGGACGCAGTCCAGGCCGTCGGCAAGGTGCCGATCAACGTCGAGGAAATGGGGATCGACCTGTTGAGCCTGTCCGGGCACAAGATGTACGCCCCGAAGGGGATTGGGGCGCTGTACGTCCGCAAGAAGGATCCGCGGGTCCGGCTGGAGCCGCAAATCGACGGCGGCGGGCATGAGCGCGGGATGCGATCCGGCACACTTCCGGTCCCGTCGATTGTCGGTCTCGGGACGGCCTGCGAGATCGCCCGCAATGATATGCCGGAGGAGACCAAGAGTCTGCTCCGGCTCCGCGAGCGGCTCCGGCAGGGGATCATGGACCGCGTGCCCGACTCGTACCTGAACGGTCACCCGACCGAGCGTCTGCCGGGGAACGCGAACATCAGTTTCGCCTACGTCGAAGGCGAGGGGCTGATGATGGGGATCAAGGAGGTGGCCGTGTCGAGCGGATCGGCCTGCACGAGCGCCAGCCTGGAGCCGAGCTACGTGCTCCGGGCCCTTGGGGTTGGCGACGAGCTCGCCCACTCGAGCATCCGGTTCGGGCTCGGCCGGTTCAACACGGAAGAGGAAGTAGATTACGTCATCGACCTCGTGGTCCGGGAAGTGAATCGTTTGCGCGAAATGTCCCCTCTATACGAGATGGCCCAGCAGGGGATCGATATCAAGAGCATCGAGTGGGCGACGCACTAGGAGCTTTGAGCTGTCAGCGGTCAGCGTTCAGCCCGACGATGCGACCGATGGCAGCAGAAACGCAACGAGCGAGACCGTTTGGCTGAAAGCTGACCGCTGACAGCCAGGAGCTACAAAATGCCATACAGCGACAAGATCCTCGAGCATTACAACAACCCGCGGAACGTGGGCAGCTTCAGCCAGGCGGACCCGAACGTTGGGACCGGGCTGGTCGGCGCTCCCGAGTGCGGCGACGTGCTCAAGCTCCAGATCCTGGTCAACCCGGTAACCGGGATGATCGAGGACGCCCGGTTCAAGACGTTCGGCTGCGGCAGCGCCATCGCCTCGAGCAGCCTGGCCACCGAGTGGCTCAAGGGCAAGTCGATTGACCAGGCCATGGCCATCAAGAACACGGCCATCGTCGAGGAGCTGGCCCTGCCGCCGGTCAAGGTGCACTGCTCCGTGCTGGCCGAGGACGCCATCAAGGCGGCCATCAAGAACTACCAGGACAAACAGGAGAAGGCCGACGCGCCCAAGGCCGAGGTCGGCGAGGTGGCTTGCGCCACCAGCTGACCGCGTATAATCCAACGAGTAACCTTCCGACAGGAGAGAGGCATGTCCACGGGCGTGGTTGACCAACCCACCATTGGCGTCAAGACCGCCGACGCCCCGGCCACCTTCCCGATCAGTGTGACGGAGAAGGCCGCGACCGAGGTGAAGCGGATCATCGCCGAGCAGCAGGCGGCCGGGGCGGCCGACACCCTGTACCTGCGCATCAGCGTCCGCGGCGGCGGCTGCTCCGGGTTCCAGAACAAGCTCGACCTGGACACGACGTTCAACGAGAGGACCGACATGCGGTCCGAGCAGCACGGCGTCTCCCTGATCGTGGACAAGAAGAGCCTGCTCTACCTCCAGGGCGCCCAGATCGACTTCCACGAGGACCTGAACGCCCGCGGCTTCCGGATCACCAACCCGAGCGCCAAGGGGACGTGCGGGTGTGGGTCGTCTTACTCGATGTGAGTGGTGCTCTTATAGGTCCCATAAGACCTATGGGACCTATGAAGGGCCGCCACTGACCCTTCACCATGGACCACTTCGACCGCCTCGGCCTCCCGAGGCGTTTTTCGCTTGACGGGGCCGCGATGGAGCGGGAGTACCTCGCCCGCAGCCGGGCCCTGCACCCGGACTACCATCAGCTCGGCAGCTCCGCCGAGCAGGCGGCCAGCGTTGAACTGTCGGCCGCGTTGAACGACGCGTACAGCACTCTCAAGGACGAGTACAGGCGGGCCGAGTACCTGCATAAGCTGGAGGGGGGCCCGTCCGCGTCCGAGCTGAAGGACGTGCCGCCGGAGTTCCTCGAGGAGATGCTCGAATTGCGAATGGAGATTGCCGGCCTGGAGCCGGACTCGGCCCGGGCTCAGGCGCTGGAGAAGCAACTCACTGAGCGGCGGCACGCGACGCTGGCTGAAGTCGGGAACCTGCTCGAGGGAATGTCCGCGGAGAACCGGGCAGCGCGACTGCGGGACGCCCGGCGGCTCCTGAACGGGGCCAAGTACGTCCAGAACCTGCTCCGCGACTTGCGGGCCTTGTAAACTGACCTGGCTGGGGCGCTTAGCTCAGCGGTTAGAGCATTCGCCTTACACGCGAAGTGTCACAGGTTCGATTCCTGTAGCGCCCACTGACCGGACTCGTTTGCCGAACGTGATTGACGTTACCCTCCGGCGGTCGCAGGCGCGGCGCGAAAACCCGAAATGCGCGGTACAAACCGCGCCGGAGGGATTTCGCCGTATCCCGACCCACAAAAGTCCCCGCCTACCGCAGGCACACATCGTCCGGCCAAGCCGTCGTCACTGTAACCGAGCCCGGCGGTCGCCGTGATGTGTATCTGGGCCCCTACGGCTCTCCCGAATCCCACTGGAAGTGCGCCCGCGTTATCTGCGAGTGGACTGGCACCGTCGCGGGCCCGGCGAGGCCGGGTGACCGCAGGACGGGGGCCGTGCGCCTGTGCTGGGCGCTGAATGTGGCGACTGGGATAACGCTGGCGGACCTTTAGGCGGCCTCCGGAATGCCGCTGTCCGCGCGGACGGCGATCCCCCCAGCAACCCCAGTCCCCCGGGCCCGGCGGCAAGCTACCAACTTCCCGAGCATCTTATCGGCCCGCCACGTCACGAGGGCCTGCGGTATGGGCGGGAGCGGAGCGTGAACGGGATGGCTTCCGAGTGTGCTTTCGTCGGGTATCGCGTCGTCGGCATCGCTTCTATCCGAACGCGGAGCGGCCCGTTATGCTGTCCGACGAGTGTGAGACACAAAAGTTCCGCTTCCAGTTTAATCGGACGTAGCGCATGCCTGACGGCCTCTTCTCCGGCCTGCTGGTCGTCGACCTGACGCGCGTGCTGGCCGGCCCGTTTTGCACGATGATGTTGGCCGAGCTGGGCGCCCGCGTCATCAAGGTCGAAAACCCGAATGGCGGCGACGATTCCCGCCGCTTCGAGCCATTCTTTCAGGGCCAATCCGCGTACTTCGCCTCGCTCAATCGCGGCAAGGAGAGCATCGCACTGGATCTCAAGGGCGAAGCGGACGGTGCCGTTTTCCGGAAGCTGGTCGGCCGTGCCGATGTGCTGGTGGAGAACTTCCGCCCCGGCACAATGGAACGTTTGGGCTTGGGCTACGAATCCTTGCGGGCAGTCAATCGGCGTCTCATCTACGCGGCCGTGTCCGGTTTCGGGCAAACGGGTCCGTGCAGCCGCAAGCCGGCGTATGACCTCATCGTACAGGCGCTCTCCGGCATGATGAGCGTCACCGGACATCCGGGCGGACCGCCGACGAAGGCCGGAACGTCCATCGGCGACATCACCGGCGGTCTGTTTCTGCTCGCCGGCATC
>DATFWZ010000043.1:0-4376 GCA_035258765.1 Gemmataceae bacterium
CGCTTCGTCAGCTTCTTGCCGATCTGCGACAGGTCCGGGCCGACTTCACCCCCCTGCCCTGCCACCTTGTGACACGTCGCGCATTGCAGGCCGGTCGTCTTGAAGAAGACGTCCTTTCCGCGAGCCGCGTCGCCTTTGACGGCCAACAGGCTCTCGGGGCGGATGAACGTGCCGAGGCGCTTCACCTTTTGCGAGTCCGGGACGTATCGTTCGAAGAGGTCGCGGACCGCGGCGTCCTTCGTCGCGGCCGCGGCGAGCACCTGCGGCCGGGCGAAGTCCGGAAGCTTGCCGAGGTCCCAGGCCTCTTGAAGCATCAGGGCCCCGGCCGGGGTCGCGAGGAGCTTGTTGATGGCCTCCTTGCGCTCGCCCGGCTTCCACTTCGGGTCCGGGTTGCAGCACTTATCGACCAGTGCCCGGTCGTCCTTGCGGGCCGGGAGTTGTCGGATCCAATCGCAAACCAGACGGATGCCGGCCTCATCGACTAGCTCCGAACCGATGTGCGGCATCCGGCCGCGGCCCTGTTTGGCCATGCGGTAGTAGAGAACGGAGCGGTACGGGTCGCCCGGCGCGAGGATGCGGCAGTCCGGAATGTCGAATGCCCCCTGCACCGGCTTGACGTCGAGCGCTCGTGTGTCGTCCAGCTCGGTGTCGCGACGCAGGTCGATATTCACCGATCCGCCTGCGCCGAACTGGTGGCAGTGGGAGCAATTTACCTGCAGGTACGACCGGGCCCGGGCTTCAAGCGCCTCGCCGGTCTCGTGCGAGTTGACCAGCGGCCGGGCCGGCTTGTCCTCGCCCGGCTTGAGCTGCTCCTTGCCCCACGCGATCAGCCCCAGGTCCATCAACCGCGTGAACTCGTCGGGCTGCCCTCCCAGCTTCCCGTTCCGGCGCAGCTGCGGCTCGACGAACCCGAGCGCCTCGCCCGCCCACGGGTTGTGGCACTGGCGGCATTCGGTGCGGCTCGGGAAATGCCAGGTCTGCTTGCGTACCCCCCCCGGGGACTGCGCGTCCTTCACCGTCAGCTCGACATCTTCGCCCAGCGCCCCGACAAGCGTCGCGTCGGTCTGATCGTCGTTCCAGCGGTACGTATAGCCCTTCCAGTCGCGGCCGTCGAAGTGGAGGATCTGCGTCTCCAGCTGGCGGGCGCTGGCCGTGTTGCCATGTTCCATGTCGAGGCTGAACGTCCGGGCCAGGACGCCGTCTTGCGGGAAGAACACGCGGGCCTTGAACCAGGCCGTGTCCGGGACCGGCTGCTCCGTGTGGTAGAACGTCGCCAAGCTGGTTCCCGGGAGGGCGAGCAGTCGCTGCGCCTTGGCGTGGTCGGCCCACGGCTCGGCGTTGATCGCGTACGGGTAGACTCCGGCGGCGGGGGCGTGCTTAGCGACGTCGGCGAACAGGCCAGTCTCACTGAGCTTTATCGGGAACGGCACCCGCGGCTTGCTTGCGTCCGGGTTCGGCTCGAGCACGTAGATACCGGCCGCCTCGTTGTAATCGAGGATGTACAGCTCGTGGTCGTGATCCTCGCCGAACGAGACAGTCTTCGGCGATCCCTGGGCGATCTCGACCGTCGTCGTCTTGTCCCCCTCGGTCCGGATGGCCCAGTATTTTCGCGTCATCCAGTCGCCGCAGATGTAGGCGCCGACGAGGTCCTTGTGCTTCTTGCCGCGATAGACGTAGCCGCCCGTGATGGACGCGGCCTCCGTGTGCGGGAAGGCGACGAGCGGCGGCAGAATCGGCGTCGGCCCGATCCTGCCTTCCGGCTTGATCGGCTGCGGGCCCTCCTTGATCGACCATCCATAATTGCCGCCCTTCTGGACCTTGTAGACCATTTCCCACAACTCCCAGCCGACATCGCCGAGCCACAGGTCGCCCGTGACGCGGTCGAAGTTCATCTTCCACGGATTGCGGAAGCCGAAGGCCCAAACCTCCGGCCGCACGTCGGCCAGGCCGACAAACGGGTTGTCCTTCGGGACCGCGTAGGCCTTGCCCGCGTCGTCGTGGTCCACGTCGATGCGCAGGACGCTTGAGAGCAGGTCGGAGCAGTCCTGTCCGGTGTTGAGCGGGTCGGGCGGGTTCGGGTTCGCGGCGTCGCCGGTCGAGATGTAGAGGTAGCCGTCGTTGCCGAAGACGAGGCAGCCGCCGTTGTGGCCGCCCGCGAGGAACGTGATGAGGATCTTCTCGCTCGCCGGGTCGATCCGCGGGGGGTCGGTCGTCGAGACGGTGAACCGCGACACGCGGCTGCCGTCCGGCAGTTCCTTCCCCTTGCCCTTGATGACGTAGCAGACGTAGCAGTAGCGGTTCTCGGCGAACTTCGGATGGAAGGTCAGTCCATACAGCGCGTCAAACCCCTGGACGTTGCCGCCCGCCTTCCAGCTCGTGAGATCCTTGGACACATCGATGACGAGGTCCGCTTTGTCCACGTCCGGCTTGGGCGGGAATGAGAGAATCTTGCCCCCCTGCTCGCAGACGAACAGCCGGTCGGTGCCGGGGGCACTCGTGATGTGAAGCGAGTTATTGAACTTCAGCTTCGGGAAGGCCGGGGCGAGCCGGTACGCGTGCGGCGGCTCCGGGCTGCCGGTGACCTTGGACGTGGTCCAGGCGACGCGCTTTTCGGACGGGGCCGCCGCGGTCGGGCTCCCGAAACGGAGGCCGATCCCGGTCGCGAGGGAGACGACGAGGAGGAAGGCGAGCGTGCGGAGAACGAATCGGGTCATGAAACCGTCTCGAAGGAGCGGTGAATCGGAGAGAGATTGTAACCAATCGGCCCTGCGGCCGCCCCCCGAATCGCGGGGCGGCGCAAGTTACACGGGTTCTCATTGTCAACGCATACCGCGAGCCGCCGTGATACACTCGGGGTTCGATCCAACATCCCTACGGAGACTCATCGTGAGACAGCTCATCAAGCGAACGGCCGGGGTGTCCGTTGTCGTCCTGGGCTTGACGGCCGTACCGACGTTCGCGGCCCCTCCGTTGCCCGACAAGCCGCGGTGGGAGTACGCGGAGTTGCAAGTGCGCACTCCGCGATCGGTGCCGCGGCCATTTGACGACGGCGAGGACCCCGCGGCCGCCGTTTCGCCGACGATTCGGTGGACCACCGGACAGGCGGAATTCGAGGTGAAGGACTGGCTCGAGCTGGCCGACAAGCTGAAGTCCACGGCGCCGAAGAAGGGGCTATCCGCGAGCGCCCAGAAGATCTACATGCTCAATCTTCTTGGAAGCGAGGGGTGGGAGATGGTGGGTCAGCAATTGGGAAGCCCGCTTGCCTCGGCGCTCGCGGCCGATCGGGGCCCGGGCGGGGCGGGCGGCGGCCCCGGTCCACCCACGCGATCCGTACCGGTGACGACCGAGACGTGGACGTTCAAGCGGCGAGTGCAGTGATGTTGGAATCGAGGTCAATGGGGGCCCTCGGATCACCATCAAAACGAACGCGGATGACCCGGACAACGCGGGTTTGCGTGGATCAAACCAGGACAGATCTGTCTTCTGTCTGATCCGCGCAAAACCCGCGTTGTCCGGGTCATCCGCGTTCGTTTTCACGGAGGCGGATTTTAGCATTCGGCCGAGCAATTCCTCAATCCGCTCTTCCGCTCATTACGACTTGACCTTCACGTGGAACCCGGCGGCGTTCAGGGCCTTGATCAGGGCCTCCGCGTCGAAGTCCCCGGTCACCTCGAACGTGTCCCCCTTCGCCTTCACCGTGTCGCCGGTCACGCCGTCAACCTTCTTGAGCGTCTCCTTGAGGATCTTGGTGCATTGCCCACAGCAGTTGTGGGCGCCCGTCACCGTCAGAGTCTTGACCTTCCCCGCCTTGACCCCGCTGTCGTCCTTGATCGTCACGTCCTTGCTCCCGGTGTCGCCGTGGAAACCGCCGGCCGCGAGGGCGTCGACCGCCTTCTGGGCCGCGGCCTCGTCCTTGGCCGTGATGGTCACGGTCTTGGCCTTCTGGTCGCACTTGCCGGTCACGCCCTCGACCCCTTTGAGGATCTCCCCGACGGCCTTCACGCACTGGCCGCAGCAGAGGTGGGTGCCCTTCAACTCGATCGTCGTCTCCGCCCGGGCGGCGGTGGACGCGAGGAAGAGGAAGGCACTGGCGAGGGCAACCGTTTTCGCGGAGTTCATCATTTGCCTTTCGGTAAAAGGATCGGTGCGCGATCGGAACAGGGATGGGCGAAGGTTGGTGGGATGGGAATCGTATCACTGGCGCGGGGCGGTAACAACATTTTTCCGATGCGGACCGACTCCGAGGACCCGTTAGCCGCGACGCGGAGGCTTCGCGGAGCGGAGCGCGTCAGGCAGGCGCTCCCGGGGAGCGGATGGACGTGCCCGCGACGTCCGGCGTGCGCGCTCCGCTCCGCAAAGCCTCCGCGTCGCGGCTA
>DATFWZ010000044.1:0-26109 GCA_035258765.1 Gemmataceae bacterium
CAAGAAGGAGAAACTGCCGACACTTGACGGCCTCGTCCGCGGCTGTTGCAAGGCGATGGTAGCCCTCCAGGTCGATGCCGGACATTTCAAGTTCCCGGACGTCCGCGGAAAACACGCGCGGTATGGCGACCTGATTGATCGCCTGGTCGATCGGGACGTTAGCGCGATCGATGGCGGTTGGGTTGTCATGCCGCTTCCCGATGGGGCCAGTCAAGTAGATGCGTGTGAGTGCGGGCTCGCACTTTTGCGGGCCGGCGCCGCCTACAGGAACGACGATTGGACGAAGGCGGGGTTCAAGGCGGCCGATTGGGCGCTCGGCGCCGCGTGCGTGCCGGAGTTCTACGCCAACGCGTTTGCCGTGAGCTTGCTTTGTGAGGCTTTCCGCGTCACCGCGGACAAGAAGTACCTGGACGGCGCGCGGAAGAAGTGTCAGATCTGCGTGCTGCCGGGTCAGGCGTCGAACGGCCGGTGGCTCGACCCGGTCAGCGCCCGGACTGTGAGTCATGTCGTCATCTTGCGGGCGTTGAACGACCTGGAGGAATGTCTGCCGCCGGGTAAGGATCGTGAAGCAATGGAAACCGCGGCTGCGAAGGCCGTGAAGACGCTGATCGAGGAAGCCGAGCGACTCGGGGCCCCACCGACCGCAAACACGGTTCAGGAGTTGGAGCGATATCTGCGGCTGCACAAAGATGCGCCGCAAGAGGTCCGCATCGTGCTGGAACGGGCTGCCACGGCGGCAATGAAGAAGTGTGCGCGAGGTGGTCGCGTCCAGGCGACAGTGCCGCTCCCAGAGTTGGCGGCAGTGAGCCGCGTCTTCCCGTAACCCGTAGCCGCAAGCGGCCCACTTGCGGCTTCGCGGATACGGTAAGACGTCATTTATCCGGCTTCTGGAACTTGGCCGGCAGCGCCGGAGCCTTTGCAGAAATCAGTGTCAGCTTCGCTTGCGCTTCTCGTGCCACGAGGCTCGCCGGGGCGGCCCGGACGGCCTTCTCGTAACACGTCGCCGCCTGATCCTTGTCGCCCTTTTTCATCCAGGTGTCGCCGAGCGTCGAGTACATCGAGGCGAGCCGCTCGTTAAGGTTCTCGCACGCCCGGGCGAGTTTTTCCGGGCTGGAGCGAATCTCCGCCCCGATCTGCGCGCCTTCCTGGCCTTCAGGCGTGTCGGCATAGGTCGATTCGAGGACCTGGCAGAACTCGAGGGCCGCGCTGAACTTCTCCGCCTTGTAAGCGTCGCGGGCTTGGGCCAGGAGGTCCTTCGCCCGCCGCGACTTCTGGGTCGCCTTCAACTCCGGACGGTCGGCGAGGCTGGTGAGCATCTTGGCCCCCTCACCACACGACTGTGTGCCCGGGTACCGGCTCATCAGCTCGGTCAACAGGTCCATTGCCTCCGCGTACTGGCCCTTGTCCTGGAACTGCTTGACGCGCACCAGCCGGCCGGTCGCCTGCTGCTCGATCTCGTCGAGCACTTGCTTGGCTCTGGTCTGGACCGGCCGGTCCTTGCCGTCCTCCATGATCCCCTTGAGGAGCGGCACGGCCTTGGCGTAGTCCCCCGTGCCGACGGCTTTCGACGCCTCCTGGAAGTCCCGAGCCATCCAGTCCGGGGTCTGGACCGCGAGCGACCGCTGCAAGTGATCCACGAGCGGTTTCGATTCCATGTAGCCTTCGAGGAAGGCCAGAATCTTCCCGTCGGTGGCCGCGATGATCATGGTCGGGTAGGCCTGGATGCGCAGGGCCTGGGCGAGTCGCGGGGATTTGTTCCCGTCCACGCGCAGCGGGATGAACCGCTCGTTCAGCAAGCTAACCACCGCCGGGTCGTGGAACGGCCCGTTTTCCAGTCGCCGACAGTGGAAGCACTCGTCGGTGTGAAACTCCAGGAAGATCGGCCGGGCCTTGTCTACAGCTTCTTTCCGGGCGGCGTCGTAATCGGCACGCCACTCGACTTGCTTGTCCGCGGCGCGCGCGGGCCAGGCGGAAAGGACCAGCATCCCTGCGACGGCGGCGGTGATCGCCCTCATGCGGCTCATGGACTCGGCCTCGACGGGTCGGGGGTCAAGCTCGGGGATGGGACTTGCGGTAGCTGTCCTGCAACCGCTGGGTGGACACGTGCGTGTAGATCTGGGTGGTGGTCAAGTTCTTGTGGCCCAACAACTCCTGCACCCCGCGGATGTCCGCCCCGGCGTCGAGCATGTGCGTGGCGAACGTGTGCCGCAGTGTGTGCGGCGTGGTCCGAGGGTCGAGCCCGGTCCGCCGCAGGTACTTCACCAAGAGCCGGCCGACGCTGCGCGTCGAGAGCCGGGTGCCGTTCTTGTTCAGGAACACGGCCTCGGAGCGCCGGCCGATCCCCTCCAGAAGGGCGGCGCGGGCATCCAGCCAGTCCGCAGTGGCCCGACGGGCCGCGTCGCCGATCAGCGCCAGCCGCTCCTTGCGCCCCTTGCCGCGAACGGTGGCGACTCCCTCCGCCAGGTCCAAGTCGCCGAGTTCCAGCCCGACCAACTCGCTCACCCGCAGCCCAGCCGAGTACAGGGTTTCGAGCAGGGCCCGGTCGCGCAGGCCGAGCGCGGTGTCGGCCGGCGGGGCGGCGAGCAATCGCTGCACGTCCGCCTTGTTCAAAAAGTGCGGCAGCCGGCGGTCGAGTTTCGGCCCGCGGAGCCCGTCGGCCGGGTTCTTCTGCAGCGTCCCCTGCCGGCACAGGAACCGGCACCACGACCGCACGGCCGCGATCCGCCGCGAGATCGTGGTCCGGGCGTACCCTTGCTCGTGCAGCCAGGCGAGGAAGGAGCGCAGCAGCCGAGTGCTGACCTGGTCGGGCCGGACCCCCGCGCCGGCCTTCTCGCGGAAGAAGCCGACCGCCTGGGTCAGATCCTCCCGGTAGGACTTGACGGTGTGGGCCGACGCGTTCTTCTCCAGACCCAGGTGCCGGAGGAAGTCGGCCAGGGCTTGCTCCATCGTCGCGGTCTCGAGGTTGCGCGAGTCGTCGAAGCGGCTAGCCCTTCGTGGGCGACTTGGCAGCCGGCCCGGCTTCCAGCGCCTGCTGCCGGGCCCGCTCCGTCAGGACGGCCGCGTCGTACCAGGACAGGCTGACCGCCGGACTGGCCGCCTGGGCGCGAATCGCCTCGATCAGCTCGTCCCGGCTCTCGTCGTCGTAGACGTAGACGTACCGTTCCTTGCCGCGGATCAGCGCCAGCACACTCAAGTCGTGTTGCACGGCCGGCCTCGCCGGGGCGGATCGGCCGGGCCCCCGCCCGGCGTTCATTCCGGTTTCGGCCGCGGGGGCGGGGGAACTTTGGCCGACCGGGCAAGTTCCGGGGGCCGGCATGCCGGGGAAGAGCGGGTCCGACCGGTGGGGCAAGTTGGGCCGGCAAATTTCGCTCGCATCCGCCCGCAGGCCGTTTATCCTGTGTGAATCCCCATCCCCTTCGAGGGTCCTCCCGTGTCTGACCTCTCCCGCCGCGCCTGGCTTGCCGCCTTTGCCGCCGGCGCGGGCGCACTCGTCGCCCGCCCGGCCGCGGCCATCGAGCCGATCGCCCGCAATGGCAAGCCGCGGCTAAAGTTGAGCCTCGCCGCGTACAGCTTTCGCCAGTGGCTCGACCTCAAGAAGAAGCCGAAGCCGGACATGACACTGGCCGACTTCATCGACTTCGCGGCCGCCCAGGACATCGACGCCGTGGAGTTGACGGCCTACTACTTCGCCGAGACGAGTCCCGAATACCTGGCCGGCCTCAAGGCGCGCTGCACCCGGCTCGGTCTGGACGTGAGCGGCACGGCCGTCGGCAACAACTTCTGCACCCCGGACGCCGAGAAGCTCAAGGCCGAGCTGGCGAGCGTGAAGGCGTGGGTCGAGCACACCTCGCGACTCGGCGGCAAGACGATCCGCATCTTCGCCGGGAGCGTGGCCAAGGGGGACACCGAGGAGAAGGCTCGCGCCCGATGCGTGGCCGCGATCGAGGAGGCGTGCGACCACGCGGCCAAGTACGGGATCATCCTTGCCCTGGAGAACCACGGCGGGATTACGGCCACTGTGGAGCAGGTGCTCGCGATCGTCAAGGCGGTCAAGAGCCAGGCCTTTGGCGTGAACTTCGACACCGGCAACTTCCACACGGCCGATCCGTACGCGGAGTTGGAGAAGATCGCCCCGTATGCGGTGGTCACGCAGATCAAGACTGAGGTTTCGCCGGCCGGGAAGGGGACCCAGGAGGCCGACCTGAAGCGGCTGGTGGACATCCTCCGGGCGGTCAACTATCGCGGGTACGTGGCGCTGGAGTACGAGGCCAAGGAGGACGCCAAAGTGGCGGTGCCGCGACACCTGGCGGCACTCAAGAAGTTACTTGCTTGATTGAGCGGACTTTGGAATGGTTTGTCCCCGGGTGATATTTGGGGAAAGTCATTGCAGGGTGGTGCGTGGATGCCGGATTGGCGGGGAGACATTTGGGGACGTTTCGGTTGAAGGTTGCCAACCCACACACATAGGACTGGCAATCTTCAGAATGACGCTGCCGGGCGCCGCCTTGCAACGAATTGGGCTCGTCGAAGGTTGCCAAATCACCCCCCCCGCCCGTGGCAACCTTCGAAATACCCGTGAATCGCCATCTTGCAACGACTCGGCCCATTCGAAGATTGCCAAATCACCACCCCCACTCCTGGCAATCTTCAACGGTCCCGACGAAGTGCCTCAACCAAGACCCGGCCGGGTCATCGCCTCCGGCTTGACCAACCGATCGAAGTCTACCGCACTCAGGTAGCCGAGGGCGACGCAAGCCTCCTTTAGCGTGATATTCTCCTTGATCGCCTTCTTGGCGACGGCTGCGGCCTTGTCGTAGCCGATGTGCGGGTTCAGGGCCGTCACCAGCATGGGTGAATTGGCCACGTACCGGTTGATCTGGGCCCGGTTGGGTTTGATCCCCGGCCGCTTCGCGTTGTCCTCGACGCAGTGCTCCCGGAACGACCGGCACGCGTCGGTGAGCAGCCGGACCGAGTGCAACAGGTTGTGGACGACGACCGGCTTGAAGACGTTCAACTCGAAGTTGCCTTGCGAGGCCCCAAACGTCACCGCCGCGTCGTTCCCAAACACCTGGACGCACACCATGGTCATCGCCTCGGACTGCGTCGGATTCACCTTCCCCGGCATGATCGACGACCCGGGCTCGTTCTCGGGAATCGTGATCTCCGCGAGCCCACACTTCGGCCCGGACGCCATCCAGCGGATGTCGTTGGCGATTTTCATGAGGGCCACGGCCAGGGTCTTCACGGCCCCGCTCGCGGCTACCAGCGGCTCGTGAGCAGCGAGGGCGGCGAACTTGTTTGGTGCGGAGACGAACGGGAGCCCGGTCAGCTCGGCAATTCTCTTCGCCACGCGCTCAGCGAACTCCGGGTGACTGTTCAAGCCGGTCCCGACCGCGGTCCCGCCCAGCGCCAGCTCGTAGAGGCCAGGCAGGCTCGCCTTGACGCGGTCGATCGCCTGGTCGATCTGCGCGACGTACCCGGAAAACTCCTGGCCGAGCGTGAGCGGCACCGCGTCCATCAGGTGCGTGCGGCCGATCTTCACGATCGACGCGAACTCGTCCTGCTTGGCCTTCAGCGCGTTCCGCAGGGCCGTGGCGCTCGGGATGAGCTTTTGACCAATCTCCTCAGCCGCGGCGATGTGCATCGCCGTCGGGAACGTGTCGTTCGAAGACTGGGACATGTTGACGTCGTCGTTCGGGTGGACGGGGGTTTTGCTCCCCAAAGTGCCCCCCGCGAGCTCAATCGCCCGGTTGGCGATGACCTCGTTGACGTTCATGTTCGTCTGCGTCCCGCTCCCCGTTTGCCAGATGCGCAGCGGGAAGTGGTCGTCCAGCTTGCCCGCGATCACCTCGTCGACGGCTCGGGCAATCAGCTCCACCTTCCGGGCCGGGTCAAGGTCGGTGTCCTTCTTCTTCTTGAACAGGCCCAGGTCGAGGTTGACGAGCGCGGACGCCTTCTTGAGCACGCCGAACGCGCGGATGATGGATCGGGGCATTCGCTCGTCGCCGATGGCGAAGTGGATCAGCGAGCGCGCGGTCTGGGCGCCGTAGTAGCGGTCCGTGGGCACCTCGATCGGGCCCATGCTGTCTTCTTCGATGCGGGTGGACATGGCGGCCTCGCGCGGAAGTGCAGGAGAGTCAGGAGCCGTTGCCGAACTCCTTCCAGAGATAGTAGAGCCCCAACCCGAAACCGATAATGACGACCAGCACCCGAACGTAGATCGCCGGTAGCCGGCGGGCGAACCGGGCCCCCAAATATCCCCCGAGGATCGCCGCGGCGGCCATCGCGAGGGCATACGGCCAGACGACCACACCCTCAATGATGAAGATCAGCACTGTGACCCCGTTCATCGCGACCGCGAGGACCGTCTTGGCCGCGTTGGTCTGGTGGATCGTCTGGGTGCCCATGAACGGCAGGACGCTGAGCATCAGGATGCCGATGCCGGCGCCAAAGTAGCCGCCGTAGATCGCGATTAGAAACTGCCCAAGTACGACCGCGGCGATTGTGCGCCCGCGCGGGGGGCCGTGCGACCCAGCGCCGGTCAGGCGCTTGATCGGCCCCTGCAACAGAAACAGGAACGCGGCGGACAGGATGAGCCAGGGGACGAGCGCCGCGAACACGCCGGGGTAGCGAATCACGAGGATAGATCCGAGCGCCCCGCCGATGAGACTCGGCGCGAGGAGCTGGAGGATCAGCTTGCGACATTCGATCACTTCTTTGCGGTACCCGAGCGCCCCGGCGAAGGATCCGGGCAGCAACGCCACAGTGCTCGTGGCGTTTGCCAGGACGGCTCCATTCTCCAGCCCGTTGAAGATCTTGAGCAGAGGGGGGAACGAGAGCAGTGTCCCGCCGCCGGCGATCGAGTTCACGGCCCCGGCGGCCAGAGCGGAGAGGCACAGGAGCAGGTAGATCAGGAATGGATCGGACATCGAGTTCTGGCCGCTACGCCGCGAGCGGCGCGGGCCTCACTTCCACTTCACCACGACGCCGAGGTAGGAGTCCTTGTTCTTGAGCAGCCCGTCATAGGCCGCGCCGATCCCTTCCGGGGTGATTGTGTGCGTGACCAGCTTGGCAGCACTCAGGCGGCCGGACGCGAGCGCGGCGAGCAGCCACTTCTGCGCCTTGTCAACGCCCCAATCGCCAGCCAGACGGACATGCGCCGGCTCGAAAAGCATATTCCCGTGCGCTCCGCAGACCTCGATGTACCGGCGGTGTAGGTCGTCGTAAAAGTTGACCTCCTTGGCGATCCCGCGCGGGCTGCCAACGACGATAACCTGCCCCGCGTCGCACGCCAGCGACATGGCCGCCGGGACGGCGTCCGGCACTCCCGTCGCGTCGATCACGATCTCGGCCCCGCGGGCCCCGAGGAACGTCTGCAACTGCTGTTTCGCGTCGCCGGTGGAGGGGTCGATGAGGAAATCGGCCCCCGCGGCCCGCGCCGCCTCCCGCCGCATCCGCACCGAGTCGATGCCGACGACCGGGTGGCACCCGGCCGCGAGCGCGCAGCGCAATGCGAATTGGCCGATGATCCCCTGGCCCAGGACAGCGACCGACCGGCCGAGTGTGAGCCCCGCCCGGAGCACCCCGCCAAGTCCGTACCGGGCGATGCACGCGAGGGCCGCCTTTTCCGCGGGGAGATGATCCGGCATCTTCCACCACCGCCCGCGTTCGTGGCCGACGGTCAGGAGCTCGTGCGTCGCATGGTTGCCGGGGTAGCAGATGCGGTCGCCCGACTTCAGGCCCTGGATGTCGGATCCGACGGCCACTACCCGGCCCGCGGCGCTGTATCCGGACCGGAAGGGAAACTTCCAGTCCGTCATCTTCGGGTCTTTCAGCCACTGGTGGCTGCCGGTGTAAACGGCCAGCTCGGTCCCGGCGCTGATCGCGCTGGCCTCGCACTCGACGAGGATCTGGTTCGGCCCCGGGTCCGGCAGGTCGGCGTCGCGGATCTCGACCTTGTACGGCTCAACGATGGCGGCCTGACGTGCTTTCATGGAACTCGCATCTGCGGGTCGATGGTTCGGTGATTCTAGGGAAGGACTCACGACATGACTTGCGGTCGTCACCCGCCGGGCCCATTAGTACAATCGCGGCGTCTTTGCTTCGGAGGTGCCAATGGTCCTGTCCCACCGGCCGATCACCCTTCTGGCCACTCTGCTGATCGCGTCCTACGCGCAGGCCGCCAAGGAATGGCCGGTCCCGCGCGGCCCGTCCCGCGAGCCCGACCCGTACGCGTACAACCCCGCCGACTGGAAGGGCGTCCCCAAGGACTTCCTCGATGACGCCCCGGCATGTTACTTGCGGTCCTGGTCGACCCATCTGGTTGAGGAGGACGGGACCGTCGAGACGATCACCCACGAGGTGATGCGCCTGAACAGCCGGAAGGCGGTCGAGCAACTCGGCGAGCACCGGTCAATCACTTACGTTCCCGACTACGAGGCGCTGACGCTCAACGCGGCCCGCGTTCACAAGCCGGACGGGAAGATCGTCGAGGTGGAAGCGCGGCATGTCCAGCTCCGGGACGTCGGCACCGACTACTTCGTCTACGGCACGGACAAGCAGCTCATCGTGTCGTTCCCGACCCTTGCGGCCGGGGACGTGATTGAGGTCAAGTGGACCGTCCGCGGGAAGAACCCGGAGTATCGCGGCCATTTCTTCTACCGCTACTCCTTCGGAGACGACCGTTACCCGGTGGTGAACGACGGGTTTCGCGTTCGGCTGCCGAAGGACCGGCCCCTGAAATACGCGACCGTGAATCCCCAGCTGGCCGGTGGCAAATTCGAGCCGAAAGTCGTGGCGAGCGACACGAACCGGACGTTTACGTGGGAAGCCCGCAACCGCCGGCAACAGCCGCGGGACGACCACCTGCCCCCGAAGGAGGAGCTCCGACTCGGCGTGGCCGTCTCGACCATGCAGTCGTGGGACGACGTCCGCGACTGGAAGCTGTCCATCCGCGAGAAGTGCTGGGAGTGCACGCAGGACTTGAAGGCAATTGTGGCGGAGGTCACGAAGGGGCTGGATAAGTCGGCCGACAAGGCACGGGCGCTGACTTACTGGGTGCGGCGAAACGTCCGTTACGTCTCCACGGGGGAGCGGCACGACTTCACGCCAACTACGCCCGCGGCCGTGGTTGCCAACCGCTTCGGCGATTGCAAGGACACGACTCAACTCCTGGCCGTGCTCCTGAAAGAAGCCGGCATCCCTGCCGGGTTGGTGGCGCTGGGCGTGCGGGGCGACGGCCAGATCCTCGAATCGGTCCCGTCCCCATGGGGCACGCACGCCCTGCTCTTGGTGAGCGTCGACGGGAAAGACCACTGGATCGACACGACAGCCAGCCTGTGCGGGTGGGACTTCCTGCCCGACACGGACCGCGACCGCGTCGTCTACGTGTTCGACGACAAGGGCCTGCGACTGATGCGCACCCCGGCCCTGGCGCCCGAAGACGACCGGACCGACCTGCAGACGACCATCAACCTGCGCCGAAATGGCGACAGCGTAGCGGATCGGACCATGACCTCCACGGGGTCGTCGGCGCTCGCGCGGCGCGACGACTGGGTGGACGTTCCGGCTGGCGAGCGGCGCCGGCTGATGACGACCGAGCTTCAGGACGCCAACAGCAAATCCCGCCTCAAGTCTCTCGAGATCGACGAGAAGGCGCTCAAAGACTACGACGGCCCGGTCCGGGCCCGGGTGCGGTTCGAGATACCCGGGCACTTGTCCGGCGAGCCGAACCGCGAGGGCAGCATCACAGACAGCGAAGTCTGGGGTCGGCTTCTGGCGGTCACCGTCGATCCGGAGCGCAGTGCTGCCCTGGACCTCGGCGCGCCGTTCGAATTGACGCATCGGTTCACGGTCGCGGCTCCACCGGGGTGCCGCCTCACGGACCCGCCGGCAGACAAAACGGCGAAGTCCCAGTGGGGAGTCTTCCGGCGGACGGTCAGCGCCGATGACGGCGGGCGGAAGTGGACAATCGACTTCGAGGCGCGCGTCCACGGCACGCGGATCGAGCCCAAGGAACTCGACGAGTTTCGCCAGTGGCAGGAGGCGATCGCCGCCGGCTACCGGACTTACCTGACACTTCGGACAGTCACCGAGGCCGCCGAGGCGAAGCAGGATATTCCCCTCCTCACCGAGTTCCTCAAGAAGGAGCCGCGCGACAAGGAGGGTTGGTTGGAGTTACTTCGGCTCCAGGACATCGCGGGCAACTACGGCTCCGCGGCGGACGCTGCGGACGCCGCGCTGACGAGGTTCCCGGGCGACCGCAATGTGATCGAGGCCGCGGCCGGCACGTCCCGGGACCCGGACCGGGCCGAGCGGCTCTGGGGTGAGCTGATTAAGAAGTACCCGATGGAGCCGAAGTACGCGCTCGCCCTCGGGAGAGATCTCGTCACGTTCACCGCCCACGCCAAGGCCAGGCCGGTGCTCGAGAAGTTGGCAAAGCATGAAGACGACGCGGTCCGGGCCGAAGCCGAATTCCAACTGGCGCGGCTGTCGCTTGCCGAGAAAACCCCGTCCGAGGCGCGCAAGCACTTCGAAGCCGCCGCCGAGGCCGACCGCGATGTGACAACGACGCCGGCCGGCTACATGCTCGACGGCAACATCCGGGAAGAGCTGAAGGAGTACAAGGCCGCAGCCGCGGCCTACGCCCGGGCGGCCGACGCCGACCCGGATGCCCTGGAGCCGATGCGGCGACGGGTCGGGGCCCTGATCAAGGCGGGGGAGGTGACTGAGGCCCGCGACGCCCTTCGGCAGTGGGTAGTCGCGGCCGAGGGTGACCGGAACGAGCTCGCCCAGGCCGCCGACGCCTGTCTGGCCCTCGGGTGCGACGCGGACGCGATCGACCTGGCGACGCGGTCCATAGACGGGGACAACGGGTCGCTCGCGGCCCGCGTGCTCGGCATTGCCCTGGCCCGCCGTGGGAGCTGGCAGGGGGCCGTCGAGGCCCTCCGGAAAGTCAGCCCGAAGGACCACTCGGCCGAGGCGTTCAAGGCGTGGGCAGACTCGGTGATCGCGTTGGGCCGGCTGTCCGACCTGCCGGACGGGCCGGGCAAGGTCCTTGGGGAAGTGGCGACCGAGAAACAGGCCGTAGACCTGATCGCGATGATCGACCGGGCAAAGGCGTTGCGAGCCACCGTGCCGGACAACAAGGGAAAGCTGGTCGACCAGTTCGTGTGTGCCGAGTACCTGGCGAAAACGGGCCGACACTCGGACCGCGCGGCCGCCCTCCTCGGTGACGTACTACAGTCCCGGCCGGACTTCGGCCCGGCCCTGGCGCTGCGCGCCCAGCAGTCGCTCGACCGCGGCCGGTTGATCCAGGCCCTTCCGGACGCGGAGAAGGCCATCGAGTCCAGCCCCGAGGAGGCCCGCGGGTACTTCGTCCGCGGCCGGATCCGGTTGGAGCGCGGACTCCCCGGAGTGATGATGGACCTGCGCAAGGCGGTCGAACTGACCGGCTCCAAGGACGGCCGAATGCTCCACTGGCTGGCGTTCGCCCTGGCCGAGGAGGGCCGCAAGGATGACGCCCTGAAGGTCCAGGAGCAGGCGGCAAAGTTGCTCCCGAAAGACGCGGAAGTACTGGATTTGCTCAAGACGCTGAAGACGCAGAAGTAATCCGCGGTCTGCGGGCGGCTCGGTCTACCGTCCGCCCGCGTCCGAACTTCACTCGTTCTCGCAACTCGCCCCTCGCGCCGCGGACCGTCGCCCGCACGGCCCCCTCCGCCCGTCCCGTTCCCCCCACCTTCGCACCCCGAACCATCCGCCCGCCGCGACTGACCCGCGCGACACGGCGTCCGGGGCGGCTCCGCGTCCCGGGTAACCCGGGCGGAATGGAGGTTTCGCGGCGGCCCGGCCGATCCTTGAGTCTGCGGAACCTGGACGGGCTGGCGACGGACGGCCAGCCCCGGGCCCGCCTTCCGGCTCCTGGGGTCATCATGCTGTCGTCGTCCCTTGCCGCCCGCCGCGCCGCGGCCGCCATCGTCGCCTGTCTCCTCGTCGTGACTGTCGCCCGGGCCGACGACGCAACCCCGGCCCGGCCCGGCAACCCCCGACGGTCCCCGGCGGTCGAGGTGGTGGAGCGGGTCAAGGGGTCGGTCGTCAACATTCACAGCGAGCGCACCGTCGGCGACGCTCGCGACTTCGACCGCCGGCTCGACGTCTCCCCCACCCAGCACCGGGTCAACGGCATGGGCACCGGGATCGTCATCGACCCGCGCGGGTATTTAGTCACCAACCATCACGTCGTGGACGAAGTCCAATCGCTGCGCGTCCGGCTGCACGACGGGACCACCCTCCCGGCCCGCGTGTTCGCCCGCGACGCCGACGCCGATCTGGCCATTCTCAAGATCGACCCACCCCGCCCGCTGCCCGTCATCCCACTCGGCACCTCGTCCGACCTCATGCTGGCCGAGCCGGTCATCGCCATCGGTAACGCGTTCGGTTACGAGCACACGGTCACGACCGGGATCGTGAGCGCTCTCAAGCGCGACGTCACGCTCAACAAGGAAATCTCGTACAAGTCGTTGATCCAGACGAGCGCCGGGATCAACCCGGGCAACTCCGGCGGGCCGCTTCTCAACGTCTACGGCGAGCTGATCGGCGTCAACGTGGCCATCCGGGCCGGAGCCCAGAACATTGCCTTCGCCCTGCCCATCGACCAGGTGCTCCGAACGACCGCCGAGATGCTTAGCGCTCGCCGGCGGGTTGGCCAGTCGCACGGCCTGGTCCTCCGCGACGTGGTCGACTCCTCGGACAACCCGGTCAAGCGCTGGGCGGTGGTCGAGCGGGTGGAGGTCGGCAGCCCGGCGGAGGCCGCGGGGTTCAAAGCCGGGGACGTGGTGGACCAGGTCGGGGACGTGCCGGTCAAGTGCGCCATGGACATCGAGCGCGCGTTCCTCGAGCAAACACCGGGGACCAAGCTGGCGATCGTCGGCCGCCGGGCCCGGGACGAGGTGAAGGGAGAGATCGCCCTGCGGCCGACCGGCCGCCCAGTGCCGGCGGTCACGGTTTCGGGTGGCGGCGACGTGGTGTGGAAGAAGCTTGGGGTCAAGGTCGATGCCGTCTCCGCCGAGGTGGTGAACCGCGTCAACAAGGACCTTCGCGGCGGCCTGCGCATCACCGACGTCGGCGCGGACAGCCTGGGCGCCCGGGCGGGCTTCCAGCGCGGCGACATCCTGATCGGCTTGCACCAATGGGAGACAATCTCGTCGGACAACGTGATCTTCGTGCTGAATCATCCGGACCTGGCCACGTTCGCGCCGCTCAAGTACTTCCTGATCCGCGACGGCCAGCTCCGCCGCGGCCACTTGCCGGGCATCGATTGACTGGCGGAGCCGGCCGTATGCCGACTTGGGCTTCCGCAACTGCCCCCGGGCCGCTATACGGGCGCTGAATTCCCCTGCGCCCGGCCCGGAGCCCGCCACATGCGACGTGGCCTGCCGACTATTCCAGCGCTGCTTCTCGCGGTCGTATTCGCGCTCCCGGCCGCGGCCGACGAGATTCACCGCAACGACTTCTCCGGCAAGACCACCCACTTCATCAAGGGCGACGACAACGTCAAGGCGGAAGAGAAGGCCCACGACCTGTCGACCGACCGGTCCCGGTCTCTGCCGACGTCCGAGCATATCAAGTTGAACCTGCAAGCCGGCAAGAAGGAAGCCAACTACGCCTATTACTACTACCCGACCCCACCGGCCCCGCTGACGGAAGACCTGTCGGCCGAACTGTGGGTCCACTCGAATGTCGCCGGTGTCCAACTCCTGGCTCGCGTCGTCTTCCCGAAGATCCGAAACCCGAAGCAGATTGACGAGTCGCTCACCCGCGTCGTCTTGTTCGACACGTACAAGGCCCCGGCGGGGGGATGGCAAAAACTTGTCCTCAAGCGGCCCGCGGACCTGCTCCAGGCGCAAAAGCAAGCCCTGCGGCTCGACCTGAAGGGCGACCCGGACGTCACGGACGCCTACATCGACCGACTGATCCTCAACCTCTACACCGGGCCCGGCGAGGTGGAGGTCTTTCTTGACAACCTCGAGATTGGTCCCGTCGGGGCAGTCGCGCCGCGCATGGACCAGCCTGCTCCGCCCAAGGTGAAGGAGAAAGGCCCCGCTCGCACGGAGCGCGGCGTGGCGGTGGACTTCGCCCGCGGCCGTTTGACGGTCGGCGGCGTCCCGATGTTCCCGCGGTTCATCCGCTACGCCGGCACACCGCTCGGGGCGCTCCGCGACGCCGGGTTCAACGGCCTATACATGCCGGTCGATACGCCGTCGGCGGTGCTCGAGGACGCGATCGACAATTACCAGTTCTGGCTCATCCCCGGCATCCCGCCGGTATCTGAGACAAACCCCGACCGGCCGGACCAGCCGCTCACCGCCCGCGACGCGGAGGCCCTCGTGGCCGCCATCCGCAAGTTCCGGTCGGGCGACGGCGTCCTGGCGTGGGACCTCGGGCCTGTGCGCTCCGAGGATTACCGCCGGGTGTCGCGAACAGTGGAGGCGATCCGCGCGGCCGACCCGCGGCGACCCGTCTCGGCCGACGTGTGGGATGGGTTCGGCCGGTTCGCCATCCCGCTCCAGCTCGTCGGCATCCATCGCGAGCCGCTATTCACGACGCTCGACCTGGATCGGTACGGCCAGTGGATGACTCAACGCCGCATCCTCGCGTCCGGGGCCCGGTTCACCTGGGCGTGGGTGCAGACGCAAATCCCCGAGTGGCAGATGCGCCTCCTGTACGACCGGACGCCGGCGGAGGGGTGTGCCGAGCCGTTCGGCCCGCAGCCGGAGCAGATCCGCTTGCTCACGTACCTCGCCCTGGCGGCAGGCAGCAAGGGTCTCGGGTTCACTGCGGACCCGTACATGGCCGACCCGCGGCTCGGCCGCGAACGGCTCCTGCAATTGGCCCTCTTGAATCACGAGATCGAAATGCTGGAGCCGCTGTTGCATAACCTGACCGGCGACGTGTTGTGGGTCACCTCGTCGAATCCGTCGGTCAAGGTGGCAATCCTGCGGACGACCAGTCGGGGCATGCTCGCCATGCCGATCTGGCTCGGCGGCGGGGCGCAGTACGTGGCGCCGCAGGCGGCCGTCCAGGGGTTGACGTTCACCGTGCCACTTGTGCCGGACGGGGCCGAGCCATGGGAGATCACTCCGGTTCGGGTTCATTCCCTGCAGTACCAGATGCGGATCACGGCCGAAGGGACGCAGATCACGCTGCCCGAGTTCGACCAGACCGCGGCCGTCGTGTTCACCAGCGACAACGCGCCGGACGGCCTGTTGGCCGCGTGGCAGCGGAAGGTGCACGAGCTCGGCCCGGCGGCCGCGGCGTGGGCGTGTGAGCTCGCCGAGGAAGAGTTCAAGAAGGTGATGCGGACGCAGGCCCGGCTGGAGGAGTTGGCCCCGCCGATCGAAACGGCCGGCCTGTGGCTCCGCGAGTCGGAGAAGCGACTGCGCGAGGCGCAGCGGGCCCGCGTGTCCCACAACGAGGAGTTCGCGTACCTGGAGGCCATCCGGTCGCTGCGGCCGCTGCGGTTGCTCATGCGGGCGCAATGGGAGCAGGCGGTGCGGACCCTCGACTACCCGGGCGCCACCCCGTACTCGGTCAGCTTCTACACGCTCCCGCGACACTGGGAGCTGGCAAGGGCCCTGCAGTCCGCGACCGTCGGCGAGAACGCGTTGCCCGACGGCGACTTCGAGGCAGCCCGTCCGACGGACCGCCGCGGCATACCGGTCACCACGCTGCGGGGCTGGACCGTTCAGGAAGTCGCGCTGGACGACGTGGTCATGAGCGCCCGGCTGGTCCCAAGCGCCGAGGCGGTGGAGAAGCTGCCGGAGAAAAAGCGCACGCGTGCGCCGCAGTACGAGCCGACCAGCCCTCTCCATCGACCCGAAATCGTGCCGCCCCAGCCGACGCTCGGCGAGACGATCTTGAAGTTGACGGTTGCGCCGAAGCCCGTCTCGGTGCCGGTGAAGAAGAAGGAGGAGAAACCGCCGCCGGAGCCGCAGGCTTTGGAGCGCGTGTTCCTCGCCGTGAACAGCCCGGCGGTCCGGTTCCCGCCGGGGACGTGGGTGCGAATCACCTGCTGGGTGAGGGTCCTGCCCGGACCAATGATGACGGTGAATGGGGTTCCGACACAGACGGGCATCCGCGCCTCGGCTGACGGGGCGATGGTGTTCGACACCACGGCCGGTGAAGCATACGCAGCCCGGATCCCCGACCCGACCTCGTGGCGAAAACTGCACCTGTACCGCAAAGTGCCGGAGAGCGGCGAAGTTCGAGTGCGCCTGGCGCTCACGGGCTTCGGGACGGTTTACTTTGACGACGTCCGGGTCGAGCCGTACCTCGGTAGCGAGCTGAAGCTGCCGACGGAGATGCTAGGGATGCCGAAAGCCAAGTGACAAAGGCACCGCGGTCGCGGTTCAGGCGCCTGGGTCGAAGGTCCATTGAGCCGCGGGGCGAGTCCGGCGGTTCCACTCTGGCGCGAAAGTTCGGACCCTTCTCCGACACCCTCAGAGTCAGGTCGCCATTGCGACATTCTGGCGCCCTGACAAATGATACTTAAGTGCTTACCGGGGAGCCACATCCTGCGCGGCGCCTCAGGCCGACACACATGCGTACTGAGTGGCGGCCTGAGGAATTCCGCGCACTTTCCGGGGGCCCAAAACTTGACAACGGCCGAAGCGGATCGGACACTCCGCCCTCGACGCCCTGCTCTGAGCGGGAAAGGGGAATCCGGACAATTCCTCCCCCCGCCCTAAACCATCACCATGATTCCCCGCACGATCGCCCAGGCCGTGGTCGGCGACACCGGTGTCATTGCTCGGTCCGACGACTTCGAGGACACCTGGGCTCAGGACGTTGAGCGCGTCGTCACCGGGTTCGCTTTGCCACCGGGGGTCTCCGCCCCGGACTGTCTTTTCACGACCATGTTAGTCCGCCGGCGCGTGGCCGTGGTCTCGGTGTCCGGCCGCCGGTTTCGTTTCCTGGTCTTGCCGCGACCGCTGTACGACGTGATACCGGATCCGTTCGCGATCGCGGACCGGTATCCGCCGCGATGGGACGCTTCCGGGACACTGCCGACACTCGAATGGCCCGAGGAGCCGCTGCCCAGGCGCACGGTGCATTTCCTCGACGGCGTCTTCAAGCACGGGGACGGGCCGCTCCTGCTCGGCGCCTGCCAGACGCTCGTGGACACCGGCCGGATCGCGCTGGTGCGGTCGCAGCCGGACGCGAAGGTCTGCCGCGACCTGTGGGCACTGCTCCCCGACAGCACGCGGCGGCAGACCTGGTTGGCGACCTTCGCGTATTCGACCGACCTGGGCTTCCACCTGGTCGTCTTGCCGGCCCTTCCCGAAGGCGGGATCGTCGGCTATCTGACGGAGGAACAGGCGCGTGATTACCCGGACAGCCGGTACGAGCGCGGGCTTCAAATCGCCGTCGAGCACAACGACCAACGGACTGTCGATCGCCTGCTGGCAAGGCGGACGAGCGCCGAGACGCTTCGGCTAGCGGTGTGGGGCCTGGTCGCGGCGGCGGTGATCTCGTTCACGATCCGCGTGCTCATCGGATAGGTCCCGGCTGCCGGGGCTGCCGGGCGGGAACTGCTTGTTGCCGGTCGGGGGGACTCCGATGGACGCCGACAAGTCCGCCGAGCAGGTGCTGGTGGTCCCGGGCGCCCGGTTCGCCGCGGCCGGGGAATTTCACGGCTTCCGACCATTCTCGGACGACTTCCGGCGACAGCTTCTTTCGCCGGAGCACCTGTCCTACCGCCCGCGGGCCGAGGTCGAGTCCGACCCTTCGTTCAAGCAGCTCATCCCCTATGTAGTCTTGCGGTGTGCCGGGGAGGTGTTCCACTACACGCGCGGGGCGGCCGGGGCGGAGGCTCGACTCCGGGCCCTGCGGTCGATCGGCCTCGGTGGACACATCACCCGCGACGACGGCCCGGCAGCCGCCGACCCGTACCGGACCGGGATGCTCCGTGAACTCGACGAGGAAGTGGAAATCCAAAGCCCGTGGACGGAGACCCCACTCGGGTTCATCTACGACGGCCGGACGCCAGTCGGTCAGGTGCACGTCGGCATCGTGCACCTGTTCGAATTGGAGGAGCCGCTGGTTTGGCCGCGAGAGGCCGCGATCGATGACGCGGGATTCGCCCCGGTGGCCGAGTTGTTGCGACACCGGGACGAGTTCGAGACGTGGTCGCAGTTTGCGCTCGAGGTGCTGGCCAAGGCGAACCGGGAGCGTTAGCGACCGGAGGGAAAAGGCCTCCTCCGGTCGCTAACGCTCCCGATTCGCCGACCCGTTAGGGAAAAGGCCTCCTCCGGTCGCTAACGCTCCCGGTTCGCCGACCGGTTACTTCGTCACCCGCCCGATGTACTTCCCGTCGTTCGTGTCGATCTTGATGACGTCGCCCTTGTTGATGAACGACGGGACGTTCACGACCAGCCCGGTCTCGGTCGTGGCCGGCTTGGTCTGGGCCGCGGCCGTCGCCCCCTTGATGCCGGGCTCGGTGTCCGTCACCGCCAGCTCGACCGTGCCGGGGAGCTGGAAGTTGAGCGGCTTGCCCTCGTACATCGTCACCAGGACCTCGTCGTTCTCTTTCAGGTAGAGGATCTGGTCGCCGACGAACTCGGCCTTGAGCGGCACCTGATCGAACGTCTCGGCGTCCATGAAGATGTAGTTGTCCCCCTCGCGGTAGGAGTACTGCATCTTGCGCGTGTCGAGGTAGGCCAGCTTCACCTTGTCGTCCGGGCGGACGCGGTTCATGGTGATGGAGTCGGTCTTCAGGTTGCGGACCTTGAGCTGCAGGATGGCTCGCCAGTTCCCGGGCGTGTTCAGGTCGCGGTCGAGGCACTGGTAGAGCTGCCCATCCTCGCCGATGAAGACCATGCCCTTGCGAATGTCAATGTTCTTGATGTCGGCCACCGTCAATCACCTCGTCGGGTCGTGTGGGATCTCGTTCCGATTATTAGGACAACTTAGCAAATGACCGTCGGGGCGAGTAGGCCCCCGGAACACCGAGGGGCGCCAGTTCAGCGCCTCGAAGGTAGATGGATTCGGTCTGAAGCCCCGGAGGGGCGGCCGAAATTAGCCAGGGGTTTGCTTCGCTTACCCCTGGCTAATTTCGGCCGCCCCTCCGGGGCTACCAACCGACAAGGCGCCTACCCGGGGACACCCGGGCCGTCCCTTTCGCGAATGCCGCGACGAACCGCGACGTTTATTCCACCACAATCACCAGTTTTACCGCCGTGCCCTCCTTGGGCAGAACCTTCGGGTTGGTTTCCAGTTTGTACGTCGGCTCGTCCTTCATCGTTAGCTGGCTCTGCAGTACGCAGCAATCGGTGACCGGGAATAAGGTCAGGAACGTCCCAGTCAGGTCCGCGCCGTAGACCTTGTCGTCCTTCTCCGGGTCCGGCTGTTTCATGATCGATCCGGTGAAGTGCCACTTGAGGCCGATCATCGGCTTCCCCGTGTCGCGGTGGACGAGACACTTCTCGATTGGGACGCGCTGTGACTTGCCGTCCTTGCCGGGCAGGTCCAGATACACCTTGACCTCTGGGCCGGCCGCGACCGCCTCTTCGCCGTAGGCAGGCTTGCCCGCCTTCAGGCCGAGCGACTCCAGGGCCTTGTGGACGTCGCTCGGGCGCACGCCCTTAAATGTCAACACGGTCTCGTGGGCTTTTTGCCCACGCGGGTGGGCGTAGGTGCCGACGACCTCGATTGGGTACTTTTCGTCCAGGTGTGGGAGTTTTCGCGGCGCGACTTCCCCCAGAATCGTGATCGTCCTCGATGGCTTGTCCACCTGGAGCGCCTTCGGGTCGCGTGGCTCGTCGACCACCGCGGGCGCCCTGGGCTCCTTGGAGGTCGATACCGCTCTTGGGCTCGCGGCCTTCTTCACGGGCCGCGGGATCGGGACAAGGACCACCAGCTCCAGGTCCATGTACAGGTCGGAGCTGCCGGCCCTGTTCTTGACCAGCACCGCGATCAGGTTCTTCCCCGGCTTGAACGCCTTCGGCGGCAGCTCGACGTCGCGGTTCCAGTAGGCGAACTCGTGGTCGTTCTCCGGGTCCTTGTCCACCAGCTTGCCGTTGACGAACACGCTCGCGGTGTCGTCGCTCGCCACGCCGAATCGGAACATGATCCCCTTCTTCTCCAGCAGTTCGGCCGGGACCTCGACGGCGCGGCGGAACAGGAAGTCCTGGCCCTGCTCCTCGATCGTCGTGCCCTTGCGCTTACTAATCTCGTCCTCGCCGTAGCCGATGGGGGCCTTTCCGGTGGCCCACTTGGAGTCATCGAACGCGGGCTCGACCCACTTGCCGCCGGTGGCCCCCGCCTTGCGGGCTGAAATGTACCGCCACGGCCCGGAGCTCGCCTGCAAGAGCTCGATCGACTTGAACTCCTCGAAGTCGTCACCGTCCCCACCCCAGCCGACGAAGTCGCCCTTCGGGTCGTAGTCCAGCTTCTTCAGGCTGGCCTTCATCCGCTGGACTTTGCCCTTGCGCTGATGAAGCTGCTCCTTGTTCCCGTCGGCGAGACACGTGACGACGACTTCCTGGCCCTTGACAATCTTCGTGCACAGGTCGGCCAGCTTGTCCGGGTCACCGTAGTAAGTTCGGAGTAGGAACGGCTCCGCGTGCGACATGCCCCACCATTCGTTCTCGCGGTAGCACTGGTACCAGTAAGTGCCGATGCAGGTCTCGCTGGCATCGGCGTTGCAGAAGAACACGGCCCGCTTGCCGACCTCGGCCCAGGCCATGACGTTCTTCCACTCCCGCTCGTGGAAGCCGCGCTGGCCGATGTTGTGCTTGATCTCCTGGCTCGGGAACTTGCCCTTGATGTCGGCCACCTTGGTGAAGATGAGCAGGTTCTTCTCCTTGTTGACCCGCGACAGCTCGACAAGCACGACGTTGGTCGACTCGTGGACACACCGGCCGAGCGTGTGCGGGGCTTCGATGTAAGCCGGGGCGGGCGCGGCCGCGAGGAGCCAGAGCAGGGCGGGGACCAGGAGACGCGTCATTTCGTCGGGAGGGGTTGCGCGGTCGGGCGGCCGCTGGTGAGACGGGCGAGCGTGGGCGGGAGGGCGACGTGGGCGTCGTCGGACGATTGTACCCGCGTCCGGGCAGTTGCGGATACCCCTCGTTACGAACCCGGGTCTGGCGGTTCGTTGCCCTTGTATTTATTTCGCGCCGTATCTATTGTTCCCGCTCCTCCGGGGCCTCCCCGGCCCTGCAAACAGTCGCAAGGATGCGACGATGACGCGCCTCGCTTGTGCCGGTTTCCTGTTACTCGCCGTTTCCGCCGCACCGCTCGTTGCCCAGTCGCCCCTCCCGCCGATCCCGGCGCCGCCGTCGGAAACCGCCCCGCCCGCGACACTCGGCCCGGCACCCGCGTCGGCCCCGTTGCTCGACGTCCGGCCCCCGGCCCCGCCACCGGCGCCGGTCCCGGATGACGACCCCTTCCAGGCCGCGCCGCGCGACCAGGCGCCGTCGGACAACCTGTCGCGTGCCTCCGCGGCATTCGCGGCCCGGCGGTACGCTCAGGCGGCGACGCTCTTTGCCGAGGCCGCCCGGCAGAAAGAACCGCTTACCGAAGCCCAGCGCGACGAGTGGGCCTATTGCCGGCTGCACGATGTGGCCATGCGGCTCAACCGCGGTAGTGAACCGCCCGCGGCCTTCGCGACCCTCGGCCGCGAAGTCGAAGACGCCCTCCGCAGCGGCTCCGACCGGCTCCAGCCGTTCGGCCGCCAGTTGTCGGACGAGATCCGCCGCCGCAGCGGGTCGGCCGGGTCCGCGCCGGCTTCGGGCGGGTGGCAGGTGGTGCTGACTCCCAGTTTCCGCGTATTGCACAAGGGCCAGACGGCACTTGCTGCCGAGGCAGGGGAGACGGCCGAAGCGGCCCGGCGGGCGATGTACGAGCGGTGGGCAGGCCCGCCGGCCGCGAACTGGTCGCCGCGATGCGACCTCTACCTGCACCCCGACGCCGGCGACTACACGAAGCTCACCGGCAAGCCGGCCGTGTCCCCCGGGCATTCGACTCTCACCGTCCGCGACGGCAGGGTGGTGTCGCGGCGGATCGACCTGCGGGCCGACGACCCGGGTGTTCTCGACGGCCCGCTCCCGAGCGAGGTGACCCAGGTCCTGCTCGCCGACCTGTTTGCCGACCAGCCGCTGCCGAAGTGGGCACTCGTCGGCATGGCGGCCCTGTCCGAGTCGCCCGAGGAAGTGGCCCGGTACCGCCGGGCCATCCCGGGGCTCTTGCGGGAGAAGAAGCTGTTCGCGGTCGGCCCGTTCCTGGACAAGTCCGACTTCCCGACGCCGGAATCGATCACACCCTTCTACGCCGAGAGCGTGTCGCTCGTTTCATTCCTGGTCGAGTTACGCGGCCCGAAGGCGTTTGCCGCGTTCCTCCGCGAGGCCCCGCGGCGCGGATACGCCAAGGCGCTGAGCACTCATTACGGCTTCCAGGACGCGGCCGACTTGCAGGACAAGTGGGTCAAGCACGCCCTGGGCGGCGAGTGACACTGGGCGTGGCAGAAGCCCGGGGACGTCCGTAAAACACTCATCTCCCCTCGCCCGCTCCCGCCCGTTCCCCCGGAGCCGCCTCTCTTGTCCCCCTTTGTCCGCACCCTCGTCCTGACCATCGCCGCGATCGGGTTCCTCTTCGACACGTACGAACTGCTCATGTTCCCGGTGATTGGGTCGGACGCCGTCGGCGAACTGCTGTTCAAGACGGAGTTCACCAGGCTGACCGTGGACCAGCAAAACGCGGTCCGCGCCTGGGCCGGGCGCATGCTCTGGATCGCGGCCCTATGCGGGGGCGTGTTCGGCCTGCTCGGCGGCTGGCTCATCGACCGCCTCGGCCGCAAGACGGTGATGGCCGCGAGCATTCTCATTTACTCATTCTCCCCGGTCTGTGCCGCGTTCAGCACCGAGTTGTGGATGCTGATCCTGTTCCGGTGCACGACATTCATTGGGGTGTGCGTCGAGATGGTCGCGGCGGTGACGTGGCTGGCCGAACTATTCACCGACAAGCGGACGCGCGAGATGGCCATCGGGTGGACGCTGGCGACGGCGTCCCTCGGCGGCATCCTGGTGACCTTGACTTACAACCTGATCGTGGAAAACGCGGGGTCACTGCCGGCGCTCCCGGTCGGCGACGGGTCGGGCCAGCACGCGCCGTGGCGATACACCCTGCTCACAGGTCTCATTCCTGGCGCCTTGATCCTGCTCCTGCTGCCGTTCGTGCCCGAGTCGCGGGCGTGGCTGGAGAAGAAGCAGGCCGGGACGCTCCGGCGGCCGCGCTTCGCCGAGCTGTTCGCGCCCGACCTGCGGCGGGCCACGATCGTGACCGCGATCCTGTCTGCTTGTGGCTACGCGGCCGCGTTCGGGGCCCTGCAGCTCACCCCGCTCCAGATCGCGCCCGGAACGGCGGACCTGGTGGCGCAACAGAAAGAGGTCACGGCGACCCAGGAGAAACTTAAGGCGACCCCGGCGGGCACGACCGAGCATTCGGCGCTGCAGGCGGAGCTCCAACAGAAACAAAAGGACGCGGCCGCCGCGGTGAAAGCCCGCCGCGGCGACATCCAGCTTTGGCAGGAACTGGGCGGGCTGTCCGGGAGAATTCTGCTGGCCGTCCTGCTCACCATCGTCCCAAGTCGAATTCTCCTGCGCCTTTTCCTGATCCCGGGAGTAGTTCTTTTGCCGCTGACGTACGCGAACCTGGTGTCGGCACCGTACGTGGTGTTCGCGACCGCCATCTTCTTTTGCGGGCTGCTGACGGTTGCACAGTTCAGTTACTTGAGTGAGTTCCTGCCGAAGGTGTTCCCGCTCCACCTGCGCGGGACCGGCGGCAGCTTCGCGACGAACGTCGGCGGGCGGATGATCGGCACGATGGCCGCGACGCTGAACACCGAGCTGCTCGCGCCGATGTTCAGCGGACCGAATCCGATGAAAGTGGCCATGGCGGCCGCGGTCATTGGCGGGACGGTCTACCTGATTGCCCTCGTCACGTCATTCTGGCTCCCGGACCCGCGGATGGACGAAACTTCACAAGGCCTCCCGGCCGCCGGTCCCGTCTCGACGGCAGACGAGGGGATCCGCGGGCTAAACAATGACCGGCCGTGAGGCGGATCGGACGCCGGCTATTTGCCCTTCAGCTCCGGCAGTCCGTGCAGGCTCACCGAGTTTGCCTCGGTGCGCCAGACGGCTGTGAACTTGCCGTCCGGTGAGACGGTCAGGCCCTTGCCGCCCAATCGCGGCTGGCGCCACGACGTGGCCTCCGCCCCGGTCCGTGTGTTCCACACGCGGAGCGTGGAGTCCTGCCCGACGGTGACCACGCCGGAGCCGTTGGGGATCATCGCGGCCGAAAACCCGCCGAACCGGTGGGGGTCAATCACGCTGAGTACTTCCTTGCCGGTGTTGAAGTCATAGGCGAGCAAGTGGGCCCGGTCGGCGACGGCGACGACCCCGGCGTCCGCGCCCACGCCGACCCAGGTGGGGGTGAGCGACAAGTCGAGCTGTTTGACGGCTCCCGACGCCGGCTTGAAAACAAGGAGCTTGCGCGCGGCCACCGCGGCCGCGATCGACCCGTCGGTCGAATAGGCGATCAGCCGCGTCCCGGTGTTGAACGGCGGCCGGGAGAGTCCCGGCGGAGCGCCCTGGGCGCCCTTGCGCAGGTCCCACGAGAACCCCTCGGTGCGGTACTCGTCGAACAGCATCAGGTGCGTGTCGTTCGGGGCGACCACGATATGGCTCGTGGACGACACGTCGGGCAGGGCCTTCGCGAGGTTGTTGTCGCGGATGCGCGTCCCCTTCTCGATGTCCCAGACGTGGACGTGCTTTTCATCGTCCAGCACGTGGAGCCGCTCCGGGATCGCCGCACCGTTAATGGGGTTCAACCCCTTCGGCTGTAGGGTCATGCTCAGCAGTCGGACGTTCGACACCGTGTACTTGGCGGACTCTTCCAAGGTCGCGGCGTTGAGCACGTGCACGGTCCCCTTCTGCGTGGCGACAAAGAGCCGCTTGCCGTCGGTGGAGAAGACGGAGCTTACGATGCCCCCGGGCAGCTCCTGCGACTCCTTCAGGAAGCCTTGCCTGTCGGTCGGGGTGTCTTTCGGAATCGTCCCCTTCGGGGCCGGCATCCCGACCGTCCCCGCCGGCCTGGAATCAATCTCGTAGCGCCAGATGCGGAGCTTGCGGTCCGCGTCCACGGTCGCGAATTGACCGGCCAGAGGAGCGGCGGCGGCGTGGACGGGCTTCGCCGGGGCGCCTGAGTCTTCGGTAAGGCTGCCGTCCTCAAGTTTCAGGACGCAGCGGCGGTTACCCCGCTCGCAGAGGATGAAGTGATTGCCGCCAGGCGTGAAGCCACCGGAAACGCCGACCGTCCGCACACCCGGGACCGTGTGCGCCAGTTGTCCGGTCCGCCCGTCCCAGACGAATGCCTGCCCGCCCCCGTCGGGAGTGAAGGCGACAATCCACTTGCCGTCGGGCGCGACTTCGGTCCGGAATGCGCCCTTCGCCGCGGCCGTGTCGAGTCGAAACACCTCGCGGCGAGTCGCAACCTCCCAGACCAACAAGCGTGTCCCGTCCTTGCCCACCACACGGAGGAGGACGCGCTTGCCGTCGGGATACGGTGACGCATTAGCCACGGTCTCGCCCGGGTACGGCATGAACCGCTCCACGTCCTTCCACTTGGCGACGTCCCAGACCATCAGGAACGGCGAGCTTGTGAATACCAGAAGGCGGTTCGGGTCGGCGGTCGTTGAGAAATCCGTTGGGTGAAGCGGGGTCTTCTCGTCGGGCTGGAACTCGCGGAGCACCTCGCCCTTTTCCCAGTCCCACGCCTGAAACTTTCCCCCGCTCACAGTCACGTAGAGCTCCTTGCCTTGTCCGAAACCGACATGCCCCACGTTGCCGTCCACGGGCCAGCTCTTGAGCCCCTGGCCGGTCGTGCCGTCGGCGACGGCGATCGCCTTCGGGCGGACCAGCCAGAGGTACTTGCCGTCCGGTCGGTAGCCCATCCGCAGCGGCGGGCTGCCCGTGACGTCCGCTTCGTTGACTACGGCAAGAGACTTGGGGCCGGCCGGGACCTCCTTCGGGCCCACGCGGGCGACCCGGATCGTTT
>DATFWZ010000045.1:0-39765 GCA_035258765.1 Gemmataceae bacterium
CCGCCACAAGGACGCCGCCTTCGCAAGTTTCTGGTCCACTAGCAGGTCGCGAATAAGTTGATCGGCCCGGTCGTGGCGGCCGGTCGCGGTCAGGAAGTGAATCGCGGCCACGTGGGTGAACAGCTTCTCCTCGCCCGGCACGTCCTTGACCGCCTGGTCGAGCAGCGTGTCCGACATGGCCGTGTCGCCAAGCTGGTAGCACTGCCAGGCCAGCGTCACGATGACCGGCCGGGCCTTCTTCTCGGCACATTTCGCGGCCGTCTCCCGCATCAGCTTCGCCCAGGTCCCTTGCTCGCCGTTGTCCAGCACGCTCCGGAAGGACGAGTCGAGCGGCGGGAGCACGCCCTCCTTCAAGGCGTCGTGGAAGAGCGCCTGGTACTTCTGCTGGGCGACGGCGTAATGATCGCTCGAGTTCCCGAGGCACCGGGCCTGCTCGTACCGGGCCGGATACTTGAGCCCCGACTTCTCGGCGAGGACGCCCCACACGTCGGCGACCGCCTTGTAAGTCGCAGCGCTCGTACACCGGTCCTGGAGCATGCCCAGGGCACACCAGCCGAGCACGTTGTCCGCGTTGTGGACCGCGAACTCGAGGGCCCGCTCACGCTCCCCGTCCCGCTGCCCCCAGAACTGGTCGCCGATAAGGCCGCCGTTCCACCGGTCGAAGATCTGCCGGAAAGCGGTCAGCCGGCCGAGGAAGGTGTCCGCCTTTGGGTACCCGGGCCCGAAGCCGAACCGGGCCTGCCAGTCGTGGAGGTTCGGGTCGTACAACTGCCAGAGGTAGCGCACGAGCGGGTCGGTCGCGTCGTTCTCGAACCTCTGGTTGAACGCCCAGTACGACCGCGGGCCCTGGCCGGCGGCGGCCATCAGCGTGAAGAAGCCGGTCCGGTGGTCCCCCTTCTTGCCGAAGCAGGTGTACCAGACGTCCGCGACGTTGCCGCCGTTGTTGGCCGCGAACTCGCACGCCAGGAGCTTCATCGCGTCGGCGTCGGGCAGGTACTCGAAGCAGGCGTTGCGGTCGTGGTGCAGGTTCCAGCCCGGCTCCATTTCGAATTGTCGGTAGACATGCTCGCGGCTCCGGAGCGGCAGCGGCAGGACGACCAACTGGCTCAGGTCGGGCTTGAGATTCGGGGCCTGGGCTGGGCGCACATCCTGTTTGGAGGAGTCCAGCTCCTTGGCCTCGAAGTTGATCAATCTCGTCGTGCTGCCCTCGTACACTTCGTGGGCGAGCAATTCTCTCTTTTCTCTCTTTGGCTGCAGGACCCATTGTCGCTCGGCCAGGCGAGCGCCGTCGAACACCATGTGGATTTCGAGCCATGCATCTGCGTCATCCTCGGTCTGGGCCGGGCCGAGCGGGACGAGGGCGACGGTCTTGTCGTCTACCAGCTTGACGTCGGCCCCGAAAGCGAGGTCGTCGGCCGGCGGGACTAGGTCCGGGACGAGGTCGAGGAGTGGGGCTCGGTGGAACCGGCTGACGACGCGCTCGGCGCCGATCCCCAGCTCGGGGTACATGTGCCAGAGGTGCGTGCCGTCGCAGACGACGCGCTCCATGAGCCCGAAGGCGACAGGGCGCTCGTACGCGTACCGCCCGGCGCCGTCGTGGACGAACGCGATCGTCTTCCCGTCGCCGGCGGGCAGGTGGAGAGCCTTCCACTCGCCGGTGCGGGCCCGGTCGATCAGCTTGCGAGCGGCCGGGTCGATCGATCCGCGGCGGTTGCCGAATCGCGGGGCCGCCTCGGCCTCGAGAACGGCCCGGACGTCCGCGACGCTCGAACTCATCCCCGGGGCGTAAGCCACGAGGTCGGTGAATACGCGGCTGTTGCCATTGAACGACGGCCGGCCGTAGTACTGGGGCTCCCGGACCACCGACGCGAAGTAACTGGCGGCGACTTCGGCGTCATTGATTTTCTTCCAGGCGCCGTCCTTGTTCTTGTCCTGGGCTTCCTCGGTCCGCGCGTCAACTTCCCTGAGCTGCTTCTTCAGGTCTTCGACCCGGAGTTTCAGGAGTCGTTCGCCGCGGTGAGGGATGCCCGCCTCGTCTTGCCCGACGGCGAAAGCCCGTCGGCGAGGGGGCAGCCTACCCTTGAACTTCTTTTGCAGGTCATCTACAAATCGTTCGCCATCGAGGTCGTTCCATCGCACGCCGGTCGCCATCTGATTGTAGAACTCTGCACCTTCGCGCAATTTGCCGTCCAGCGGCGCGGAACGGATGACGCCCAGCCCGTATTCGTTGAACTTCATGAAGTAGTCGAGTCGGGCCGGCTCATTGAGCATTCGGGCGGCGGCTTCGTCGGTTGGTGCCAGGTCGAGTGACGAACTTTCGAAGAAGCCCCTGATGGCGGGTCTCCATCTCTCCGGCTGCCGGGCTAGCAAGGCCAGTCGTTTCCGGTCCTTCATCTCGGCGAAGTCGAGAGCCAGGTCCTCCTTCAATCGAAACTTCTCCCGGGTGAGGTCCTTTACCGCCTCGCCCGCCTCCTTCAACTGGGGATCGAACATGACATGTGACCGCCGGAAGGACGACTGCCCCATCGCACGACCGAGCTTGTCGACGTCTGCTGCGAGCCGGTCCATGACCCGGTCGCCCAACATCAGCGTGTCGGAAACACCGTCCCTGACTTCCTCGAACTCGATGGCCAGCTCATCGGACTCCATCGGGACGGCAATCGCGCCCCCCCACCGCTGGCCGGCCGTCTCGATCGGGTTGTCCCCGCCGCCCTGGCCCGGCCAGGTCAGGAATCGCGGCGGATTGCGGACCAGGACCGTCTGCAGGACCACGTTCGCGTGTGGCTTTTGGCCCTTCAGGTCCGGCCGCGTGCCCGCCGGCTGGTTTGGGTCCGGGATGTACACGACCGGGATCTTCGGCGGACACGGGTACATGGCCCAGTGATCCTTCCGCCCGCGGTCCACCTTGAAGTCCTTGTACATCTGCTCGTTCTCGAGCACGAGCAGCGACGTGAACGGGGTCATCACGTACATGGCCTTCGACAGGTCGGTGATCGCCCGCTGGTTCGCCTGGCTGTTCTCCGCGAGCATCCGGTCGATCTCGAGCTTGGCCCACGTTCGCGGCAGGTAGCCAGCCCCCGCGGCCACGTTCTCCACCGGCACCACCCGCTCGTACACCTGGCCGTCCATCGTCCCGCGAATCGTTACCGACTTCGGCATCGCGTGCGTGACGTTCGCGACCGCGGCCAGCTCCTCGCCGTGGGCCAGCGTGTTGCTGAATGTCAGGAACCGCACGCCATTGAGCCCGGGGGTTTCCAGCCGGACGTTGAGCAGCCGGGGGGCGTTGAGGGTCGAGGCGATCTCGAAACCGCGCCAGTTGATCGGCTCGTCCGGGTTGACCTGGGTGAAGAGCCCGCCGGTCCGCTCCGCGGCAACCTTCATGAATGCGGGCGAGAACCGCTTGCCGACGCCGATGCCGACGTACCGCGTCCCCTCCGGGATGCGCTTGACCAGCTCGTCGGCCCGCTGCTCGCCGATTGACGCAATCCCGCCGCCGACGTGGACCAGGTGCGGGTTCGAGCCGGCGCGGAGCATGGTCGCGGCGTCCGACAGGGCCTGGTCGAGGTTGAGCGCCCCGATCAGGTGTCGCTTCTCGAGCCACGCGACAGCTTTGTCGATGTTCTCCGGCGTCGCCGGCTCGGGGGTTTCGCTCCACTTGCGGACCCGCGTGCCGACCGACAGGACTGCAAAGGTGTCCTCGTGCTCGGCGTGCGTGAGCAGCGCCCGGATCACTTCGACCTGCGCTCGGGCGACGAGCGGGTCGCGGGCCCCGGACGACTCGAACAGGAACACCCAGTCGCGCCGCTCCCGTCGCGGGGCGCTCGGCAGGTCCGGGCGGTAGCGCACCATCAGGTACTTCTGTCCGTCGAGCTCCCCGGCCGACCATCGGAACGTGTCCGCGTTGGCCTGGACCTGGTGGTCCTGCAGCTCCAGCACCACGTCGCGGTCCACCTTCGCCGGCCTGGCCTCGTCCGCGGCGACAAGGTCTTGCCCTTGCTGCGTGAATTGCATATTTGGGTGCGACGACGACGCGGCCGACATGCGGGCCCCGTCCTTGACGAACGCCCGGAACGACCACTGATCGACCACGGCGAGCGTGTGCCCGGCCGGGAAGCGATAGGTCGAGTGCCCGTAGAGGACCGGCAGCTTCTGGCTATAGCTGAGGACGATCCGCTTCTCCTGCCGCGCCTCCAGCGGGAAGACGCGCATCTTGAACACGCTGCCGTCCACCCATTCGAGGAGGGCCGGGTCGCGGTTCTGGTAACGGATGCGCTCGTAGACGTCGCGTGCATGCTCGCGCTCGGCCATCCCCCCCTCCATCAGGTCGCCGTCCACGTACATGGCGAGGCGCGAGAGCGAGGCGTCCGGCGGCAGCGGGAAGTAGAACGTTCCCTCCATTCGCGAGTTCTCACTGTTGAAGTAGGTCTGGTCGATCGTGGTGCGGGCGAAACCGTCCTCGATGTGGACGTCGATGTGGTACTTGACGAGTTGGAGCTTCGCCTCCTGGCCGTACGGGTCCACCGCGACGAGCGACCCGCCGCTGTACTTCCCGGCCGGGACGAGCGGCGACTCCGCCGCGACCATCAGATCACGCGTCCAGTCGAGTGCCGCGGAGGCCCGGGGCGCGGGTGCGACCTTGTCGGCCCCAGGAAGCAGCTCCTGGCCGGTCGTCACCTTCTCATTGAGCCCGGTCACCGCGACCTTGCCTTGCGTGACCAGTACGCCGGTTCCCGTCTTGTTCGCCGTGACGGCGAACTTGGTGCCATGAGCCGTCACCGACCGATTGGGTCCTTCGACCAGGAATCGGTCGTCGTCCGACCTGGCCGGGACCGCTTCGACAAACACCTCGCCCTTGGACAGTACGACGTGGCGGTTACTCGCCAGCGCGATCTGGGTGTTCTGGTTCAGGTAGACGATGGAGCCGTCTGGGAGCGTGACGCGGTGCTTTTGGCCGGCCTTGGTTTCCATCTTCTCCCCGACCGCCAGCAACGTCGGCTTCGGGGCTTCCGGCTTCGGGCGCGACGTGAGACCGAATTCGGCGGAGTGGTCGGCCGGATGGATGACAACCGGGGAGTGACTCGGCGACGTCGTCGTGCCGCTACGGAAGAAGTAGACGCCGGCCGCGATCAGGAGCGCCGCGGCGCACGCGGCCGGGATCGGCGCCGCGAGGTAGCGTCGCCAAGTTGCCGGCGCCGGTTCCGGGGCGGCGGAGGGCGGTTCCGTGAGTTGGCGGGACACCGCGGCGGCGGTCTCGCGGGCGGCGTCGCGTCGCGGCTCGAACGCAGTCCGCAGCTCCCCGTGCTGCGACTGGAACGCCTCCGCGAGGACGCGATTGTCCGAGCACTCCGCCAGCCAGGCGTCGAGGGCCTGATCCTGGTCCGCGGGCAGCGGCCCGTCGATCCGGGCCGAGAGCAGGTGAAGGGCTTCGTCGTGAGTCATGGGAATGTGTGCCTTTCTCCCCCTGTCCGTTTCGGAGAGGGGGTTGGGGGGAGAGGTCTAGCCTGCGCGCTCGCAAGCGCCCAACCTCTCCCCCCTGACCCCCCTCCCCGAAGCGGGGAGGGCGGAACCGATCAAGCGCTCCCGAAGCATCGACCGGGCTTTGGTAAGCCGGGCGTTGATCGTCGCCGCGGACACGCCCAGCAATTCGCCCAGCTCGCGGTAGGTCATGTCGTCGTAGTAGTAGAGCATGACCGCCTGCCGCAGCGACTCGGGAAGCGCTTCCACTTCCGCCATCAGCCGGCGCCGCTCGTCCGCGTCGGCGGCGCTGTCGGGCTCGTCGCGGCTCACCAGGGCCTCGACCGGCCGCTCCGGACCGAGACCGCTGAAGTGGACGTTGCGCCGCTCCTTGGCCTTGAGCCAGTCGAGCGCCGCCCGGTGCGCGATGCCCATCAGCCAGGTGCCGACCTTGGCCCGGTCGGACAAAGTTCCGAGTGCCTTGTAGCCGCGGAGGAGGGTTTCCTGAGCGAGGTCGTCGGCGACGTCGGCCCGGCGGACTCGGGCGTGACAGATCGCGGTGACGCGCGCGGCCCAGCGCCGCGCGATCTCCGCGTACGCGTCACGGGACCCGGTCAGGGTCGCGCCCACGAGCTCGGCGTCGGTCATCCGTGGCCCTCCGGCCACCGTTTGTGGCTCACCGATTAGAAGAACGGGCCGGGGAAGTTAATACGAAGAACCGCCCCCGGCCGTTACGTTTCACGGGCAGCAATGCAACGAATTGGGGTGGTTTGGACGTCCGCCGGCCGGGCGACTCCCGGCCGGGCGTGTCGTTGCAAAGCGCGCAAAAGGCGCTCCGAGTGTGCGCGCGGATTTGGCAACCTGAGTGGCAACCTGATCCACTACTCTCACGGGAACAAGCACTTGCGGAATGCGTTTCAGGTTGCCAATGCCTCAGGTTGCCAATCCTGAGCAAGTCAATCTGAGACCGCGATCCAGAGGTGAATCGTTGCATTTCAACCGCCACGAGCTTACCATCGCTGTTCCACCCCGAGCCGATCCCCCATGCCCGCCTTTCACCTCGCCACCTTCTCCGCCGACGTCACCCCGCCCGAAGGCCATCCCCTCTGCGGCGGCTGGATCGAGCCGACCCGCGGCGTCGATGACCCGCTTAAGGCCCTCGGGATCGTGCTCCTCGGACAGGGCAAGCCGGTCGTGCTGTGCGTCCTCGACTGGGTGGCCCTGCGGAACGACGCCCACCTGGCCATGCGGAAGGCGCTCGCCGACGCGGCGCACACGACCGTCGATCACGTCTCCGTGCACGCGGTCCATCCGCACAACGCCCCGTTCGCGGACACGATCGCCCAGAAGCTCCTCGACGAAGCCAAGGGTCCGCCGAGCCTGGACCTCAAGTTCTTCGACAAGGCCGTGGCGGACGTCGCAGAGGCTTGTCGGACGTCGCTGGCGAAGACGAAGCGCTTCACTCACATCGGCGTCGGATCCGTGACGGTCAAGGAGGTGGCCTCGAACCGCCGCGTCCTCGGCCCGGACGGGAAAGTGAAGTTCACGCGGACGAGTGCCACGAAGAATGCCGAGGCCCGCGCGGCCCCGGAGGGCCTCATCGACCCGGTCCTGCGGACGCTCAGCTTCGGGGACCGCGACACCTGCCTCGCGGCGCTGCACTACTACGCCACACACCCGATGAGTTACTACGGCGACGGCCGCGTCAGCGCCGATTTCTGCGGGCTCGCCCGACAGAAGCTGCAAGACGAGGACCCCAAGGTCTTTCAAGCTTACTTCACCGGGTGCGCCGGCAACGTGACCGCCGGGAAGTACAACGACGGGGCGAAGGCGAACCGCCCGGTGCTCCGCGATCGCATGTTCGCGGCGATGCAGGAGTCGCTGAAGGCCGCCAAGACGATGCCGGTGGACGGGTGGGAGTGGCGGGTTGAGTCGGTCAAGCTCCCGCCGCGAACGGAGCCGTCGTTCGGCGAGGCCGAAAGCCGCAAGGCGCTGGAGGACGAGAAGGCCACCAAGGCGAAGCGCGGCAACGCGGCGTTCCAGCTCGCGTGGCTCAAGCGGCAAGATCGGCCGATCGAAGTCGGCTGCCTCGACTTCAGCGGCCGCGTCTTCGTCGTGCACCTGCCGGGCGAGCCGTTCATCGAATACCAGCTCGCGGCCCAGAAGATGCGACCGGAACAAGCGGTGTTCGTGGCCGGCTATGGTGATGATGGTTGCGGCTACATTCCGACCGCCAAGGGCTACCTGGAAGGCGGGTACGAGCCGACCATGGCGCTTGCCGGGCCGGAGAGCGAGGCGATTCTGCTCACGGCGATCGCGAAGCTGCTGAAAGCCAAACCCCTCGAATGACCATGCGCATCCTTCTCTCACTTCTCGCGGCCGGCGGGATCGTCCTTCATGCGGGTGCCGCCGATTTCAAAGCCGGCACCGCCACCAAGGTCATCACGCCGACCGAGCCCCTCTGGATGGCCGGCTACGCCAACCGCAACAAGCCGTGCGACACCAAGCGGCACGACCTGTGGGTTAAGGCGCTGGCCATCGAGGACGGTTCGGGCAACCGTTGTGTTCTTTTGACGAGCGACCTGTGCGGCATTCCGCGATCGGTGTCGGAGCCGGTGTGCGCCGCGGTGATGAAGCAGACGGGCCTCAAGCGCGAGCAGATTCTTCTCAACTGTTCACACACCCATTGCGGGCCCGTCGTCCGCGACAACCTGATCGACATGTACGAGATGCCCGCGGACCAGCCGGATAAGATCCGCGCCTACACCGAGAAACTCCGGGGCTCAATGATCGAGACGATCGTTGCCGCGATCAAGGACTTGAAGTCGGCCAAGCTCTCCATCGGCGAGGGCAAGGCTCGGTTCGCGATGAATCGCCGGCAGGTGACTGAGAAGGGGGTCATCAACGGCCGAAACCCCGACGGGCCGGTCGATCATTCGGTCCCGGTGCTCAAGGTCGAGGACGCCAAGGGCGGACTCAACGCCGTCGTGTTCGGGTACGCGTGTCACAACACGACGATGCAGTTCTACGAGTGGTGCGGCGACTACGCCGGGTTCGCGCAGATCGAGTTGGAGAAGAAGCACCCGGGCGCCGTCGCGCTATTCTGGATCGGCTGCGGTGCGGACGCCAACCCGCTGCCGCGAAGCAAGATCGAGCTTTGCGAGCAATACGGCAAGGAGTTGGCCGGCGCCGTGGACGACACGCTCGCCGGAAAGATGAGCCCGCTCACCGCCGACGTGATCGCGAAGTATGCGGAGATCAAGCTGCCGTTCGAGCCGATCCCCGGCAAGGACAAGTGGGCCGCGGACGCGCTGAGCAAGACCTACGCGATTCGGACGCGGGCCGAGAAGATGATCAAGGTTCTCGACGGCGGCGGGACCATCCCCAACAACTACCCGCACTACCCGGTGCAGGTGTGGCGCTTCGGCGACCAGCTCATCTGGGTCGCCCTCGGCGGCGAGGTCGTAATCGACTACAACCTGCGGACCAAGAAGGAACTCGGCGGCAAGAACCCCGTCTGGATCAGCGGCTACTCGAACGACGTGATGGCCTACATCCCGTCGGCCCGCGTACTGAAAGAGGGGGGATACGAAGCCGATTCCTCGCAGGTCTACTACGGCATGCCGACGAAATGGTCCCCCGAGATCGAGGACCTGATCGTCGACAAAGTACACGCGCTCGCAAAGTGACCGAAAGGGCTCCCATGCGCCGGATATCGGTCCCATTCGTCCTATCGGTCCTATGTGCTTTCCAAGCGCCGCCCCTTTTCGCCGACCCCCTCAGTCCGAAAGAAGAGCTCGCCACCTTCAAGACACTCCCCGGCTTCAAGGTCGAGCTGGTCGCGTGCGAGCCGGACGTCATCGACCCGGTCGCGATGGCCTTTGACGAGCGCGGGCGGCTGTTCATCTGCGAGATGCGCGGCTACCCGAACGGCGGCGTCGCGACCGGTAAGGAAAATCGCGGCCGCATCCGCTGCCTGACCGATGAACGCGGCGACGGGACCTTCTCCAGGAGCACCGTCTGGGCCGATGGGCTGCGGTTCCCGACCGGCGTTATGCCGTGGAAAGGGGGCCTGATCGTATGCAACGCCCCGGACCTCATCTACCTGGAAGACACCGACGGCGACGGGAAGGCCGACAAGACGACCGTGCTGTACACCGGCTTCGGACTCGACAACATCCAGCAGATCGTCAACTCGCCGCGGTGGGGGATCGACAACTGGGTCTATTGCACGGTCGGTAGCTCGGGTGGGACAGTCACCTGCCCGCAGAAACCGGACATGAAGCCGCTCGTCCTCCGCGGCCGCGGCATTCGCTTCCACCCGGACAGGCCCGGTGACATCGAGCCGACTTCCGGCGGCGGTCAGTACGGGCTTACCTGCGACGAGGCAGGTCACTGGTTCGTCAACACCAACAGCGCCCACCTGAAGCAGATCGTCCTTCCGGACGAGTACCTGCGGCGGAACCCGTACCTGGCCGTCCCCGCCGTGTCCGTGGACATCCCGGAACACGGGGCCGCGTGCAAGGTGTTCCGCATCAGCCCGTTCGAGGAGTGGCGCGTCGAGCGGACGACGCGACGCAAGGAAAGTCCCGACGCCAAGCGCTTCCCGTCAACCGAGCTGGTCCCCGGCGGGTACATCACGTCGGCCTGTTCGCCGTGTTACTACGGCCTGACGGAGCCGCTGTTCCCGGAAAAGGACCGCGGCTGCGTCTACGTCTGCGATCCCGCGAACAACCTGATCACGCGCGACAAGCTCGAGCCGAACGGCTCCATCTACAAGGGGAAGCGCATCGACGAGGGGGTCGAGTTCCTGGCCTCGACCGACACGTGGTTCCGGCCGTGTCACCTGACGGTCGGTCCCGAGGGGGCCCTGTACGTCCTCGACTTCTACCGAGAGGTGATCGAGACGCCGCTGTCGCTGCCCGACGACATCAAGAAGAAGCTGAACCTGGAGAGCCGCGAACGCGGGCGGATTTGGCGGGTGGTGCCGGAGGGGTTCAGGGCGAAGCCGCTGCCGCGCCTAATTCGCCTCAACCAGTCCGAGCAGGCCGCACTTCTAACAGAGCGTCATTCGTGGTTCCGTTCGACTGCCCAGCGACTGCTCTCGGAGATGCGATCTGTAGGCGTTCCCCACGCTTTTTTCTTGATGGATGACTTGCGGGAGATCCCGGCTGACGCGGGATGGGCAAATCGGCTTTGGACGATGGCGGACTTTGGCGTGCTTTCGGTTGCAGATATTCGGTTTGTACTTGACAAGGGCGGACCGGCGGACCGAATTCACGCTCTTCGCCTGGCGGAGCCATACTTCGCCAAGCATCCGGAAGTCGAGAATTGTGTTCTCAAGGTGGAGGACGACCCGTCACCGTTCGTCCGATTCCAGCTCGCACTCACGGCCGGCAAGCTCAATCCCAACCTCGCCGGGCCCCTTCTCGGCCGCCTCCTTCGGCGCGCGGACGCCGACCGTTGGCTCGTCTCGGCCGCTTTGTCTTCTGCAAAGGATGCCGCCCCCGGACTGCTCGCGGAGCTGGCCGTCGAAAACAAGTTCGCCTCCGCCCACCCGGCGACGCTCGGCCAACTCGCGGGCATGGTCGGGGCCCGCGGCAAGGACGAAGACACGCTCGCGGTCCTGACGCTCCTTGGAAGGGTCAAACAGCAGGCCGTGCAGCTCGCGATCCTTGAGGGCCTGGGCGACGGCATGCGCAGTCGTGACGCGTCGCTTGGGCAGTGGCTCGTGAAGGCCGGGCCGAACGACGTGACAGAGCGCGTCGGCCCGTTCTTCCGACAGGCGGCCGAAACTGCCCGGAATGAAAAGTCTCCCCCGGCGAGCCGGCTCGCCGCAGTCCGCCTGCTCGGATATGCCCCGTTCAAGGTGGCCGGCGACCCGCTTGCGGAGTTGCTGTCCCCGCGTAATTCGACGGAACTTCAAGCGGCCTCCCTGCGGGCGCTGACCGCCTTTGACGACCCGAAGGTTGCCGGCCAAATCCTCGCCCAGTGGGACGGGTACGGCCCGACGCTTCGCCGCGAAGTGGTCGAGGCGCTCTTCGCGAGAAAGGACCGGCTCGTCAAACTGCTCGATGCCATCGAGGCCAAGACGGTGGTCCCCGCTCACATCGAGACCGCCCGGGCCGCAGCCCTCCGCACGCACCCGGACGCCGCGATCCGGGAGCGGGCGACAAAGCTCCTCGCCGGCCAGGTGGCGGCCGATCGCAAGAAAGTGATTGACGACTACCGTTCGGCAATCGACTTGAAACCCGACGCGACTCGCGGCCGCGACGTGTTCCGCAAGAACTGCACCGCCTGCCACCGGCTCGAAAACACCGGCTACGAGGTCGGCGCCAACCTGACGGCCGCGCTCAAGAACAAGACCCGCGAGTCCCTGCTCATCGACATCCTCGACCCAAGCCGCGAGGTCGATCCGCGTTACGTCAACTACCAGGTCCAGACGACCTCCGGGCGAACGCTGAGCGGTATCTTGGCCGTAGAAACACCGACGAGCATTACGCTGCGCCGCGGCGAAAAGGCGGAGGACACCATTCTTCGCTCGCAGATCGACGAAATCCGGGCGACGAACAAATCGCTCATGCCCGACGAATTTGAGAAGCAGCTCGACAAGCAACAGATCGCCGACTTGGTGGAGTATCTCTTGTCCGTTGTGAAATAGCGCCTCGCAGCGGACCTTTGGGAGCCAAGACCATGTCCACACCCGACCGCCGCGAAGTCCTGGCCGCCATCGCCGGCGCCGCGGCCATTCCCCTGGTCACCGAAGCCGCCCCGTCGAAGGGGAGCGACGTCATCCGGGCGGAGAACGAGAAGGAGGGGACTCTCGACTGGCAGCTCACCTACACGCGCGTCGATTCCAAGACGCAATACCGGTCGCGGATGATCGAGGGGTACGTGTCGCGCCAGAGCGTCAAGGCCGGCGAGAGTCTCGACGTGTTCGTCAGCACCGACCCGCCGTCGCCGTTTCACATCGACGTCTACCGGCTCGGGTACTACGGCGGTAAAGGTGGTCGGCACGTCGGTCGGTTTGGTCCTTTCGACGGGAAAGCTCAGGCGACGCCGCCGATTGGCCCCGAGCGGCTCCGCGAATGCCAGTGGGAGAAGTGCACGTCCCTGAATGTCCCCAAGGACTGGGTGAGCGGCGTCTACGTCAGCAAGCTGTCGGCCACCAGGCACCGGTATCAGAGCTACGTCGTTTTCATCGCCCGCGACGACCGCCCGGCCGACTTCCTCTTCCAGTGCAGCGACAACACCTGGCAAGCCTATAACCGCTGGCCGGACAGCTATTCCCTCTACACCAACGACCGCAAGGACGGCAAAGTCCTGGTGTCCGGGGTCAAAGCCAGCTTCGACCGGCCGTACGGCAAGTACGTCCAGATCTTCGACAATCCACTCTCGCAGGGGAGCGGGGAGTTTCTCCTGTGGGAGTTTCCGCTCGCGTTCTGGATGGAGCAACACGGCTACGACGTGACCTACTGCTCGAACGCGGACGTGCATTCCGACCCCAAATGTCTCCTTCGCGCCAGGGGCTTCCTGTCAGTCGGGCACGACGAGTACTGGAGCCGCGAGCAATTCGATAACGTCCTGGCCGCGGTCAAAGCCGGCGTGAACGTCTGCTTCCTGTCCGGCAACACGTGCTGCTTCGTGACCCCATTCGCCCCCTCGTCGCTCGGCATCTTGAATCGCGTCATCACCCGGGCCGGGCGCTATGGCGGCATCCGCGAGCGCGAAAAGCCATACATGGCCGACCTCGCGCTCGACGCGCCGAATGAAGCCACGCTCATCGGGGCCCAGACGGTCACCCCGTTCAACGGGTCCGGGGACTGGATCGTGACGAAGCCCAACCACTGGATTTTTGAGGGCACGAAGCTGAAGAAGGGCGACCAGATCCCGGGCCTGGTCGGCTGGGAATTTCACGGCGAGCCGGCCGACATCGCGGGCCTGGAAGTGGTCGCCGCGGGCAAGACGTACACCGGCGACGACCGCGAGTCGCACTACACCGCGACGATCTACCCCGGCCCCAAGGGCAACTTCGTCTTCAACGCGTCGACCATCTTCTGGGCCCAGGGGTTGTCCGCCCCGCCCGGCCACATGCCGCCCATCTCGCACCACGGCCGGCCGCAGGGTCCCGACGAGCGGGTGCAGCGGATTACAAAGAACGTGTTCGACCGGATTCGCGGGTAGACGGATCCGCGCCCGCCTCCGACGGAGTCCCCATGCGCCTCCACCTCCTGGCTTTTGTCATGACGCTTACCCTTCCTGTTGCCGAGTTGCTCGCGGGAGAGCGCAACCCGCCGACCGCGTTCCGAACCGGCCGGTCGGTCGTCATGGCACCCAACGGGATGGTCGCGACGAGCCACCCGCTGGCGGCGCAAATCGGGCTCGACGTCTTGAAGAACGGCGGGAACGCGGTGGACGCGGCCATTGCGACCAGCGCCGCGATCGGCCTCCTGGAACCGATGTCGTGCGGAGTCGGCGGCGACCTGTTCGCCATCGTCTGGGACGCGAAGAAGAAGGAACTGCACGGCCTGCACGCCAACGGCCGGGCCCCGCTCAAGGCGACTCGGGAGTGGTTCGCCAGGAACGGGTACGAGGAGATTCCGCTCAAGGGCCCGCTGAGCTGGTCGGTGCCCGGGTGCGTGGACGGGTGGGACGAATTGCGCCGGAAGTTCGGGACCAAGACGTTCGCGGAGCTGCTCGCGCCGAGCATCGATTACGCGGAGAAAGGCTGCGCCGTCCCGGAGGTGATTTCCGGCTATTGGCTCGCCGCCGAAGCGACACTTGCAAAGCACCCGGACTCGGCGCGCGTCTTCCTCATCGATGGCGAGCGCGCCCCGCGAGCGGGCGAGGTCTTCAAGAACCCGGCCCTCGCCGAGACGTACCGCGAGATCGCGCACAACGGTCGCGACGCCTTCTATCGCGGGAAGATCGCGGACAAGCTTGACGCGTTCTCGAAGAAGAACGGCGGCCTCCTGACCAAAGAAGACCTGGAGAAACACTCCTCGACGTGGGTCAAGCCGGTGAAGACGACGTATCGCGGTTACGAGGTCTGGGAGCTGCAGCCGCCGGGACAGGGGATCGCCGTCCTGCAAATGCTCAACCTGCTCGAAGGTTACGACCTGAAGAAACTCGGCCCGACATCGGCCGACTACTGGCACCTGTTCATCGAGGCCAAGAAGCTGGCGTACGCGGACCGGGCGAAGTTCTACGCCGACCCGGAATTTGCCAAGGTCCCAGTCGAGGGACTGATCTCCAAGTCATATGCCGAGGCCCGGCGCAAGTTGATCGACCCGGGGAAAGCGATGACGCAAATGGAGCCCGGGGACCCAAAGCTCGGCCGGGCCGACACCATCTACCTGTGCGTCGTGGACAAGGACCGCAACTGCGTGTCCCTCATCCAGAGCAACTACATGGGATTCGGCTCTGGCCTCGCCCCAGCGGACCTTGGGTTCGCCATCCAGAATCGCGGGACGCTGTTTTCCCTCGACGAGAAGCACGCGAACCGGCTCGAGCCGAGGAAGCGACCGTTCCACACCATCATCCCGGCGATGGTGACCAAGGACGGGGCGCCGCTCTTCACGTTCGGTGTCATGGGCGGCGACATGCAGCCGCAGGGCCAAGTTGAAGTCTTGGTCAATCTGCTCGACTTCGGGATGGACGTGCAGCAGGCCGGAGAAGCCCCGCGAATCGAACACGTCGGATCGGCCACGCCGAAGGGTCAACCCGCCGGCCCGGACGGTGGCACGGTCCAGGCGGAGATTGGGCTACCGGAGGAAGTGGTCAAGGAGTTGGTCCGACGCGGGCACAAGGTGGAATGGGTGAAGCGCAACGGCGGCGGATACCAGGGCATCTGGATCGACCCGAAAACCGGGATGCTTCACGGGGGTTCCGAAGCTCGTAAGGACGGGGCAGCGCTCGGGTATTAAGGAGGGCGACCTGACAATAACGTTGGCCACTCAACAGTCTCATTTTCCGGATTGACAGACTCGCACTCACGACCTATCGTCCCGCCCCACGGCATACCAGATTTGATCAACCGCCTCATCGCCGCACCGGCCTTCGGGGAGGGCCGGGCGATTTCGCGGCGCGCCGGCGGGGAAGCCCCGGGGGATGGCCCGATGAAACGCCTCGGTCTGTGCGCGCTCGTGCCCGTCATTGTGACCGGGTGCTTTCTTGGCGACTTCCGCACCGTTGCCCGCCCGCAGACTGAGGATCCGGACCCCGCTCAGGCGAACGCCCGAACTGTCGGCGACGTCTGCTCCGACTTCGACAACGCCTCGCACGTGGTCGTGAGCGGCTTCGGCCTCGTTACCGGCCTCGACGGCACCGGAGGTACTTGCCCGCCCTGCGACGCCCGTACCGCGGTGATCGAGCGCCTCAAGCGGGCCAAGGAAGAGAGCCCGTCGGAGATCGTGGACTCCCCCAACAACGCGGTGGTCATTGTCTCGGGGGTCGTGCGCCCGGGTATCCGGCGCGACGAACTGGTGGACGTCGAGGTCACCCTGCCGCAGGGGAGCCGCGTCAAGAGCCTACGCGGCGGCATTCTCTTGCCGACCCCGCTCATGACTTTTGCCACGCAGGAAGAGGTCCGAGGGTACCTGAAACAGAATGACTATGGCACGGCGACTGAGGGCAACCGCCTATTGCGCGGGCACGAAGTCGTCGTCGCCAAGGGGCCCCTGCAAGCCGCCCTCGCCGAGACCGCGGATGCGGACGCCGAGGCGGACAAGCCGCTGACGCGGGCCTTCGTCTGGAAGGGCGGCCGACTGGTCGAGGGCCGGGCGATGTTCCTCGTCCTCAAGTCCGATCAGCAAAAGTTCCGCATTGCCGAGCAGGTGGCCGCGCGGATCAACGAGACGTTCCACGCCGGCGAGTCGGCCGGCAGCAAGGTGGCCATCGCCCGGCACAAGGACCTCGTCGCCGTGGCGGTCCCGCCCCGGTACCGGTTGAACCGGCCGCACTTCATGCGCGTCGTCTGGGCGGTCCCCCTCAACCCGCCGGCCGAGCAGGACGATTACTTGAAGCAGCTCGAGGACCAACTGCAACAGCCGGAGACGGCGCTGATCGCGGCCGTCCGACTGGAGGCGGTCGGCATGCCCGCCGCGCCCGCACTGAAGAGGGCCATAACGAGCGAATACGCGCTGGTGCGGTTCGCGGCCGCCGAGGCCCTGGCCTATCTCGGCCAGCCGGCCGGGGCCGAGGTCCTCCAGCGGTGCGCGGTCGAGCACCCGGCCCTGCAGGCTTACGCGCTGACCGCCCTGGCTGCGCTCGACGACGCCCTGGGCATCACCCGGCTGGAAGAATTGCTGGCCGCCAAGGAGCCGGAGGTTCGGTATGGGGCGTTCCGCGCATTGCGCGAGATCGACCCCAGCAATGACTCGATCCGCGGCTCGTGGGCGAGGAGGTCGTACGCGATCCACGAGGTCAACGCCGCGGGCCCGCCGCTCGTGCATATGCTCCGCGAGGGCCGGGCCGAATTCGTTCTGTTCGGGGAGCAGCCGCAGCTGGTGCCGCCGTTCTCGTTGACCGCCGGTCCGGAAATGACGGTGACCGCCCGGCCCGGCGACACCGTGGTGACCATTTCGCGCTTCTCGGCGCGGTCGGGAGATCAGCCGGCTCATGTTCAATCCTCGCTTGCGGTTGCCGACGTGCTTCGGAAGATGGCGGAGCTCGGGGCCGCGTACACCGACGCGGCGGAGCTGCTGACCAAGGCCCACGAGCGGAAAGCGCTTGGCTGCAGGCTGGCAGTTGACGCCCTCCCGAAGGCGGTGGCCGTTAAGCGGCTGGCCGAGGCCGCCCGCGAAGACCCGCGAATGCAGCAAGAGTTCGACCTCCTGGCCGAGACCGAGGCAGCCGAGGCCGGCAGCCTGTTCTGGACACAAAAGAACGACGGGCGTAAGGAGTAAGGGCCGGATTCGGGTTGCCAGGGCGGCGGCCGTCTGCATCAATAGCCGCTGACCAAGGCTGATGGTCCCCGCCCCGCCCGTGAGGCCGACGGATGCTCAAACGGCTCGAGTTGGTCGGGTTCAAGAGCTTCGCCGACCGGACGTGGTTCACCTTCCCCCCGGGGCTGACGGCCGTCGTCGGGCCCAACGGGTCCGGGAAAAGCAACGTCGTCGACGCGGTCAAGTGGATCCTCGGCGAGCAGAGCGCCAAGAGCCTGCGCGGCGGGGAAATGGCCGACGTCATTTTCAACGGGTCGTCGTCCCGCAGGGGCCTCGGGCTCGCTGAGGTTACTCTCACCCTCGACAACTCCCGGCACGAGCTGAGCACCGACGCGGCCGAGGTGGCGGTCTCCCGCCGAGTTTACCGCGACGGCACCGGTGAGTACCTGATCAACGGCCAGGTCGTCCGGCTCAAGGACGTCCGCGAGCTGTTCCTCGGCAGCGGCGCCGGCTCAACGCACTACTGCATCATCGAACAGGGCCGCGTGGACGCCGTTCTTCAAGCGAGCACGCGCGACCGGCGGGCGATCATCGAGGAGGCGGCCGGAATCAGCCGGTTCAAGGCCAAGAAGATTGAGACGCTCCGAAAGCTCGAGCATACGGCCGAGAACCTGACGCGGCTTCGCGACATTCTCGGCGAAGTTGAGGCCCGCCTCCGCCGCGTCCGCCTCGACGCGGAGAAGGCCCGCCGGTTCCAGGAGCACAGCGGCCGGCTGCGGGACTTGCGCGTCGGCCTCGGGCTCCGCGAGTACCACGACCTGACCGGGAAGCTGACCGCGGAGTCCGGCCGGTTGGAAGCCCTGCGGACGGAGATGTCCGCGGCGCAAATGCAAGTCGCGGTGTGGGAGGACGAGGCGAGGCAACTGGAAGTGAGCGCCGCCCAGGCGGACGCCGAGGTCGCGGCGGCTCACGAGGGACTCTCCGAGGTCCGGCGACGCATCGCGACTTTCCACGAGCGGCAGGCCAACGAGTCCGCCAAGGCCGGGGACGTCGAGGCCGAGATGGCCGCCGCGCGACGCCGGGCGATCGAGCTGGAGCAGCTGGTCCGCACGCTCGCGGAGTCGGCCGACCGGGCCCGGGGTGAAGTCCGTCAGGCGGAAGGGGAAGCGGGGGAACGGCGGGCGCGAGTCGAGGAGCTGGACGCGGCGGCGGCGGCGATTGACACGGAGTTGGCTCGCCTCCGTCAGCAGGTTCAGGACGGCCGCGATCGGCAGTTCCGGCTGGTCGGACGGGCCGCGGCGCTCACGAGCGAGGCCGGCACGGCGCGGACCCAGCTCGACCGGCTCGAGCGCGATCGTGAACGCAAGCGCCGCGAGGGCGACACGAAGACGGCCGAGCTCGCGGCCGTTGGCCGCGTGCTCGACACCCTCGGGCACAAGGATCACGACCTTCAAAACCAGCTCGGCCTTGCCCGCCAGGCCCTCGCGGATCGCCGCGGCGAGCGCGCCGACCTCAGTACCCGGGCGGAGACGCTCACGCAACTGCTCGAAGACCTCCGCGTCCGCGCCAGCGGCTTGACCGGCCGAATCGAGGTCCTGGAAAATCTCGAACGCAGCCAGGAAGGGCTCGGGATGGGCGTCCGCGAAGTGCTCGCGGAGCTATCCGCCGCGGACTCGCGGCTCGCCCGAGTGGTCATCGGACTGGTCGCCGATTCGCTGCGCGTGCCACGCGACGTCGCGCCCCTCATCGACATCGCCCTCGGTGATGTCGCGTCCCACTTCGTCGTCCGCGACCCGGGGGAACTGGACGCGGCCCTCGTCGCCCGATCATCCCCCCTGTCCGGGCGGGTCAGCTTCCTCGCAATCGCACGAACCGACTCGTCCGCGGAGCCGGGCGACCCCGCGACTGCCGACCAATGGGTGACGTGCGAGAACCCGGAGCTGGGCGGGCTGCCGCGACAATTGCTCGGGCGGACCTTAATCGTGGACGACTTGGCCGCCGCCCGCCGCCAGGCCGCCGAGTCGCGGTTTGCCGGCTACCGGTTCGTGACCCGGGCCGGGGAACTCGTGCACCCGGACGGGACGCTGACCGTCGGCCCGCACCGCCCGGAGGCGGGCATCCTGTCGCGCAAGAGCGAGCTGCGTGAGCTACGGGCCCAGGCCGAGAATCTCAACTCCGAGATCGCCCAGACCGAGGCCCGCATCGCCGACCTCCGGGACCGGGCCGACGGTCTGACGGGTCCAATTCACGGGCTCGAGGAGGAGATCCGGGCGCTCACCTCCAGCGCCGCCGACGTCCACACCGAGATCCTCAAGCAGGACCAGCAGCGCCAACGCCTGACCGACGACATTGCCCTGGTCAGGCAAGAGTGGGAGATGTTGGACGAGGAGGTCGGTCGCCTGGAAGCATTCTGGACGGAAACTCGCGAGAAGGCCGCGGAGGCTGAGCGCGAGGCCGACGCCTTGAAGGCGGAAATCGCCGCCGCGGAGCAAGCGATCGGCACCCGCGAGTGGGAGCGGACCGCCCGGCAAGCCGACCAGACGGCCGCCCGCGTGGCGTTGGCGGAGACCACGCAGCGGCTGACCGGGCTCCGCGAGGCGTTCGACCGTGTCGAGGCCGACCTCGACCGCGGCCGCTCGGAGGCGGAGCGGATGGGCCGGCACGAGTCGGCGCTACAGGCCCGACTGGCGGAGAGCGAGCTCGCGGAATTGCGCGCCTCGGCCGGTCTCGCGGACGCGTTCGGCGCGAAGGAGGTCCACGAGCGGCATATCGCCGCCTGGACCGCCCAGCGCGATGCCGATCGCTCGCGGCTGCGATCCTTGGCCGAGATGTTGACGACCGCCCGGGCCGAGGCCCAACAGCAAGTCGAGCAGTTTCACGGGTGCGAGCTGGCCGCCCGCGACCTGCACAACGCCCGCGAGGTCCTCCTCGGCCGGCTCCGCGAGGACTATCAGATCGACCTGGCCGCCGAATACGCCGCGTCGCCGCTCGCGAGGGGCGAACCGCTCCCAGGCGAGTGGGACGGACCGGCTGCGGCTCAAGAAGTCGAGAGCCTCAAGCGCAAGATCCGCAACCTCGGCAGCGTAAGTCTGGAGTCGCTCGGCGAACTCACCGAGGTCGAGTCCCGGGCCAATCAGCTTCAGACGCAGATCGCCGACCTGACCGCGGCCGAGCAGTCGCTTCGCGCCGTCATCAACAAGATCAACGAGGACTCGAAACGGCTGTTCATCGAGACGTACGAGGCCGTCCGGGCCCACTTCCAGGAGTTGTTCCGCAAGCTGTTCGGCGGCGGCATGGCCGACATCATCCTCGAGAACCCGGACGACGTGCTGGAGACGGGCCTCGACATCGTCGCCCGCCCGCCGGGCAAGGAGCTGCGGAGCATCTCGCTCATGAGTGGCGGCGAGAAGACGCTCACGGCCGTGGCCCTTCTGCTCGCCATCTTCCGGAGCAAGCCGAGCCCGTTCTGCCTGCTCGACGAGGTGGACGCGTCGCTCGACGAGGCGAACACCGAACGGCTGGCGCAAACCATCCGCGCCTTCACCGACCGGTCGCAGTTTATCGTCATCACGCACAAGAAGCGGACGATGGCCTACGCCGATGTCCTGTACGGGATCACCATGCAAGAGAGCGGTGTGTCCAAGCAGGTCGCGGTCCGCTTCGACGACTGGCCGGACGACGAGCCGCGAGCCCAGGCGGCGTGAGCCCGTCGAAGCTCAATTGACGACTTGCGTGTCGGTTCCACTTCCCGCGCACATTCTACCACATTTCCACTCCTGATTTTCCGCCTTGCGTTCGGGCGGGGGTTCGGCGTAGCATACGCCCCCGCAGGGACGCCCCCGCGAGGGCGAGCCGCGCCAGGGAGGCAGGCGCGCCGCCGCCCTCGCCCCCAAGTCCCGTTGACCGGCGAACCACGGAGGGGTCGCTTGGCCGACAAGCCTACCCAGCTCATCCTCGACGCCCTCACCCGGGCCGCCGCCGAGCCCGCCGGCCTCTCCCTCTACGCGAACAAGACTGAGCCCGGCCTCTTCCCCGCTTCCGCCGTCGCCCGGGCCGCCGCCGATCGCGCCAAGGCCGATGGCCTCCTCCGCGTCGTCGAGACCGAGACCAAAGGCCGGGCGCTCCGGGAGGTCTGCGTGCTCACGGAAAAGGGCATGCAATTCCTCGTCCGCCAGGGCAGCCCGCGACAAGTCCTGGAAGACCTGGTCCGGGTTCTCGAGGATCGCCAGGCGGCCGTTGCTCAGCTGGGCCAGTCGGTCGCCCGCATGGCCGACGGGCTGCAAGCGGTCCGCACGGTCGTGGAGATCGTCCTGCCGCGGCTGACCGACCACCCCGCCACCAACGGTGTCCCGATGAACGGAGTCGTCACCCCGTCCCGGCCGGCGGTGTCCCCGGCATCCGATGCGCTCATCGCCGACGTGAAGGCCCGGCTCGCCGAGTGGCACGCCGCGGCCGGCGCCTCCCACGACTGCCCGCTCCCGGACCTGTATCGAAAACTCGAGTCGGCCGAGCGCGTCAGCGTCGGCCTCTTTCACGACGCCCTGCGCCAGTTGCACGACGACCATCAGATCTACCTGCACCCGTGGACCGGCCCCCTGTACGCCCTGCCCGAACCGGCGTTCGCGTTGCTGGTCGGGCACGAAGTGGCTTATTACGCGTCGATTCGCTGATAGTGATTTGTGATTGGTTGTTTGTGATTTGAGACATTGCGAGGGATACGGCGACTTGAACCCGAGTGTCAAATCACAAGTCACCAAGCACAAATCACCACTTACCGAACATGGAGGTTCGGACATGACGACCGCGACAGCCGCCAGCCCGCGCACGGACCGCGCCGTCGAAGCGCTGCGCCGGTCGGGCAACCCGTTCCGCAACTACTTCGCCCGCAACCCGGACGACGAGGTCTGTGCCCGATACCACGTCCCGGACCTCTACGCGGCCGAACGCGCCCTGTTGCTCAGCATCATCGACCTGTACCGCTACGACCCGTCCACGCATTCCGAGGTGGTACCCGTCCTGGGAAACAAGGGCGCCGGCAAGACGCACCTCTTGCATTCGATCAAGCACGGCGGCGACGGGGCGTGGCAGCTCCTCGTCACCCCCGGGGTGTATCAGAAGGACGCCGACTTCCTCGAATACCTATTGTTCCAGATCATCGACACTCTGCTCGGCGGCGGCAAGCAACGCGGGGTGCGACCGCTCGACTACGTCGGCGAGCACGTCGTCCGACGCCTGTTGGGCAACGCCCTGACCGGGCAGACCAACGAGCAGAAGCTCGACCTGTTCCCCCCGCCCGGGCTCGGCCGGTGGACGCGGAGACTCGGGTTGGGCACGACGCAGGCGGTCGAGCGGTGCCAGTGGCTGATCGACCACGTCGGCGGGCACGGCCAGCTCGGTCGCGGCCCGATGCCGATCAAGCAGGCCTTGACCGAGGCCGGCGTCACGGTCGAGCAGGCGATCGAGCTCATCGAGAACTATGTCGAAAAGGCCGAGGCCCACAACGCCGCGGGCCTCATGCGCCGCGAAATCTACAAGGGGTTCACGCGCTGCCACCTGCTTCGCGACGAGGGCAAGCTCGCCGACTTCCTGACCCACGACTTCGTCGAGATGCCGTTCCAGGTCCACCCGTCGCGGCAGGACCTGGTCCTCGCGTTGTTCAAGGTCCTGATGGAAGTATTTCGGGCCCTGAAGACGCCGGTCGTGGTCGCCTTCGACCAGCTGGAAGACCTTCTCCTCGCGCGGCGGAGCGACGACGCCCACAAGGTGGCCGAGACCTTCTTCGCGGGCATCGTCCAGGTGATGCACCAGGTGGACGGGCTCTGCTTCCTCATCTTCGCCGAGCGCGGGCTGTGGAACCGGTTCGTGCCGTCCCTCGACGGGTACATCCAGGACCGGTTGAACAACCCCGTCCACGTGCCGCGACACGGGACGGTCAAGGCGATCCGGCTCGAGGCCCCGGCCCCGGAACTGGTGAAGAAAGTAGTTGAAGCCAGACTCGAGGGATGCTTGCGTGAGCTGCCGGATCGTGGCCAGATCGACAGCTTGTTCCCGTTTGCCGACGAGCAAGTCCGGCGGATCGCGGTCACCGAGCCTACCCTCCGCGACATGCTCCAGCAATGCCGGCACCTGTTCGACCACGTCGTCTACGGCAGCGATTCCTGGACCGCGGCGGGCAATCGCGTCGCCGCCGCGGCCGCGGAAGTCGCGGACGCAATCGCGGAGGCTCCGGCCCCGGTCAACCGCATTCCGTCCGACTTGCCGCCGCCGTCGATCCTGGTGAATACGATCGCGCTCCGGTCCGTGGACATCATCCGGGCGGAGGACCCGCTGGAGGTCGCGGCCGAAGCCAACGGCGTGCTGACGCCGGGTTCAATGGCCGAGCTCTGGGCCCAGGAACAACGCGCGGCTCTACGGAAGCTGATGCCCGAGGGGGCGCTGACGGGAGCCACCCGCGAGATTCAGGCCGGGCTCGGCGCGTTCCTGCACGCGTGTCTCGAGCACGGCGTGAAAGTCGGCCCGTGGCGGCTGCAGCACGTCGTCCCCGAATACGTGTTCGGCGACCACCCGACCTACGGGGTCATCAGCATCGCCCACTGGGCGTGCAAGGACGGCCAGCCCTGGAAGGTCGGTGTCGGGTTGTTCCTGGCCAAGTCGGCCGGCAAGCCGAAGGACCTCGAAACCAAGCTGGCCGCGATGGCCGCGGAGCCGCCGGTCATCGACCACCTGATTCTGATGCGCCCCGAGGACGATCTCACGCTGACCGGGAAGAGCAAGACCGTGTGGCAGGACGCGGAGAAGGCCGGCAGACACGCCCGGTTGGAGCCGGTGAGCCTGGAAGTCCTGGCGACCCTGTACAGCTTCCCGCGATGGCTCGCGGCGCTCCAGGAGGCATTGCCTGAAGGTCAGCCGCTACCGAACCTCGCGGACCTGATCCAGGAGCACTGCGAGAAGCTGCTTGAGCAGGTTTGCATGCCGGTCCAAGGGTAGGGGCTGAACACGTATGGGACCTATAAGACCTATAGGACCCGTGTGCTCTGACCCCAGCCCATGACCTACGACGAAGCCCTCGCCTTCTGGTACGGGCGCATTGATTACGAGCGGCGGCAACCGCGGCCGGGCGACTTGAAGCTCGACCGGATGCGGTCACTCCTCGGCCGGCTCGGTGACCCGCACCAGCGTCTGCGCACAGTTCACGTCGCCGGGACCAAGGGCAAGGGCTCGACGTCCGCTCTGCTGGAGTCCGTACTGCGGGCCGCGGGGTATCGGACCGGTCTGTTCACATCTCCGCACCTCTCGGACATTTCCGAGCGCGTCCAGGTCAACGGCGTGCCGATCTCACGAGCGGAGCTGGCGGCGCGCATGACGGAGGTTGCCGCGGCCGTCCGCGAGATGGACGCCGAGGGCGACCCGTCGCGCTCGCCCACGTTTTTCGAGATCATCACGGCCCTCGGACTGGCGCACTTCGACTGCCGGCGGGTCGATGTCGCGGTGCTGGAAGTCGGACTGGGCGGACGGTTCGACTCGACCAACGTCTGCGAGCCGCTGCTGTCGATCATCACCAACATCAGCTATGACCACATGGCGATCCTTGGGAGGACGCTGGAGGAAATTGCCTTTCAGAAGGCGGGGATTATCAAACGCGGAGTCCCCGTGGTCACGACGGCCGAGGCGCCAGAAGCACGAGCAGTGGTCGCCGGCGTCGCGCGCGAGGCCGACGCGCCATTCTCGGTGCTGACCGAAACCGGGGAGAGGGGGACTGCCCCCAGACCTCTCCCTCCTAACCCCCCACCCCGAAGCGGGGAGGGGGGAACCGGACACAGGACTTTCTCCCCCCTCTCCGCTTCGGAGAGGGGGGCCGGGGGGGAGAGGTCTGGCGGCCACCCCATCAACGAATTCCGCTTCTCGTACACGCCAGGCCCTCCCTTCGCGCCCGGCTATATCCGCGTGGTCACCTCCCATCGCGACTGGAGCTGGCTCCCTCTCTGCCTTCTGGGCCATCACCAGGCCGCGAACGCCGCCGGCGTCGTCGCGGCCGTTGAGCGCCTCCGCGAAGCCGGCCTGCGAATCCCGGACGACGCGGTCCGCACCGGGCTTCGTGATGTCGTCTGGCCCGGTCGGATGGAGCTGCTGTCCCGACGGCCCGTCGTCGTCCTTGATTGCGCACACAATGTCGCATCCGCCGAGGCACTGGTTCGAACGATGCGGGAGTCATTCCCCGTCGCGGGCCGCCGGCACTTGATCTTCTCCTCGTCCACAGACAAGCAGATCCCCGAGATGCTCGCGGTGCTCGCCCCGGACTTCCACACGTTCCATCTCACCCGGTACCAGAGCAACCCCCGGTCCGCCGATCCGGCGACCGTGGCCAAGGTCCTCCGCGAACTCGGCAAGACCGACATTCACGTCACGGCCCTGCCCGAGGAGGCCTGGCACGCCGCCCGTTCGCTCGTGGGGCCGGACGACGGGATCGTCGTGGCCGGATCGGTCTTTCTGGCGGGCGAGCTGCGCCCACTTTTGGTCCGGGATTGCCAGTCGTAACGGCCTTTCCAGCTGCGCCAGCCCGCGACCGGGCCATCCGGCCGTTTCCCACATTCTGATTCGGTAGCAAACGTCTCCCGGGGCGGATACGTTGATGGTGATAGGCTGTCCCCTGTCCCCGAAGGACTCCGCCATGTGCTTTCGATACGTCCTCGCCCCGGCCCTCCTCACTGGGCTGTTCGCAGGTGGCGCCGTCGCCCAGCAAGACCGGCTCCTGAAGCAGCAGGAGCAGCTCCAGGCCGTCGCCATGCAGAAAGTGGAGACGTCGATCAAGGAGGCCGTGGCCGAAGCCCAGAAGCTGACGGCCGCGGGGTCGAAAGCCCGGGCGAGCGAGCGATTGCGGCAGGCCCTGCGGCTCCTCGACGACCCGATCCTGCCCGCGAAGAGCGTCGAGGCCTGGCGGACGCAGCTCAACGACGCCATCAAGGCCGCCGAGGCCGGCCGGGCCCCGACTGTGACCGACCCGACCAACGCGCACAAGGACGCGGAGGTCGCCCGCGTCAAGGCAATGATCGAGGAGGACAAGGAGATCCGTCGCGGGGTCGATACGGTCGGCTCGTTGATGAAGGGGGGCGACGTCGCCCAGGCCAGGAAGGAAGTTGAGGCCCTCACCAAGAAGTTCCCGACCAATCCAACCGTGCTGGTCCTGCCGAACCTCCTTCAAAAGTCGATGACGCTCGAGGACGTTCGCGAGGTCCACCAGAAGCAGATCGAGAACATCCGCCTGGCCCTGCTCGACCTGCAGAAGTCGGCGACGCTGGCCAAGATTGACTACGAGCTGCCGGCCGACTGGAAGGAAAAGACCGAGCGGCGCAAGCCGCAGCTCAACCCGAAGCTGAAGGCCGTGCTCGCTGCCCTGCGGACCCCAATCGAGATCGACAAGACGAATGCCCCGCTCGTGGACGTGCTCAAGGGCCTGTCTGAGGTGATGAAGCAGCCGATCATGCTCGACAAGGCCACGATGCAGGAGGCGGGGGTCGATCAATCGACGGCCACGACCGTGTCGCCGGGCACGACGGTGAGCGCCCGGACGGCCCTGCGGATGGCGCTGGCCAACCACGGCCTGACCTACGTGATCAAGGACAACACGATCCAGGTGGTGACCCGGGAGAAGGCGGCGCAGATGATGGAGACGCGGGTCTACTACATCGGTGACCTGGTGACCCCGGTCGGGGGCGGCTTCGTCGGCGTCCCGGGCCGGTTCTCGGCCCCCGCGACCGACCCCGACCAGTTGAAGAAGAACGTGGACAGCCTGATCAAGCAGATCAAGTCGTCGATCGACCCGAATAGCTGGAAGGACGGCGGCAGCGACGGCAAGGGCGACATCACCTACCACCCGGCGAGCATGGCCCTGATTGTCAAGGCGTCGGCGGAGGTGCACGGGCTGATGGGGAACACGCTCAACAAGTGACGCAAGCACGGTATTCAGAATGTGCCGGGGCGCGGCGGGGTATCCGCCGCGCCCCGCGGCTTTTACGCTAGACGCGCTTCCGATGCGGCTGTTATCATCCCCCCGTCGCTGCCCACAAATGGCACAACCCACTCTCCCCTTGGGGCATCCGTCCGATGGACCCGAATACCCGTTCGCCTGGGCTCAACGAGAAAATCCTCTTCTGGGCGAGTTTTTTCACCCTGATCGCCGCGGGCATGGGGTTTTCCATCCGCGGCGAAATCCTCGGTCAATGGGGGGGGCAGTTCGGCTTCACGCAGACCGAGCTCGGCGAAATCCTGGGGATGGGTCTGTTGGGGTTCGGTATCACGATCATCTTCTTCAGCTTCATCGTTGACTTGATCGGCTACGGCCTGGTCATGGTGATCGCCTTCCTCCTGCACGCGATTTCCGTCGTGGCCACGATCGCGGCCCCGTTCGCGTACGAGAAGTACGGGAAGGAGGGGGCGTACTGGTGCCTATACGTCGGACAGTTCGCCTTCTCGCTGGCAAACGGGACGTGCGAGGCGGTCATCAACCCGCTGACCGCGACACTCTTCCCGAACAACAAGACCCACTGGCTGAACATCCTCCACGCGGGCTGGCCCGGCGGCCTGGTCCTCGGGGCACTGGTCAGCCTCGGACTCAACCAGGTCGAAGGCGGGGTCGGCTGGCAGATCAAATGGGCGATCATGGGCGCCCCGGTCCTGCTCTATGGCATCTTGATGGTCGGCCGGCGGTTCCCCAAGTCGGAGGCCCGTGAGGCAGCCGTGCCGTTCAGCACGATGGTACTCACGCTCTTCTCGCCCGTCCTTTTGTTCTTGTTCCTGATTCACATGATGATCGGGTACGTCGAGTTGGGGACTGACTCCTGGATCATCAACATCACCAACACGGTCCTCGCGAACGCCGACTGGGCACAGATCGCCTTCATCTGGACGAACGTGCTCATGTTCACGCTGCGGTTTTTCGCGGGGCCGATTGTGCACAAGATCTCGCCGCTGGGCCTGCTTTTCTGCAGTGCCGTGATCGGCACCCTCGGACTCTGGATGCTCGGCCAGCCGTTTACCAACTCGACGTGGCCGTGGTTGGCAGCCGTCACCGTGTACGGGATCGGCAAGACGTTCTACTGGCCGACCATGCTGGGGGTGATCTCCGAGCGCTTCCCGAAGGGCGGGGCCCTGGCACTCGGGCTGAGCGGAGGCCTGGGCATGATCTCGGCGGGTTTGCTCGGCGGGCCCGGGATCGGGTACAAACAGGACTACTTCGCGGTCGAAAAGGTGAAAGAGATCTCTAGCCCCACGTATGAACGGTACGCGGCGCGGAATGAGGCCGGGGAGCTTGAGCCAAAGGGATTCCCGATCGTCTCGAAGATCGCCCCGGACAAGGTCCCGCCCGTCGCCGGGCTCGATAACGGCAAGCTCAAGGTGTTCGATGACTACGGTGCGAAACTGGACGCGGAAGCGAAGAAGGCAGAGGGGAAGAAGTTCGACGAAAGCAAACTGAAGACCACCCTCGAATCTGATCTCGAAAAGGTTCAGCAAAGCAAGCAGTCAGGTAAGTCCGTTGAGGAGAAGCTCGAAAAGAACCTCACCGACCAGAAGAAATGGTGGGATGCGAAGGGCCAACCCAACTACGAGACGGACAAGCAGCCGCTCGGCGAGTCGCGGCTGTTCGGCGGAAAGCAGGCGCTGCTTTACACTGCGGCGGTCCCCGCGGCGATGGCGGTTTGTTATTTGTTGCTGCTCCTCTTCTACAAGGTAACGGGTGGGTACAAGCCAAAGCACATCAATCATTAGCACTGCGTCGCGGCAGTGAAGGCCCGAAGGGGCCGGGCCGAAGAGCCCGGGCCCCTTCGTCTTGAAGCCACGGATTCATGGTCGAACGGGGCTGCCGCACGTCGGGCAGTCCATCCTCTTGCCCACGCGCACAACCCGAAACCGCATGTCCAGCAAGTCAAACGTCAGCAACCGATCGTAAAGCGGCTCGCCGATCCCGGTGATCAGCTTGATCGCCTCCATCGCCCCGAGACAGCCCACCGCCCCGGACACCGCCCCGAAGACCGGGAATTGACGCTTCCACGTCGCCGGCGCCTCCGACACGCGGCACGCCAGGCACGCGGTCCGGCCCGGGTGAATCGTCGTCACCTGTCCCGTCAGCTCGTACATGGCACAATCGACCATCGGCTTGCCCTGACGGACACACTCCGCGTTCATCAGGAACCGCTCGTCGAATCGCGGGGCACAGCAGACCACTACGTCGGACATCCCAACCAGCCGGTCAGCATTCGCCGGCGAAATGTTCTCCGGGACGGCGACGACCTCGACTCGCGGGTTCAATTCGCGGAGCCGGTTGGCGGCGCACTCGACGCGGGAGCTGCCGAGGGCCGCGTGGGTCATCAAGAGTTGTCGGTTCAAATCCCCCGGCTTGACCGTCCCCGCGTGAGCGAGAATGAGTCGGCCCACGCCGGCCGCGGCCAGCTCGTACGCGGCCAGCCCGCCCAGGCCCCCGACTCGCGACACGAGCACGGTCGCCGCCTTCAACCGCCGCTGCCCCTCCTCGCCAATACCCGGCACCCACATCTGCCACTCGTAAGTGGCCCGCTCCTCGTCCGAAAGGGGTTCGTCGCGACCGGACATCAGCGGGCACCGCCGGAGATGGGTGGGATCACGGTGATTTCGTCCCCGTCGCGGAGAAGAACGCGGTCATCGGCCGTCACCTGCCGGTCGCCGACCGCGACCAGGACGCTCGGAGACAGACGGTTATCGGCCAAAAGGAGTTGGGCCAGTCGCCCGCCGCGATTTCGGGCGACTCGAGCGACGAGTTCCGCGGCGGGGCAGGGGGGGTCATACTCGATTGCCTCGCGGGCGAGGCCGGCCGCCTCGCGGGCGGCGCCAAAGTACTCAACCGTCACGCGCACCAGTCACTCCTTCACGACGCGGCCATCGTCCAATCGAAACCGGACGTCCGCCAGGCGCTCGGCCTCGGCCCGGCTGTGGGTGACGTGCAGAACCGTCACGTCACCACCCTTTCGAAGCCCGTCGAGCAGGTCCACCATCGAGCCGCGGGTCGTTTCATCGAGCGAGCTCAGCGGCTCGTCCAGCAACAGGTATTGCGGCCGGAACGACATCGCCCGACCCAGCGCCACCCGCTGCGCCTCGCCGCCGCTCAAGCCCGCGGGCCGGCGACGGAGCAGGTGAGTAATCCCCAACCAGTCGGCCAGCTCGGTCACTCGCCCGTCGATCGTCTTGCGATCAACCCCGCGCAGGGTCAGGGCGAAGGCGAGGTGATTGTACACGGTCATGGTCCGGAACAGGGCCCCGTCCTGGGGCACGTACCCGAGCCCGCGATCGCCCGGCTCCAGGTGGGTCACGACACGCGCCCCCAGGCGAATCTTGCCGCCCACGATCGCCCGAAGCCCGGCAACCGCCTCAAGGATCGACGTCTTCCCCGCCCCGGTCTTGCCCATGAGGACGCCGTACTTGCCGGTCGGGACCTCGAGTGAAATATCGCGAAGCGCGAACGCCCCCTGGCGGATCGATAGCCGGTCGATGGCAATCACGGCTTGCTCCGGCCGCGCCTCCGGGCGCCCGCGTCGGGTAGGGCGATCCGGCTCACATTGCCCCGCCGCGCAGGCCGAAGCCGCGCATTAGCAGCAAGACCACAATCGCCACGACGACCATGAGCAGGGACACTGCGATCGCGGCCTCAAGGTGGCCGACGCTCAACTCAAGCCAGACTGTCGTGGACAGCACCTCGGTCCGCATTCGGGTAGCACCGGAGAAGATCAGGATTGGCCCGAACTCGCCCAGAGCCCGGGCCCAGGCGATGCTCGCCGCGGTCACCAGCCCTCGCCACGCCTCCGGAAGGCTGACCGCCCAGAATGCCTGACTCCGCGTACACCCGAGCGTCAAGGCCACCTGCTCGGCTCGCGGCGAGATCTGATCGAACGTCACCCGCATGGTCCGGACGGCAAAGGCGCAGCTCACCGCGAACTGGGCGAGGATCACGCTGGGGATCTCGAAGGTGATCCGCGTCCCGAAGCGGTCCTGCAGTCGCGGCTCGATCGACGCCCCGAGCCCCGAAAACCGCAGGACGATCGCCACGACCGCGGCCACCACCGGCAGGTACAGCAGGCCCTCGGCCCGCGACGGCAATCGCCGCAGCAACGGCCAGGAGCCAATCGCGATCACGACCGGCAGGGCGATGTAGGTGAGCAGGAACCCCATTTGGTGCTGGGTGAGGTCTTCGATCCATTTGCCCGGCCGCGTCTGGAGCAAGATCAACAAACTCAAACCGATGACGAGCGGGGGGAGGACGATCGGTATGTCGAGAAACGTGTCGAGCACGGTTTGCCCGTAGAACCGCGTTCGCGACAACAGGTACCCAAGAGGCACGGCCACCCAGAGCGAGAGCAGCGTCGTCACGAAGCAGGAGACGAGGCTCAACCGGATGGCGTAGCGAATCTCCGGCGAGCGGAAGGCGGCCCAGAACGCGTCCTCGGTCGTGTAGAAAAGGTCGGCGATGAGCATCGCCAGGATCAGGACGACGTACGACCCGCCGATCAGCGCCAGCGCCAGGTAGAACCGGGCGGTCGAGCCGGCCGCGGTCATTTCTTGGGCCCTCGCGGACCCCAGCCGAACCCCAGCTCCTCGAACCGCCGCCGCGAATCCTGCGAGCGAATGTACTCAATCAACTTGGCCGCCAGTTCCGGGTTCGTGCTCCCCTTGGCGATCGCGATCGGCTGCTCGGGGGCCGCGCACGGGATGCCGGTGACCGGGATCGCGTCGAGCCTGGCGAGGTTTGGCGTGACGTTGCTGACGTAGCAGACGACCGCGTCGAGTGAGCCGGTCATCAGTTGATTCACGAGCAGGTCGCCGGTCGGGGACTCGACCTTCACGTTCTTCCGGACCGCGGCGTAAACGCCGGATTGGATGAACGTCTGCCGCGTAATCGCCCCGAGCGCACACTGCTGCTCGTGCCCGACGCCGACCCGGAGCCCCTCCTTGCCCAAGTCCTTCAACTCCTTCAACTGGTGCGGGTTTCCCTTCGCGACGGCAATGACGAGTTGGTTGCTGGATACGACTTCGGGCTTGCAGAAGCGGTCGGCCACGTCGCCCATGAAGCGCGGGTCACAGGCGAAGTACAGGTCGGGCATCTTACCGCCGCGCATCTGGGACACGAGAATGCCGCACCCGTTGTAGACCCTGGTGACTTTAACGTTTTCGCGCTCCTGAAACTCCTTGATCGTCGCCTCGATGGCGGGCTGCAGCATGGCACCCGCGTAGAGGACGATTTGCGCGTCCTCGCCCGGTCTGGCCCCGCGAGCCCTGGGTGGGTCCGTCTTCGTTGGCGGCATGTACCCGGCGGCGACGAAGTGCTTTTGACCCGCGTTTGGCTCGGCCAGGTACTGGGCGAACCAGCGGGCGTGGGTCCGCGCCGCGGCATTGTTGCAGACCGCGACGGTCACGCGGGCCCGAATGCGCTCGAGCTGCGGCAGCTTGGCGACTTTGAGAACGGGATAAGCGCGGGCGACCGCATCCCAGATGATCGCCCCGTCGGCGCTGCCGATCTTGACCGCGTTCGCAGCCTCCGTCACCGTTCCGACGGAGGTGTATCGCGCCGCCTCGATCCGCGCCCAGAGGCCGGTCGGCTCCAGGGCGTCGCGGGTGATCTTGCCGATCGCGGTCGCCGGGTTGGGCTGCGCCAGCCGGAACCCGGGCCTAAATACGTCGTCCCAGGTCAGGTCCTTGACGTCCTTCGGGAAATTGGCCCGGAACACCGCAACGCCGGTCATGGTGGCCAGGTCGTAATCCTGTTCGACGAGGCCGAGATCGCGCGCCTGGACGACGTAACTGTCGTCGGCGGGCAGGAACAGGTCGCCCTGGCGCGTGACCTTGAGTTTGCTCAGCAGATCCTCCGAGGCCCCGAACCGGAGCTCGATGTCGATTTGGGTGTCGTGCTTGAACTCCGCCGCTGCCGGCTCCAGCGCGTGTCGCAGCGCCGCGGCCGTCCAGACCACAACCTCTCTGGGCTCGCCCGTGGGGGGTGGCGTTTGTTGATCGTCCGCGCTCGGACCGGGCCACGCCGCCAGGAGCGCGACGAGAAGGGCCACGGAGAACCCGAATGCCAGCCAGGGCGCGTAACGCATGGACATGGTCGGTCTGTGGACTCGCGGTTAAGGGGTCGGATGTTGTTCGGGCCGGCGCGTGCGCAGCAGCCAGGCCCCGGTTGCGAGAACTAAGAGCAGCGCGCCAATCGTCCCGAGGCGGTGCCACGGCCAACGGACCGGCTTTGTCGCCGATCCGGGATTGATCTCGGCGGCAGTATAGCCGGGGGGCGGCGGCGATCGCGGTTCCGCGGACCCCGGGCTGGTCGCGGACTGGTGCGGCGTGGCGGATGGAACCATCCCGACCACCTCCCGCGGTGCCGGCCCGCGTTCGGCGTCAAAGATCACGTCCCAATCCCCCGCCATCAACAGATCCACGCCGGGATTCAGCTCCTTCACCTGACACGTGCACGCCCGGCACAGGAATTCGAGCGAGCGTCGCAGGTCGTCTGGCTTGTCCAGCTCCTTGCCGTGCACGCTGCACAGCGCCCGGCCGCGTCCGAAGACTGGGAAGACGATCGGCCCCTTGACCTGGTCCAACCCGTCTTCGCTCCCGAGAAGGATGCGCACCATTACTTCCTCGGCGGGTGTCCGGGCCACTTCGACGATGGGGAATTCGACGCGGACCGGCAGTTCCGATCGGACTTGGGGGCCGTCCGCTGTGGGTTTGGGTAGCTCGATGCGCCCGGCGATCCGTGGTAGGTCTCGCCCGAGCATCACGCGGACGCGCGCGTCCAACGCCTCATCTCCACTCAGCAGCAAGACAACCACACCGGCCTGACCGGCCGTCAGGCGCTCGAACACGCGCCGCCGGGCGGGCGATTCGGAGAGCAAGATCACATTGTCGTCAGAGAGCGGCCCCGTCCAGGCAATCGGGGTATCTTCTCCGGAGTCCGGATAGCGCAAAACGAGGCGCGGGAGCGGGGAGTCCTTGCCGACCTGATCCCAGACTTTCTGCAACGGGGCTGGGACGCTTCCCGCGAGGTCAACGTCGGTCACACCCACATTCGCCCGGCCCACGGCGGCCTCAAGCCGCCGAACCGTCTCGGCGTCCTTCGTCGCGAAAGGGCCCCGGTGATAGACGACGAGTTGGTACTTCGACGGCGGCCAGTTTTCCAGCGCGTAGCGAAAGACCGGAACGCTGCATGCGGTCGCGTCGGGGAGCAGAATCAGCGCGGTGAATACGGCGAGGCCGAAGCGGAGCATTCGGCGACCTCGGCGGCGGTGGCGGGGAAGGCCGTTTCACTCACTCTACACGGCTCTCCCGCCCGGTCAACGCGGGTCGGGCCGTCGGTGCGAGTGTTAGGAATGAGGATTGTAATGGTCGGATCAAAGGCGGCCGGATCGGGAAGTGCCGAGTACGTTACGCCGCTCACCCAGGAGGGCCGATCGGAGTTTGCACAAGGCGGACGCCTGGACTTGCCGTACCCGTTCCTTGGAGAGTCCGAGCTCCTGTCCGACCTTCTCGAGGGTTTGCACGTCCGAACCGTCCGGGACGAAGTACCGTCGGCTAATGATCATCTTCTCGCGGCACGTCAGCAGCGGGTGGTCCGCCCGCAGGTACTCGTCGATGCCGGCGAGGCGCGACGAGACTGGCTCGGTCTCGTACTTCTGACCAGGCTCCCCGTCCGGCAGGATTTCCAGTGACGCCGAGCGCGAGAGCCAGTCGTTGGCCATCCGCTGGGCGAGGCGGGCGAGGGCGCGGATGAGGCAGGTGTACGCGTAGGTGCTAAAGCGGATCCCGAGCCACGGGTTGAACGCGGCCACCGCCTGGATCAGAACAATATGGCACTCGCCGATCAAATCGTCTGACCGGTTCGACATGGCCATGCGGCGGCGGACTGCCTTGTAAACGAGCTTCCGGTTGCCCACAACGATCTCGTCGCGCAACCGGATATAAGCGTTCTTCCACTTGACCGATCCGAGAATGCCCTTGGCCCGCTTCCACCGGTAGGCGGCGTAGTGCATCCGCCGGGCGTAGTCGCGGGTCACCTCGTCGGGCATGTGCTGATCGGCAAACGCGGCCACGTCCGGGGCCCCAGCCGGGTCATAGAGTTCGCGGGCCTCGGGCAGCTCGAAGGACTCGTGAAGAAGGGAATGCGGGGCGTCGGGCGCGCGGCAGGTACGTGGATCGCGGCGCGTCAGAACGGTCGCACTCACCGGGCACCCCGATTCGGTAAGAGGCGGATTCCGCCCGCGTACGCCGTTGAGGATTCTGGCCAGGTCGCGGCAGGGCTGGCCGGCCGGGCGGCTGCTTCCATGCTTCGACGATCCTTCGAACTGCATTCAAGATGCCAAGCCCAATCGTTTCCGGTGAATTGAACCGAGGTGCGAACTTAGCCGAGCGGGGAAGGTGGAAAATGAGAAAAGGTGATTGCAGGCAAACCTATGATTGAGAAGCGATTTGCTCAAACATTCCGGGGCCGCGCCAGGCCGGTGCTCGCGACGAGTTCTAAGTCGGCAGCTGGGCATAACTACGGAGCCGCCGACCTACTTGTCTGGCATCATCTTGCCCATGGATTCGGCGACGCGCTTGATCGCGTCCTCGTTCAGCTCGCCGGCGCGGAATGCGAAGTTGCAAACCACCTTTCGGTTGACGAACAGGATCACGGTCACGTCTGCGTCGTCCGCGAGCTTGTAGCTGGGCGGGCCGACCGCGTCGTCAAACACCCCGACCGGGGTCGTCTTCAGCCCGAGTTGCTTCGCCCACTTTCCAAGCTCGTCGAGTGCGATCGTTTTCTCGCCAAGGACGGTCATCCACGCCCGCATCTCGTCCTTCGGGCGCGACGCCACGGTGTCATCACACTTGCCAAGGAGCTTTCCGAGCGGCTCCGACACCGTACGGGCGAAAATGATCACGCCTGGCTTGTCAGCCGTCTCGCAGATGTAGCATGTCGGCTGACCGCGCTGCGGCCCGGTGGCGACGAGAAAGCTATAGGGACCCGGCTTTTCGCCGACTTGCGGCCCTGAGACGCACGGGTCCTTGGCCACCGCGAGGACCGTCGCGAGGGTAGCCGCGATTGCGGCCAAACAACAATTCGGCATTCGCCCGCTCCGTATCAGCTAGTCAGGTTGTCATCGGGACCCCGCGGCGGTCGTGGCCGCGGCAGGGACGTGCGCCGCCCTACGGATCAAGTCGTCGCGCAAGGCCTCGAAGTCCACCGGGTCGGCCTTGGACCACAGCCGTCGCGCGAGGGCCTCGAACTTCCTCGCCTCGTCGGGCCGTCCGACGCGGCCGCACAACGCGGACATCCCGAGCGCCGCACGGACACTGCCCGCGTCGTGTGCCAGCGCCTCGAGGAAACCCTCTTCGGCTTTTTCGGCATTGCCCGCGTCGAGCGCGCCGATTCCCCAAGCCTCCATGTAGACGGCACCGTTTCCCCAGGCATGGTGCGCGTAGGAGTCCTTCGTCTTCTCGACGAGTCGCTGCAGGAGCTTCAGCCCGGATTCGCCCGACCCGGTCTGGCACAAGTGCCGGCCCTGAACTTCCCACAGTCGCTGCTCGAGCCGGCGGTCATCTTTGCGCTTCTGCTGAGCCTGCCGGAGGACGTCAATTTCGGCTGCCGCACCGGCCGTGTCCCCGCGCTCGAGGTCCAACACCGCGGCGAGGTATGCCGCCAGTGGCTTGTCCGACTTGCGCAGCTCGGTGACCACCTTCTCGGCCGCGTCCCAATCCCGGCGGCCGATGGCGAGGCGGAACCACGGCTGCGTGAAGCGCAACCCGTACCCCTCGGCCTCGCGCTTGATGTCGGCCGCCTCCCGGAAACGGCCGTCGTGGAGCAGGCTGAACGTCAGCGTCTCGAGGTGGTGCGAGAACTGGTGGTCCTGGTGGTGTTTGACCCCCTGGACGCGGTGGTACTCGCGCTCGAGCTCAATCGCGTGCGCCGACCAGTCGGATGTCTTGTCCCACTTGCCGATCCGTGTCGCGAGGTGGGCTTGCATGTGCCAGGCGTGCGGAGTGCCCGGGGACGACTTCATGTAGCCGACCGCGTACGGCCACCCGAGGGCCGGGCGCTGCGACCCCTCGTAGAAATGCACCAGCTCATGGTTGGCCCCCGGGTGGAGCGGGTCGATCCGGAGGAGCGACTTGTAGAACGGAACCCCTTCGGCGGGGCCGCCCTGGAAGCCGCCGTGGAGGGCGCCACGGGCGAACCACGCCTCCTCGTCGTCGTCGTAGATCGTCAGCATTTCATCGAGCGCCTGGGCGGCGCGCTTTCTTCGCTCCTCCACTCCGCCGCCGCCGAGCAGTCCCTTTTCATGCAGCCGGGCCGTGATCAGGAGCTGCTCGCGGTGCGGCGCTTTCGGTAACAGCTCCTGAGCCTTCTTCAACGCGCCGATCGCATCGCCTTGGCCCCATCTTTCCAGGCCCTTATGAAGGACCAGCCACGCGTACGCGCAATCCGGGTCGTGAAGCAAGGCGGTCTCCGCCGACCGGGCGGTCTCAATCCAGACGTACGAGTAGAAGTAGCCGAGGGCCTGGTCCACGAACTTCTGGCACTCCGGCGACCGCGTGCCGACGCGATAGCGGTAAACGCACAAGTCCGACACGTACACGGCCGGGCGCAGTTTGGTCCGCGGCATGCGGTCGTCGAGCGCGACGAACACCGCACCCGGGGCATACACCGGCGTGATGTCGGGAACCCGTCCGGGGGTGGCCGGCCTCGTCGCGGGCGGCCGGGGTAGGGCGGTCGCGGCGAGCGGCAGGCTGAGCAGCGTCACGATGGACAGCAATCGTTGGGTCATGGCGGGACCGGGATGTGGGGACACCGTGAATTGTGTGGTTGCGGCCGGCGGGAATCCACAGATTTCCCGGGTGGACGCCGTCGGTTGGGGAGTGTTACCCGCCGATTGTGTGCATGGTTCGGTCGGGCTTCACGAACCGGGCGGTGTTGATTTCGTGCCCCTCCCACTTCTCCCAGATGTTTTGGCGAATGGCGGCGGCCAGGGCCGCGTCGTCGGGCCGGTCGCGGAGGAGCGGCTTGACGTCCGTCTCGGAGAGTGCGAAGAGGCAGTTCCGCAGTTTGCCGTCGGCGGTTATCCGGAGCCGGTTGCACGACCGGCAGAACGGCCGGGTCACCGACGCGATGATGCCGATCCGCCCACCGCCGTCGGCATAGACGAAATCCATGGCCGGGGAGCGCGGGTCATAATCTTCCGCCGGGTGCAGGGGTCCGAACTCCGCTTCCAGCTGCTCCAGAATCTCGCGGGCCGGGAATACTTTGTCGCGCTCCCACGACCCGGCCCCGATCGGCATGTACTCGATGAAGCGAATCTCGTACCCGTTCTCGCGGCCGAACCGTGCGAGCGCGACCGCGTCGCGGTCAGTGAATCCGCGGATGCTGACCGCGTTCACCTTGATCGGGGCGAAGCCGGCGGCGCGGGCGGCTTCCAGGCCAGCCAGAACTCGATCGAGCCCGTCCCGGCGCGTCAATTCGCGGAACCGCCCGGGATCGAGCGTATCGAGGCTAACGTTCAACCGCCGCAATCCCGCGTCGTACAGCGCCCGGCCGTGTTCCGCCAGCAAAAGGCCGTTGGTCGTCATCCCGACGTCGGTGATCCCGGGCAGCGGGCACAGTAACGCCACGAGCTTGTGGAGGTCGCGGCGCATGAGCGGCTCGCCGCCGGTCAGGCGGATCTTGTTCACCCCGAGCGGGGACGCGACCCGGACGAAATGTACGATTTCTTCGAACGTGAGCAGCTCGTCCTTCGGCCGAAATGTCACTTCTTCCGGCATGCAGTAGGTGCACCGGAGGTTGCAACGGTCGGTAACTGAAATGCGCAGGTTGTTGTGGACCCGGCCGAACGTATCAACGAGCCCGGAACCCGCGAGCGGAAATGGTCCGCGACTCGCCGGAGACGAAGGCACCGTGACACCGAGCCCGACACGCGTCCCGTTGGTCGAAGGGTTGGTCACGACCCGCTCCGTTCGGCTTCGGCACCGGGGTGGACCCATTCGGTTCGCCCGTCCGACCAGTTTTCACGCTTCCAGATCGGAACGAGTTCCTTGAGCCGGTCGATCGCGTACTTGCAAGCAGCGAAGGCGTCCCCGCGGTGCGGGCAGCTGACCGCGACGGCGACGCTGACGTCCCCGACTGCGAGATGACCGGTGCGATGGACCAGAGCCAGATCGCCGACCGGCCATCGCGCCCGCGTGTCGCCCTCGATTTCGGTCATCTTGGCCTCGGCCATCGGGCCGTAGGCTTCGTAATCCAGGGCGACGGTCACCCGGTCGCCGGTCAGATCGCGCACGGTGCCGAGAAAAGTCACCACGGCCCCGCACCCGGGTCGCCGGACGCTGTCGGTCAGCAGCGCGTGATCGATCGGCTCGCGGGTTATTCGGACCATGTCATCTC
>DATFWZ010000046.1:0-12412 GCA_035258765.1 Gemmataceae bacterium
GGGACACGCAACTCGCCTTACGGCGACACGAATCTACTCACCTCGATGATACCGCTCCAGGGCAAATGCCACTTCGCCTGCGGTCGTGTAGCCCCAGTCCGTACCGGCCGCCTCGCACTTCATGGAAATGGCTTCTAGCACCTCGGGAAGCGGCTCGCCTAGCTCGTTCGCGGCGTCAGCGATCATTCGGCCGAGGGCGTGGATATCGATCGCGACTGAACGAGGCGGCACCGCGGGACCGGTTTCGTTGAGCCGAGCACGTCCGAAGCCAATGAGTTTGGGGGTTCCGTCCTTTGCGAGGAGCACGTTGCTCGCCTCAAGGTTCAGATGGACGACTTGCTCCTGGTGGATTCGGTGCACGGCGCGGCTTACGACGGCGAGAACTCCGACAACTTCGGAGAGCTCGATCGATCGAGCGCGGAGCCGACTGGCAAGGTCCGCGCCGTCCACGAACTCACGGGCAAAATACACTTGCCCATTGCTCTCGCCCACTGCGTACAGCGCGACGACATTTGGCTCGTAATTCCCCGTCAGGTACGCCAGAATTCGTGCCTCTCGTAAAGCGCGGCCCGTCGGCCCGTCCGTGGGCATCTTGAGTACATCGGCGCGCCGAAGAGCAATGTTGCGCGCCTTGTACACGACGCCGGATGTGCCGCGGCCGAGTTCGACGAGGAAATCGTAGCCGTCAATGCTTCTGGGAAAGGAGTTGGGCCCTGGCATGGCGGGGTAGGTATAGGCCTCTCCGTTGGCTCGTTCGCAAGGCCCCCGGCGAGTTAAGGTGACGCGCTCCGCTGGCGCGTCGCGGCTAATTTCTCTTCTTCTTTTTCTTCCTCCCGGGCCCCGGCAATTGTGGGCCGGGGGTTGGCACTCCCGGTCGTGGTTCGGGCTGGCTCGCCCGTTGCTCGCGCTGCAACTGTTGTTGCTTCTGCGCCTCCTCCAGAATCCTCTCCCACTTCTCGCGCCAGCCGGCCATCTTTCGACCCATCCACCCCTTCGGGGCCCTCGGCTTGTCGCGGTCCCGGCCGCCCGGGCCACCGTCGGAGCCCTTTGCCTCCTCGGGCACATCCACCTTCTTCGGCAAGAGTTTCCGCTCCACCATCCCCCACAGGCTCGAGCAAATGAAGTAGATGCAAAGCCCCGCGGCCACCTTGTAGAAGAAGAAGGCGAACAGGACCATCATGATCTTCATCGTCTTCTGCTGCATCTGGATCTGCGGGTCCTCCGACTTTGGCATCATCTTCGACTGCACGTACATCATCAGCCCGACCGCGATCAACGGCAGCAGGTTCAAGAACGGCCCCAGGTAGACCATCCCGCCCATGTCCTCGGGCTTCGAGATGAACGGGATCTCCTCGGTCCACCACACGAGCATGTCCGGGGCGGCCAGGTTGGTGATCCACAGGAACGGCTCCAGGCGGAAGAACACGCTCTCCTGCAGCGCGTAGTAGAGGCCCATGAAGATCGGCATCTGGGCCAAGAGCAAGAGGCACCCGCCCATGGCCGCGGCCGGGTTGATGCCGTGCTCGCGGTACAGCTTCATCTTCTCCGCGTTCAGCCGGTTGAAGTCGTCCCCGTACTTCTCGGTCAACTTCTTCAGCTCCGGTGCCAGCTTCTCCTGTTTGGCCTGCATCTTCTTGGCGTTGATCATCTGCCGGCGGCTGAACGGGTGCAGGAGGCCGCGGACCATGAACGTGATCAAGATGATGCAGATGCCCACGTTCGGGACGACGTGCGTCAGCAGGCCCAAGAGCGAGTGGATCAGGTTGGTGAACGCGATGACGATGTCGGTCCAGAAGATGAAATTGGCGAACTGGCCGAGCCAGTTGGACATCGGGGCGTCGGTGAGCGTGTTCAGGTGCAGGTCGTCGCGGTACCTGTTCACCATCTCTTCCGGGACGGCCTGATCCCCTTCGAGCTGCTTCAACAACCGCACCTTGACCGGCCCCTGGTAAAGGACGTACGGGTGGGTCACCGCCTCGGTGACGACGAGGGGCTTGCTGATGGCCCGGAAGGTGATGTCGGTGAGGAACGGGTGTGCCGGGCGTTGACTTTCGTCGCCCACGGGAGTGAACCGGACCGCATCGATGTAGTCGCGGGCCTGACCGGGCGGCTGGACGTTGTCCAGGGCCAGGACGGACGCGAAGTACTGGATCATGATGCCGGCGTACAGGATCGGCCGGTCCGACTTGCTGATGTGCCGCTCGCTGCCTTCCTTGAATCGGATGTCCTGGGTGTACTCCAGGGCCCGGGCGTCGGGCCAGCCGACGACCCCCTGACGGTAGGTGCTTGAATACCACTCGCCTTCGATCGGCGTGCCCCGCGGCCCGTCGATCTGGTACCGGAGCGGCTCCGGCTTGAACCCGGCCGGCCGGTTCGCCGACGGGGCGATGGTGACCGCGAGGCCGACGTGGTACTCGTCGCGACTCAGTGTGTACGTTTTGGTGATCTTGACGTAGAACGGGGCGCCGAGGTCCGTCTCAAAGACGACGGTCTGGGAGTCGCCGTCGGAAGTCGTCGAATTCGCGACTACCCGCCACTCGCGCTTGCCGAGAGTGTCCACCGGCTGCGGGTCGGACTCCTTCTCGTAGTGCCACATGACATACGACGGGTGTTCGACCTCGGCCGGGTCGAGATTGATCTTGCCTGGGGCGAGTTCGGGGATCGGGATCTTGCGCTGGTCGCGCATTTTCGCGGTCCGCGGTACGCGGACGCCGGGGATCAGGTGCAGGGGTCGCTTTGAGCCGTCCGGGTTCTGGACCGGGAGCCCCTCGCGATCGGCCTGCTGGAAGTCGGTGACGATGACCTGCTGGATCGAGCCCCCCTGGGGGTTGAGGAGAACCTGGAGGTGATATGGCTTTGGACCATGGCCCATGCCGATCAGCTCGCCCGGGGCGGCCTTTTTGGCAGCCTCCCGGCGGCGCTCGGCGGCGACGGCGTCGGGGATTTTCGCCTGGATGGCGGTCGTCACCATCGAACTGCCGGCGGCCCCGACGACCGATGAGAACTGCTCCTTCCGCTCGGCCGCCGCTAACGTTGGCGCATCGACCTCGAGGGCCTTCAGGGGCAGGTTGCCGCCGAAGAGGGCCAGCCCGTCCTCCGGCTTCAGCGTGGCTTGCTTTGGCGGGGGCGGCCAGATGGCGTCCTGGACATATCGCCAGCCGAACAGGAACGCGACCCCGATAATCAGGTAGACCCACGCGAATCGACTGCTCTTGTCCATGCACGTATCTTAGGGAACGGTCGTGGCGGGCGGGGCGGGCGTCGCGGGACTGGTTCGGGAATAGAAACGGCCTCCGATGGTAATTCGGAGGCCCCGTGCGGTGCTTTGATCGTCGCGGCTCAACGTCCCTCGCGAAGCCGGTCGCCGAGGAAGTTGTCCAGGTCCGGGATGTCGTAGATCTTGCGGATCGTCGCCTCGAAGTCGTAATCGACGCGGCGGTAGCGGATCGTCTCGCCGTCGTAGAGGACGTAACAGGCCCGCGGGTCGAGGTCCCGCGGCTGGCCGACCGAGCCGACGTTGCACAAGGTCTTCCGCCCGTCCAGCTTGTAGACGAGGCTGACGTCGTCCGGGGTCAGGAACTGCAGGCTCTCGGTGAAGATGCCGGGGACGTGGGTGTGGCCCTGGAAGCAGTACCGCTCGACCAGCGTGAAGATCTTCTCCATCTTGCGCTGGTTGTAGATGTCCTCGGGGAAGACGTACTCGTTGAGCGGGTTCCGGGCCGATCCGTGGACGTAGAGAGTGCCGTTGTCGCGGAAGGACCGGGGGCGGTCGGCGAGGAACTCCCAGCGGCGTTCGCGGATCTGCCGGGCCTCGGCCGGCTGTTCGAGCTGGTCGCGGGTCCACATGATGGCCCGCTCGGCCGCCGGGTTGAACCCGTCCGGGTCGAACAGGGCCCCCTGGTCGTGGTTGCCGAGGAGGACCAGCTTGCAGTCCATCACCAGGTCGATGCACTCGCGGGGGTTCGGGCCGTAGCCGATGACGTCCCCCAGGCAGTAGACGCCCTCATCCGCGTTCTGCTTGGCGATGTCGTCCAGGACGGCCTGGAGTGCTTCCAGGTTGCCGTGGATGTCGCTGATGATGGCCTTCACGCCTGGACGCTCCCGGACACAATCCGGCTAATTATAGACCGCCTCCGCCTGGGCATGCGAAGTGGGAAGGGGTGCGGCCCTGACACTCTACTTTGCGCCAAGCATAAGTGTCAAGTGTATGGGATTTGTGGTCAGCTCACGCGCCAGCGGTGTCTTTTAATGCCTCCCGGGCGGCCTCGAGCGTCGCGGCCACGTCGGCCTCGGTGTGGGCGGCCGAGGTGAACGCGGCCTCGAACTGGCTGCACGGCAAATAGATCCCACGGTCCATCATCGCCCAGAAGAACCGGCCGAACTGGGCCGTGTCGCTGGTCTTCGCGGAATCGAGGTCGGTCACTGGATTGCCCGTGAAAAACAGGGTCCACATACTGCCGACACGGTTGAACCGGTGCGGGACGCCCGCGTCCCGGGCGGCGGACGTCAGCCCCACTTCAATCGCGGCGCTGTGCTTTTCCAGCTGCTCGTAGGGCGGGTTCTCCTTAAGTTCTCGGAGAGTCGCGATGCCCGCGGCCATCGCGACCGGGTTGCCGGAGAGCGTTCCGGCTTGGAAAACTGGCCCGGCGGGCATCACCCGGCGCATGATGTCGGCCCGGCCGCCGTAGGCCCCGACCGGGTACCCGCCGCCGACGATCTTGCCCAGGACCGTCAGGTCGGGGGCGTCGCCGAACAAACCCTGGGCGCCCCCATAGGCCACGCGGAACCCGGTCATCACCTCGTCGTAAACGAGCCCGGCTCCGTGGTGATTCGTTAGTCGCCGCAGCTCCTTGCGGAATTCCTCGGTCGGCGTGACCAGTCCCATATTCCCGACCACCGGCTCCAGAATGACGCCGGCAATCTTGTCGCCGCGAGCGGCGAACAACTCGCGTAGGGTCGAGACATCGTTGTAGCGCAGGACAATCGTGTCCGCGGTGCATCCGGCGGGGATCCCGGGACTGGTTGGGACGCCATGGGTCAGGGCGCTCGAGCCGGCGGAGACGAGCAGGGAATCGACGTGGCCGTGGTAGCAGCCGGCGAACTTGACGATCAGATCGCGGCCGGTGAACCCGCGGGCCAAGCGGATGGCGCTCATCGCGGCTTCGGTGCCGGATGAGACCATGCGGACCATTTCGACCGCGGGCATCGCATCGCGGATTAACCCGGCCAGCTCGGTCTCGCGCTCGGTCGGGGCGCCGTAACTGCTCCCGGCCCGAGCGGCCTCGACCGCGGCCTCGACCACGCGCCGGTGGGCGTGCCCGAGGATCATCGGGCCCCACGAGCCGACGTAATCGACGTATCGGTTCCCGTCGATGTCGTAAAGGTAAGCGCCCGCGGCCCGGGCAATGAACACGGGCTCGCCGCCGACCGCCCCGAAGGCACGGGCGGGGCTGTTGACCCCCCCGGGGATGACGCGCTGGGCCCGCTCAAAGGCGGCGTGGGATTTCGGTCGCTGCATGCGGACAGGTTAGTGACGGGCGGGCCGTTCGCCTTACTTTGGGACTTTCGCCAGCAGACTGGTGGCCTCCCCGACGAGGGTGGCGATGTCTCCCTTCTGGCCGGCGTAGAGGTCGCGGACGTCGCGGAGGATGTTCCGCCCTTCGCGCCGCCGGGCGGGGAGTTCGTTGCCCAGGAGCACTTGCGCCCGCTTGATCTCCTCGCGGATCAGGGCCGCCCGAGTCGCGTCGTCCTTGGGCTCCTTCTTCGACACCAGGTCCCGGGCCCGGGACTTCGCATAGACGAACAACCGCCGCCGGTCCTGGTCCCCCTTGACGGTCTCGGCGATCTGGTCCCAGCGGTCGCGGGCGAGGGAGTAGTCCTTGAATTGTTCGAGGCGAATGGCGGTGGCGATGCGCTGCTCCTGGTCGTTGTCGAACCGGATGTCCTTGTCCTCCGTTCGGAATTGCTCCTCAATGCGATTCACGAGCGCCGCGGCGTCGCGCTCGCTGGCCGCGAGGTCGTTGAGCTTCTTCTGGGCGTGCAGCGCCCACATCACCTTGACGGAGCTCGCGTCCCCCTCATAAGCCCGGACCAGCTCGACCCAGGTCGCCCGGGCGCCGGCGACGTCCCCGGCGTCCTCGGCCGTCAGGGCGGCCATTGTCTTGTGGTAGGCGTCCGGATCGTCGCCCTCGACCGGGATCGCGCGGAACCTGGAGCTGCCGTGCCGGTTCAAGAGCACGCGCTCGCGCTCCCGGACCTTGAGGTCGCGGTCGAGTGCCTTCACCATTCGGGTGTTCTCGTCGTCCCGGTTGGCGTAGTGCTTCAGGTAGTCGGCCACGAATCCCTTTTGCGTGTCCGGGTCGTTCGACGCCTTGATCTTTTCGAGGAGCGTCTCCGCACTCGGCGGGGCCAGGGCGAACGTCCAGAACACCCATCCGAAGCTGCCGAGGACCGCCAGGCAGGCGAGCGCGACAAACCAGCCGCGGGTGTAGATCGGCTCCCGCCTTTTGCGGAGCCTTTTCTTCTTGGACCCGGCCCGGATAAACCGCGCCGCCTCGCGGTCGCCCGCGTCGCCCATGGTCCGCGTGTTGGCCCCCCGGGCGGTCGCCATGTCGGCCCCGGCGCTCACCTGGGCCGCCACTTTCTCGGTGATCTCGTCGAGCACTTGCCCGACCATGGCCGCGTCTCGCGGCCGGTGCTCCGGCTTCTTCTCCATCATCTGGCAGACCAGCGTGTCGAGCCAGACGGGGATGTCCGGGTTGAGCTGGGCCGGCCGCGTAAACGTCCCGCTGACGTGCAGCAGGAACATGTCCACCGACGACTCGGCCTGGAACGGCTTGCGGCCGGTGAGGAGCTCGTAAAACACGACCCCGAGGGAGTAGAGGTCGCTCTTGCCGGTCAGCGTGCGCTCCCCCTTGCACTGCTCGGGGGACATGTACGCGGCCGTGCCGATCGTGTTGTTCTGCCCGGTCAGGGCGGTGACATCGACGTCCTTGGCGATGCCGAAGTCGGTCAGCTTGAGGATGCCCTCCCGGGTGAGCATCAGGTTGGACGGCTTCAGGTCCCGATGGATGATGCCCTTCTCATGGGCGTGCTGGAGGGCGGCGCACAACTGCCGGCCGAACTCGACCACCTCTTCCCAGGTGAACGGCGACCGGCCGGGGGCGGTGATCCGCTCGGCCATGATCCGGTCGAGGGACCGGCCGTCCACGAACTCCATCGCGAAGAACGGCGTCCCCTTGTACCGGCCGTGGGCCAACAGGCGGACAATGTTCGGGTGCCGAAGCTGTCGGAGGATCTGCGACTCGCGTTCGAACCGAAGCAAGGCCTGTTCGTTTCCGGACAGGCCGAACGCGATCACCTTGAGGGCGACGGTCTTCTCGTCCTGGCCGTCGGGCTGGAAGCGGGCGCGGTAGACGGTGCCCATCGCCCCGGAGCCAAGCTCCTTGTCGATGGCGAACGGGCCGAACGTCTTGCCCACATGCATGGGAGCAGCCCCCCGCGGTCCCGCCGGGAAGGGCGATCGGGGACGGGTCGAGTCGTCGCGAGTCTCGTTCATTTTACCCGATGCCAACCGAACCGGCCAAGTAGGATGACCGGCGCCCACTTTCGTTACGACCCGAGGCGGTCCCCATGTTCACCGCGCCGCTCCTGCTCGCCGCGATCATCCCGTCCGCCCCGCCAGCGCCGCTGGCGCTGCACCCGAAGAACCCGCACTACTTCCTCTTTCGCGGTAAGCCGACCGTCCTCGTAACATCCGCCGAACACTACGGGGCGGTCATCAACACGGACTTCGAATACGCGAAATACCTCGACACCCTGGCCGCCGACGGGCTGAACCTGACGCGATTATGGGTCGGCCCGTACTGCGAGCCGCCCGGCGCCTTCGGGATTGCCGACAACACGCTGGCGCCCAAGGCCGGGAAAGTCATCTTCCCGTGGGCCCGGAGCGACCAGCCCGGCTACGCCAACGGCGGCAACAAGTTCGACTTGACGAATTGGGACGACGCGTATTTCAATCGCCTCAAGGACTTCGTCACCAAGGCCGGCAAGGCCGGCGTAGTCGCCGAGGTCAACCTGTTCTGCCCCTTCTACGAGGAGGCGATGTGGAAGCTGAGTCCGTTCCACGAGGCGAATAACGTGAACGGATTGGGCAGCGTGAAGCGGACGGACGTCTACACTCTCGAGAGGCACGGCGGGTTGTTGAAGGTGCAAGATGAGATGGTCCGGAAGGTCGTCACCGAGCTGAAGGAATTCGACAACGTCTACTACGAGATCTGTAACGAGCCGTATTTCGGTGGCGTCACGCTCGAGTGGCAGCATCACATCGCCGACACGATCGCCGCAACCGAGAAGGACTTTCCGCACCGCCACCTGATCTCGCAGAACTTCGCGAACTACGCCGCGAGGGTCTCGAAACTGCATCCGGACGTTTCAATCCTCAACTTTCATTACGCCTCGCCTCCAGACGCGGTCGCGTGGAATTACAAACTGAACAAAGTGATCGGGGACAACGAAACTGGCTTCCGCGGGATCAAGGATGTCGCCTACCGGACCGAAGGCTGGGACTTCCTGATTGCCGGCGGCGGACTCTTCAATAACCTCGACTACTCGTTTACGACCGCAAAGCCGGACGGGACGCACGTCGTCCAACCGGGCCAGCCGGGCGGGGGAAGTCCGGCGTTGCGCAAGCAGATGAAGGTGCTCAAGGACTTCATCCACGGCTTCGACTTCCTGGCCATGAAGCCGGACGCCTCGGTCATAAGGGGGGAGTTGCCCGCCCTGACGGCCCGGGCCCTGGTCGAGCCGGGCAAGCAGTATGCGGTTTACCTGCGGCCCGCCATCGCCCGGCCATTCTCGGTGCGGTGGACTGGGTTCCTCGAAACGACCGAGTCTGGAGTGCACACGCTGCATGTGGCTTTCAACAATCGAGTGAAGGTGTGGGTCGGTGACAGCTTGGTGATCGAAGCCGACACCGGGGATTCCTTCGAGAAGGAACGATCGGCGGTCGTGATGCTGGAAGTCGGGAAAAAGGTCCCGATCAAGATCGAATTGGCTTACACGAGCGGTAACGCGTCGCTGCAATTGATGTGGTCGGCGAAGGGGGTGAAGAAGTCGGTGATCCCGAAGGAGCGCCTCTCGCCGGCCGCGGGCGCCGGGCATGGGCTGAGTGCCGAGTACTTCGCGGGGGCGGATCTGAAGGAGAGTCGGCTGAAGCGCGTGGACGAAAAGCTCGACTTCCGGTGGGGGACCACGAGTCCGCTCCCGGCGGAGAAGCGGCCCGACGATTTGAAGTTGACTTTGTCGCTGCCTAGGGGGAATTACCAAGCGGAATGGGTCGATCCGTTGACCGGGAAGATGGTGGGCTTGGAGGATATCGCCCACGCGGGCGGGGAACGGGCGCTCGCGGTTCCGAAGTTTGCGGAGGACCTGGCTCTACGATTGGTGGTGAAGTAATCCGATCTCAATTGTTGTGCTCGTTTCAGTGACGTGTAGCTGAATTCGTGAGAATTCAGCCGGGCTGCGGATCAAGCCGCTGAATTCTCACGATTACAGCTACACCCAATTTACGCACGGCAACGCCCGCCTACCGTTTCACATTCGAAATCGCCTCGAGCGCGAGCATGAGCGCGTGCGTGCCCTTGCGCCCGTACCCCTGGGCCCGGACCGCCTCGTAGAGTTGTTTCGCCAGCGCCAGCCCCGGCAGGCACAGGTTCATCCGCTCGGCCTCCGCCAGCGCGATTCCCATGTCCTTGATGAAGTGCTCGACGTAGAACCCGGGCTCGAAGTTCCGGGCCAGGATGCGCGGGCCCAGCACCTCCAGCGCCTTGCTGCCCGCGGCGCCGACCGACACCGACTTGAACACGATCTCCAGATCCAGCCCGGCCGTGTAGCCGTACAAGAGTCCCTCGCACATCGCGATCATGTTCGATGAGATCAGGATCTGGTTCACCATCTTGGTGTGCTGACCGGCCCCCGGCCCGCCCTGGTGGACGATCGTCTTGCCCATCGCCTCGAAGACCGGAAGGACCGCGTCGACGACGGCCCGGTCGCCGCCGATCATGATCGACAGGGCCGCGTTTCGGGCCCCAACGTCCCCGCCGCTCACGGGCGCGTCCAGGGAGTGGACGCTTTTCGCCTTCGCCGCCTGGTAGATCTCGATCGCCAGCGACGGCTCGCTCGTCGTCATGTCGACGAGGATGTTGCCCGGCTTGCTGCCGGCCAGGGCGCCGTTGGGCCCGAGGAAGACTTCGCGGACGTCCTTCGGGAAGCCGACGATGGCAAACACCATTTCCGACCGCTCGGCCACGGCCTTTGGCGAGTCGGCGAGGACGGCCCCGAGTTCGACGAGCGGCTGGGCCTTATCCGGGCTGCGGTTGTACACTGTCGCCTGGAATCCGCGGGCCATGGTGTGCTGGCACATCCACCGGCCCATGACTCCCGTTCCGATCCAGCCGATCCGTGTTTTGCCCGGTTCCGCTTTGGCCAACGGCATTTGTGTCCCCTTGCTGAAATCCCGTTCCTGAGGTATCATTCAACACTCACGCGTCCTTCACGGGCTCTTCACGCCGGGATCATTCACGCCAAATGGTCTCCCCGCCCCGCGCCCCGATTGTATTGGTCCACGGCCTGCTCGGCTTTGACCGGGTCAAGGTCGGGCCGTACACGATGTTGCGCTATTTCCCCGGGATCGAGGAGGCACTGGTGAACGCCGGGCACCGGGTCGCGGTGCCGAATTTGAGCAAGACTCGCGGCGTCACCCACCGTGCCGAGCAGCTCCGCCGCTTCGTCCTCGACACGTTTCCCGACGACCGCGTTCACATGATCGCCCACAGCATGGGCGGGCTCGACGCGCGGTATATGATCTCGCAGCTGGACATGCACGAGCGGGTGCTGTCCCTGACCACCCTCGGGACCCCGCACCGCGGTACCGCGTTCGCCGACTGGGGCATCCGGCGGCTGTCGCACAGTCTGCGGCCGTTCCTCCACTTCTGGGGCGTGCCGACCGACGCCTTTGACGACCTGACCACCGAGGCGTGCGCCCGGTTCAACGAGCAAGTCCCGGATGCGCCCGGGGTGCGCTATTACTCGGTCGCCGGGACATGCCCGCGGGACTTGTTGACGCCCCTGTGGCGGCCCGTGGCGGGATTGGTGACCGGGGAAGAGGGGCCGAACGACGGGATCGTGTCCGTCCGTTCGGCGAGCTACGGAGAAGGCTGCGAGGTGTGGGACGGCGACCACATGCACCTGGTCAACCGTCCGAACCCGCGGGCGACCGAATGGGGACACCGGCCGAGCGACTACCTGCGACTGGTAAGCCGGCTGGAGCCCTAGCATTTCCAATCTCAGATCAAACTGCGGACGGCTCCGGTTCCGTACGCCGATTCCTCGTGTGGGCAAACCGCATTCGCCAGATCGCCCAGCCGAAAATCGCCGCCCCGCCAATTGATAGCAACCCCAGCCCCCGCCATTGCAACTCTTCCGCCCGGGCCACCGTCGGCTCGTCGCGGCCGATCGTAACCACGCGACATTGGCCGAGCGGAATTCCGGGGTATTCAAGCGTGAGCCCGTCGCGGGCCCAGGCGGGCAACCGGTCGGCGGTGTCCGTTACTTCGACCGTGAGCGGGCTCAGGTCAGCCTGTCCGGCCTCCCGACGATGATGCCGGTCGTCGCGGACGCGTCGGCGGTCGTTCTCATCTTGGATGCCGAGGATCAGGCGGAACTCAAACGCGGCCGGTTCGCGGGCAACGGCTGCCGGATAAGCCGGATGGTAAAGCTCCAAAGCGCCCGTATCGCTATCGCGCTCGCTGACGGACTTGCCGACACTGAGAGCGGTGTCGGTGAGGACGAGATAGCGATGCCCGCCCGGGCCATTGCGGATCAGCTCGTCGCAGGTCATTCGCGGCAATCCGTCGGCTACCTTGCGCACGGCGGGGGCGTCAAGGAGACAATAACCGCCGTAGCCGGCAAGGCCCGCGGCGATGATCGGGAGCCAGAGGTGATTTGACACGACCAGACGTTCCTTCGAGCCCGAGCGCGGGGGCGTCATGTCGCCATAAGAAAAGCCTGGAACGCTCCGTCCTTCCTGCGAGTCGCGCGGGCGAATTACTGCGCCGGCGGGGCCACCTCCGCGACCTCCTCTCGGGCCACCTTCGCGACGCTCGCCAGCTTGTCCCCCTCGTTCGGCGTGATCACCCGCACGCCCTGGGTGTTCCGCCCGCTGATCCGAATCTCGCTCGCCTGGATGCGGGTCACCATGCCTTGCAGCGTGATCAGCATCAGGTCGTCTGAATCCCGGACCGGGAGCACGCCGACGACCCGACCGTTGCGGTCGCTGGTACGGATGTCCTTGACTCCCTTGCCGCCGCGGCGCTGGCGGCGGTAGCGCATCGTCGAGCGCTCCTCACCCTCG
>DATFWZ010000047.1:0-15062 GCA_035258765.1 Gemmataceae bacterium
CCCGCCAATGACCGACTCCCCGAGCACCCCGACCAGGGGCTTGGCCCCGAGCCGCTCGTGCAGCACCTGGGCCAGGTCGGCCGCGTCCGCGGCGTGATGGGGGGAATAGAAGGCGACGGCCAGGTCCGGGTCGCGGCCGAGCCCGTTGCGGGCGGCGAGGGCCACCTCGTCGGCGGCCCGGGTGGCGTTGGAGGCGGTCGAGAGCGCGGCGGCAAACGGCATGCGGAGGACTCGCAATGGCCGGGCATAGAGAAGTGTAGGGCCGGACAGGCCATCAGCCGATTCGCACGATGTCCTTTTGCAGGTCCCCGCCGGTGACGTGGACTTTTCCGGCCTTGTCGATGTACACGTTCACCTCACTCCGCACGCCGAACTCGGGCAGGTAGATGCCCGGCTCAATGGAAAAGCACGTCCGCGGAATGATCCGGCGGTCGTCGCGGGTCTCCAGGCCGTCGATGTGGGCCCCGTTGCCGTGGACTTCCTGGCCGATGTTGTGCCCGGTGCGGTGCGTGAACCTGTCCCCGTACCGGGCCGTGTCGATCACGGCCCGCGTGGCGTCATCGACTTCCGCGCCGGTCAGTGGCCGGTTCGTGGCAAACGCCTTGCGGACGCAGTCGATCCCCACGTCCCGGGCGGCCGCGACAATGTCGAAGACCTTCGTGTACTTCTCGGGCACGTCGCGGCCAACGAACCCCACGCGGGTCAGGTCGCTGTACACGGCCCGCGGCTTGTCGAGCTTGCACCACAGGTCGATGAGGACGAAGTCCCCGGCCCGGATCGGGGTGTTGGACTGGGGTGTCGGCTCGTAGTGCGGGTCGCCGCTGTGCGGGCCGACGCCGACGATCGGCGGGCTGTAGGTGGTGCAGTGGTTCGCGGTGAAATGATCGAGGATCTTCTGCTGCACCTCCAACTCCGTCGTCTTCCCGGCGGCCTTGATTCGATCGGCGATGAACGCCCACGCGACGCCGTATGCGGAGTCGGTCACCTTGGCCGCGGCGAAGTGGCTGGCCTCCTGCTCGTCGTCCCAGGTCGCCTCAAACTGTTGCACCAGGTCGCCGGACGACGCGACGTCCACGCCGAACGACCGGACCAGCTCGACGGTCCCGGCGTCCACGCGTGAGACATACGGATTGCCGTTCCGCGGCGAGTACTCCATCGCGATCCGCTTCGCCCCGGCGACGAGCGCGCCAACGCCGGCCTCCAGCTCCTGCCAGCGCCGGTAGACGGTCTTCTGCTTGCCGGGAAGGTTGTCCAGCGAGGCCGGCTCGATCGCGTGAACGAGCTTCTTCGGCTCGCCTGTCGCGGGGACGTAGTAGAACCAGCGGCGCGACAGCTTCTTCTCTTCCAGCCCGACAATTCGTTGGGCGAGGATGTTGATCCCGCGGAAGTCGTACAGCAGCCACCCGTCAAACCCCTGGGCCCGGATGGCCGCTTGAACCGCCGACAGATCAAACATGTTCGTTGCTCCAAACGAATGGACAGGATTCACAGGATCAACAGGATTTACAGACAATCGGCCAGCCAGGCGGTGCAACGATTAATCCTGTCCATCCCGTTCATCCTGTCCAATTTACTTCAGCTCTTCGGCGAGCCGGATTGCCTCTTCCTTCGTCAGGATAGAGCCTTCAAGCTGGGCCTCGCGGATGGCGTCCAACACTTTCTTGAATACCGGGCCCTGTTCCCAGCCTAGGGCGAGAAGGTCGTCGCCGGTCAGGAGCGGTGGCGGGTTCAATACCTCCGGCGGCGTCTCGCGCAGCACCCGTTCGCAGAAGTCCACGTGGTCGCCCGACCGGCCGCTCGCGACCGAATCAGCCCGGTGCAGGGCCAACAGCTCGCCGATCCCGGGGTGCACCAGGACGGGCTTGAGCTTACTCGGCCGCATGGTCGGGGCGTCGCACAAGTACTGGTGGCGCTCGACCAGCCACTCGATCCGGACCGTCTCCGCGTTCGACAGTTTCAGCCGCCTCGACACCCCCCCGGCCAGTCGCTTGCCGATGTGCTCGTGGCCGTGAAACGTGTAGCGGTCGCCCTGCCGTGCCGCGGACCGCTTCTTGCCGACGTCATGCAGTAGTGCCGCGAACGCGAGCGGGAACGTCACCGCCGCCGGTGCCGGCCACCGCGGGCCCTCGAGGACTTCCAACACCTTCAGGGTGTGATCCCAAAGGTCCCCGGTCGGGGCACTCGGCAGGCCTTGCGGCAGGCCCTTCATCTCGTTCTCGACCTCTGGGATGATTTGCCGCAACAAACCGAGCTCGTCCATCTGCCGCAGCGCCCACGCCCGGCTCGGGTGGACCAGGATCTTGCGCAGCTCCTCCGCGATCCGCTCGGCGCTGACGACCGTGATCTCTGGGGCCATCTCGCGGACCGCCGCGGCCGTCGCAGGCTCGATCGGGAATCCGAATCGGGCCGCGAATCGAACCGCCCGGACCAGGCGCAGCTTGTCCTCCCGGAAGCGGGCCCGCGGGTCGCCGATAGCCCGAAGAACCTTGGCCCGCAGGTCCGCCTGTCCGCCGACGTAATCGATGACGCGGCCGTCGAGCGGGTCGAGGAACATGCCGTTGATGGTGAAATCCCGGCGGGCCGCGTCCTCCTCGGCGGACGAGAAGACGACCGACTCCGGCCGGCGGCCGTCCACGTATGCCCCGTCCGATCGGAACGTCGCGACCTGCACCTTGGGATAGGACCCATCCGGCCGTCGCGGGCCGATGACCTCCACCACACCGAAGCTGGCCCCGACCTCGACCGTCTTGCGAAACGTCCGGACGACGTCTTCCGGTCGGGCGGAGGTGGCGACGTCGTAATCGTCCGGGGCCAGGCCGAGCAACTCGTCGCGGACGCACCCGCCGGCCCAGAGGGCCTCGTAGCCCGACTGGCGCAGGCGGCGGACGACGTCGGTGGCGAACTCGCGGTCGGTCATGATTGCCCAGGGAAGGTCCCGGTTGGACTCGATCAGATTGAGGCAATACCCCGAAGGGGTTTGATCTCATAGCCGGGGGTCGCGGCGCAGCGGCGCACCCCCGGTCATCGCAGGCACCCGTACCGGTGGCCAACCCTGAAAGGGTTGTATCACCTGAATGAGGGAGGCGATAGAACCCTTTCAGGGTTCGGGCTCCGGTGAATTGGGGCGGTTGACCGGGGGTGCGCTGCGCGACCCCCGGCTGTGAGATACTACCCCCTCGGGGTACAGACTCAGTCGGGATCAATCGCCCGGGGCAGCGGTAATCCCCTTGACGATCCGGCGGGCGCTGAACGTGTCCGGGTTGTCCCACCAGTCGGCGAACTCGGCCGACCCGATTTCAAACGACCTCCGCCAGGCCGGGTCGGCGTGCTGCGGGTCGTCGAGGAAGCCGGCCACGGCCTCCGCGTCGCGGCGCAGGTCGTCCTCCAGGTCCGGGTACTTCCGGACGAGCGCGTCCAACTCGGCGTCCGACTTCCGGGCCGGCGGGTCCACCGCGTACTGGCACCAGGCGATGAGCGAATGCACGTCGTCGCCCGGGAGCCGGGCCGCGCGGCCCAGAGTGCCGACGACGAACCGCCGCAAATCCCGCGGCGACACCTTCGTCACCCGATCCTCGGCGAACGCGTGTACCCCGCCCAGTAGGACGCACCCGAGGGCGCGCAGCCGGTTCCGCGACCCGGCGATCACGTCCGGGCCGACGGCGTCGAGAACCGCGTCCACGAACCCCGGCAGCGGGCCGAACGGGTTGTCCTCGTCGTCCCCGGACCGCGACTCGACCCGGTGCCACTCGACGAAATCGCTCATGGGTGCTCCGTCTCAGAGCAGGTTCACCCGCCTGTGCGTGATCTTGGCCAGGTCGAACTCGCCGAGTCCGATCAGCGAGGCCAGGATGACGTGCTCCGGGGTCCGCCGGTCGAACACCTCCGTGTCCCCGGCCCCGCGGACGAACTCGGCCGCGGCGACCCGGGTCAGCCCATCGAGCGCCGACGCGGGTAGCAAGCCCGAGGCGATCATCTGCGCCTGCCGCTGCGAGGAGAAGTCCCGGCGGCCGATCTCACCGACTCGCGGCAGGCCCAACTCGACTCGCTTGGCGTCGATGATGTCCCAGCCGACGTGGTCCATGGCGACCGGGTCGGTGGCGACGAACAGCCGATTGGCGTGCCAGGTGCCCCACGACTTGTTCCATACCCCCGGCCCGCCCTCGTACACGCCGACGAGCCCGTCCATGATGTGCAGGGCCGACTTGCGGCGAATCGCCGGCTGGTTCACGGCCGTGGGGATAAACACGTTGCACTGGTTCGGCCCGTCGAGCCCGCGGCCGAGCGAACCCGGGTAGCCGTGGGCCAGGCCCGACAGGTGCGACCGGGCCACGTTGTTGTTGTGCCCGTGCGACAGGTTCTTCAGGGCCAGCGTCACCCCGGCCGACCGGTGGTCCTTCAGGACCGGGATGGTGATGAACTTGTCCACCATCCGGGTGACGATGGTGGAGAGGTGCGAGCGGAAGCGGCGGTCGTCGTTCTGGGAGTGTTCCTTGGCCGCGAAGCCCATGTGCACGAAGGCGTCCGGGTCATACCCGGCAACATGGCGGAGCAGTTCGGGCGAGTAGGCGTCCGGGTTGTCCACGCCGGTGATGGCCAGCTGCTGGTCGCTGTACCCGGCCCCGCTCGCGAGCCAGCGGACGCCGTCCATCTCGCGGACGCCCATCAGCTTCTCGTACTCGGCATCGATGAACTCGCTGGCGTAGCGCTCGTAAACGATGATGTCCCGCGGCTTCACCCCGATCTGTTTCAAGTTGCGGACAACTTCCAGGACGACCTCCGGGCTGGAGATCGACCCGACGGCAGCCGGGCGGTTCCTCTTGTCCGGCTTGCCGACCGGGTTGACTTTGATGCCGATTACCTCGCCCGGTGCGAAGAACGTCCGCCAGGCCTCGGTCGGGTGGTCGGCCCCGGTGAACTCGCACATCCCCCGGTCGAGCATCCGGCGGACGACCGTGCAATCGATCTGGTGTTGATCGTTAACGGCGTGGGGATTGTGAACCTCCACGACGCGCCCGCGATGCCGGCCGGGCAGCAGGTCAGGTCCGCCGTGCCCGCCCGGAGCCACGACGACGGCTTCCGACCGCTCCAGTTGTTTTCGCAAGGATCGGTAACACAGAATCCCGCCCGGGACGCCAACCCCGAGGCCGATGGCCGTCCCGAGCAGGAAGCCGCGGCGGGAGAGAGGTCGGCGCTCGTCGGGGTGGGGCATGGCGGCAGAGGGTTGGCAGGCGCCCCCATCTTGGCGGTTGCGGACGGCGGAGTCAATGACCCCCCGGGGGCTTCAAATACCCCCCGCCGACCCGCCGACTCTGCCCGGGGGGCACGGTCAGGTACGGCGCATCCGGGTTGAAGAGTCGGGCGAGGTACAGGATCTGTCCGGCGTGATACGTGGCGTGGTCCACGCCGCGGAGGAGGGCCTGCTGAACCCGATGCGGCTCGCCGCGAATCTTGACCGTCTTATCCAGGTCCGCGTCGGAAAGTCCCGCGAGCGTGTCGAACAGGATCGACCATCCCCGCTCCCACGCCGCGAGCAGGCTCGCCCGCGTGTCATTCGCGAGCATGAACTCGGCGTCGCGATCGCGGGACGGCTTGTCGCCGTCAGTGGTGAGGAAGTCGCTCCAGCGCGACGCAAGGTTTCCGGCCAGGTGCTTCACGATGAGGGCAATCGGATTGACGTGATCTGCCGGGCGGCGGAAGAAGGCGTCATCCGAGAGGCCCGATATCGCCCGGTCGCACAACTCTTTGTGTCGACGGAACTCGAACGTAATGTCTCCGATCAAGCTGGACATGGTAACCCCCTCAAATTAGCGGAACACGACCCGGGCACCGTCCAAATCCCCTTCAATGGTCACCGGACCGACCGGCGGCCGCTCGAGGAGCCACTTGGCCAGCGGGGCGACCACGGCTCGCTCAACCGTGCGCTGCAGCGGCCGGGCCCCGTAGCGGGCGTCGAACCCGACTGTGGCCAGATGCTCGACCAGGCGATCCGACCAGCGGATGGTCAGGCCGAGTCGGGACAGGCCCTCGCGATGGGCGATCGCGGCCAGCTCCTTGCGAGTGATAGCCCGGATCGTCTCGGGCCGGAGCGGGTGGAAGGTGACCACCGCGTCCAGCCGGTTGAAGAACTCCGGTCGGAAGAAGGCCATCGCCTCGTCGCGGTAGCGCGGCCGCGACGCCGTGTCGAATCCGAATGTCGCCTGCCGGTCAGCCCCGAGGTTCGACGTCATCACGACCAGGGCGCTGCGGAAGTTAGTGACGCGGCCGAACCGGTCCGTGAGCCGGCCCTCGTCGAACACCCCGAGCAAGACGTCGAACACGTCCGGCGACGCCTTCTCGATCTCGTCCAGGAGGACCACGGTGAACGGCTGCTGGCGGACCTTGCGGATCAGCTCGCTCGGCTCACCCTGCGGCGGGCCGAGGAGTCGTTCGACGGCGTCGAACCCGCCGTACTCGCTCATGTCCAGCCGGATCAGCCGCTTGCCCTCGGGCTTATTCGACAGGCCGCCGGCCCCGAAGAAGTATCTCGCGAGCACCTGGGCCATCTCGGTCTTCCCAACCCCGGTCGGCCCGCAGAACAGGAGCACGCCGAGCGGCCGGTGCGGGTCGTTCAGGCCGGACTTGAACGTCAAGACAACGCCGGCCGCCGCGTCGCACGCCTCCGGTTGATCAATGACCTGGTCGCGAAACCAGTCGAGGACCGATTCGCGGTTCAGTGTGATCTCGTCGCGGAGGAACAACTCCGGCAGCCCGGTCCGGGCCATAAAGCGAGTGACCGCGTGAGCGGGCGTGACTTCCGGCCAACGCTCCCGGGACCCGCGGTCGATCAACTCGCGGGTGAACGCGGCCGACTGCCCGGGAAACACCGAGTACGGCATGAAACGGCGGTAGAGCTGGACTACGCGATCGCTCACCCCGGGGGCCACGGCGACGCGCAGGTTTGCTTTCGACGTCTCGATCTGCCGGTCGAGGACAGTCAGGGCCTTCACGCGATCGAACGGCTCGACGGGGATGATGTGGAACACGTCGGCCAGGCCTGGGAGGAGCCGGCGGCAGGCGTCGAGCTCGCTCGGCGTCGCCTCGGCGACCAGGCGCAACTCCCCCCGCGTCAGGTACGGAATGAGGAACGACGCGACGCTGTCGGCCGGCCCGATCCCGCCGGTGCGGACCAGGTCGAGGAGTCGGTCCATGCAGAGTACGCCCTCGATCTCCCCAAGCTCCGCGATCAGCGCCTCGACCCGCTCCTCCCACTGGCCCAGGTATTTCATCCCGGCAATGATCCGCCCGGCCGAGGTCTGCCAGAAGCGCCGCGGCTGGGCCTTCGTGCCCTGGGCCCTGGCCTCGTCGGCGAGTCGCTTCTCCACCTCGCGCACCGCTTCGACAAGCAGGGTCGTCTTGCCGACGCCGGGCTCGCCGACAAGCAGGACGCTCGCCCGTTCGCGGTGGAGCTTGCGGACAAGCACCGCGGCCTCCGCGTCCCGCTCCCAGGCCCGGGCGAACTGCTTGCGGACGGCCCGCTCGCCGAGCGGCTCCGCCACGCGGCCGAGGGTCATTGGCGCCTCGACAACCTCATCGGCCGCCGCCTCGCGCGGGATGCGAACGACCACATCAGCCAGCTCGACGTGCGGCAGCGCGAGGTGTCGGGCCAGCTCCTGAGGGGTCAACCCTTCCAACTTCTGCAGCGCGTACCGCTGGGCAAGCGCCTTGAGCGCGGCCGGGTCGTGGTAAGTAAACCGCAGTCGGAGGAGTGGCAGCGACGCCAGCCTCTGCCCGCTCGCCTGCCGGCCGGTGACGCACGGCACGCGGACGGTGACCGACTGGTCGCACGGGTAGATGCGCTTTTCGGTCTGATACTCCGGACGGACGTTGACCTTGAAGGTGTGCAGCTCGGGGTCGAGGAAGTCGGGCACGCGCATCCACGGGGTGCGGCGGTGGGCCCACTCGAGGTAGTCTTTCAGGTCGTCGCGGGCGGCCGCTGCCGTTGGCCCGAACCCGGCGAGGTCGTCCTCGTCCACGGCGACGGCGGTGAAGGCCCCGGCCGGGTCGCGGACGACGAGGACGGGATAGCGGTGCGTTGGCACGGGCAAGCTTCCAGGTAGGCGACTGTGTTGTTGTAAGAGCAACGCCTGGTCTACCGGCGACACAACGGGACGGCGGGTTGGCCAGCCGAGTGGTCTGGTTTGGCCCCGAAATTGCAGAAGGTAGTCACGTACCGCAGAGTGGTTCGCGGAAACGCGACAGCAAGTCCGATCATTCAGCGCAATTCCACTTGGGAGGGGGTACATCAAGCGGAGCGTTTCGTTCACCGGCAATCAGCGCCCTCCGAAGGAGGGATGTTCATGACTACGCGACTCTTCCAATGGATGATCATTTGCATGTTCGCCGTGGTCATCATCATGCTCGGCGTCGTGGGCTTTTTCATTTGGAACCAGCAGGTCGATCATGAGCGCCCGATGGCTCCCGATAGTTCCGTCGGGCGTGAATTGGGAAATGGCCAAGACCAGAGCGAGGCCAAGCCCGATTCAAGGGCAGTCGAAGGGGGACAGTCAGCGCGGACCGGTAGTTCGGGTCTAAATCTGGGAAAGAGAGACAAGGCCGATTCCAAGCAGGGCGACGGCGCGAAGGCCTACCAGCTCGATATTGCCGCCAGCCGGGTATACGTGAAGGTCGGCTCGGCAACCCGACTCGGCCACTGGCATGGGGTGGAGGGAAAACTCAAGTCCGGGGCCATCTCGCTGGGCGCGGGTGGCGAACTGGTGTTCGACATGAGCTCTTTCACGGCGGACACCCAGGAAGCCCGCAAGAAAGTCGGCCTGGAGGGCACAAAGATCAGCGAAAACGAGGCGAAGCAAGTGACCGAGGCCATGCTAGGCGGGGACGTGCTGGACGTGGAGAAATTCCCAACCGCGACTTACAAAATCATCGTGATCAAGCCGGTGGAACGGCAGGAGGCCGGCGATCCCGGGATCTATCAGGTGAACGGCCGGCTCACCCTGCACGGGGCCGAACAGCCGCTCGCGTTCAAGGCTAAGCTGGAGCGGACCAACAAGGAGGGCATCGTCAAGCTCAGCGGTTCGTTTGCCATGAAGCAGACCGCGTTTGGCATCAAGCCCTACTCCGCCGCGGGCGGACTGGCGAAGGTGGCGGACGAGCTGGAGATTCGCAGCGAGCTGCTGCTCAGTCCCGGGAAGTAACCGGCGGGCTCATTTACCCCCGAAGCGCTCGAGCGTCGGGTCCGGCTGCCACATGTAAAGGAACGTGGGCAGCTTGCTGCGGTCGAGGCCCGGCAGGCTGGCCGGCAAGAGGTTGACGTGGAGGGGATAGTTGGGGGTGGTGGCATACGGCGTCCGCGCGACGTCTCCGGTGCGATGCAGCAGCACGGCCCCGGCAAGAGGATGACCGGCCCTCTCCCTCGCCACTTTCAGCGCTTCGTCCAGGTAGCCGATTTGGTCGATGAGACCGAGCTTCAGGGCCTGGGATGACGTGAAGACTCGTCCGTCAAACGTCGTCTTTTCCGTGGCATCGACTTTCTGTCGCTGTTGACGCACGACGGCGCGAAAGCGATCATAAAACTCGTTCGCCATCTCTTTGAGCAGCGCCTCTTCCTCGGGCTGCAGTGCCCGGGTGACTGTTCCCAAATCAATCTTCTCGCCCGCCTTGACCGCCTGGCTGACAATGTTCAGGACGTTCATCGCGTCTTCAAGATTGTAGAGGTTCAAGACGACGCCGATGCCCCCGGTCACCGTCGTCGGATGAGCCACGATCAGGTCGCAGGCCGTTGACAGGTAATAGGCGCCGCTGGTACCGAGATCCATGAGGCAGGCAACCACGGGCCGACGTGTCTTCTCGCGGAAGCGTTGCAAGTCGCGCCACATGATGTCGCTGGCCGTTACCGAGCCGCCGGGGCTGTTGATGCGCACCACGACCGCCACCGCGTTCGGGTCGGCGGCGGCGACGTCCAACTTCTCGCGGAAGATGTCCACCGGGTTGTCGCCCGAGGAATAGGGGCCGGCCAGATTGGTGTTGAGCAGCAGACCGTCCACGTCGATGATGGCGACGTGAGGCGACTTGCCGACCGTCGCCCCTCCCTCGACGGGCATGGCAACAATCGGGTGGGCATTGTTCGTTGGAGCGAATTCCGCCGTCACCGGGTTGTCGAAGCGCAGATGGTCCTCGGTGATTACCCGGACAGGCTGCAGGCAGCCGCTGGCTCCGATCAGAAGGCAAGCGAGGATGGGCAGCCGACGCATCATCGCGGACACTCCCGTCAGCGCCGCCTGGGCACGAGGTTCCCCGCAAAGTTGTTCCATTCGCCCTTATCGGCATTGTCGGCAGAGTCCCTGCAGCTTTTCGAGCGCATCTCGGAAGGCCACAGGGCGCGTACATGGACATACCAACGCACCTGAGGGTCACGAATGAAGGGACGCAAGCGGGCCAGCGGCGGGAGCCGTGGGCTAGTGGATGCCATTCGCGATCACTACGATCGCCTCTCCGGCTATTACGGCACCTTGTGGGGCGAGCACATCCATCACGGCTACTGGGAGGGCGACGAATCGCCCGCCGCAGCCCAGGAGAAACTGGTAGCCCGGCTGGCCGAGCGAGCCCGTGTTCCGCGCGGCGCCCGCGTGCTCGACGTGGGATGTGGCCTCGGCGGTTCCGCGTTGTGGCTGGCACGGCACCTGGGCTGCACGGTTACGGGCATCACGATCAGCCCGGTGCAGGTTCAAATGGCCGCGGAGCGGGCCCGGACTGAGAACTTGGGCGACCGGGTGCGCTTCCTCCACATGGACGCGAGCCAGCTCGATCTGGCTCCGGAAAGCTTCGACGTCGTGTGGGTAATCGAGTGTAGCGAGCACATCGACGACAAAGCCGGCCTGCTGACAGCCTGTGCCCGCTTGCTGACGCCGGGCGGCAGGCTGGCCCTCTGCGCCTGGCTTGCCGCGGACAGCCGCACCCCCGAACATGCTCAGCTCATCGCGGAGGTATGCCGGGGCATGCTCTGCCCGTCGCTCTCAAGTCTGACCGACTACACTCGCTGGATGGAAGAGGGTGGTTTGCATGCGATCGAGGTCGAGGAGGTCACGGTCCGCGTGGAGCGGACTTGGGCGCACTGTGCGGCCATCGTCCGGCGCCCGGAAATCAGAATTCTTCTGAAACTGATGGACGGCCGCACGCGCGCCTTTGTGCAGGCATTCGGGGCGATTCACCGGGCGTATGCCGTGGGTGCCATGGCATACGGGATGTTCACAGCCAGGAAGCGCTGAGAGCCAATCTCGCACATGCCGCTTTTCGGGGGCGTGCCCCAGATCACGCCGCCTTGAACGTCAGCGCGTCCCGGCTCACGTCGTAGTCCACCTTGATCGTCTGCCCGTCGCGGACCTCGCCCTGCAGCAGCTTGCGGCCGAGGTTGGATTCCACCTCCCGTTGCAGCACCCGCTTCAGCGGCCGGGCCCCGAACGCCGGGTCGTACCCGACCTTCACGAGGTGCTCCTTGGCCGCGTCCGTCAGCTCCAGTTTGATATTCCTCTCCGCCAGCCGTTCTCGCAGTCGGCTGAGCTGAATCTCCACGATCTTCTTGAGGTCTGCCTCGGTCAGCGCGTGGAAGACGATGATCTCGTCCACGCGGTTCAGGAACTCCGGCCGGAATTGCCGACGCAGCTCCTCGAACACGGTCTCCTTCATCCGGTCGTAGACCTCGCCGATGTGCGACCCGCGGAACCCCAGAATCCGTTGGCTGCCGACGTTTGACGTCATGATCACGATCGTGTTCTTGAAGTTCACCGTCCGGCCCTGCCCGTCCGTCAGCCGGCCGTCGTCCAGGACTTGGAGCAGGACGTTGAACACGTCGTGGTGGGCCTTCTCGATCTCGTCCAAGAGGATGACACTGTACGGCCGGCGGCGGACCGCCTCCGTGAGCTGGCCCCCCTCCTCGTAGCCGATGTACCCGGGCGGGGCCCCAAGCAGCCGGCTGACGTTGTGCTTCTCCTGGTACTCCGACATGTCGATCCGGATCATCGCCTTCTCGTCGTCGAACAGGAATTCGGCCAGGGCCCGGGCCAGCTCCGTCTTCCCGACCCCGGTCGGCCCCAGGAAGATGAATGAGCCGATCGGCCTCTGCGGGTCCTTGAGCCCGGACCGGGCCCGGATCACCGCCTCGGCCACGGCCTTCACCGCCTCGTCCTGCCCGATCACCCGCTTGTGCAGTTCGTCCTCCAGGTGGAGCAGCTTCTCCTTTTCCCCCTCGAGTAATTTCGTCACCGGGACGCCGGTCCAGCGGCTGACCACGGCCGCGATGTCCTCCTCGCCGACTTCCTCCTTGAGGAGTCGCGGGGCCCCGTCCCCGGACTGCGCCGTCGCCTCCTCCATCGCCTTGAGCTGTCGCTCGAGCTCCGGCAGCTTGCCGTACTTGAGCTCGGCGGCCCGATTGAGGTCATACTGCCGCTCGGCCTGCTCGATCTGGTGTTTCACCTGCTCGATCTGCTCGCGGACCTCGCGCACTTTCTGCACGGCGTTCTTTTCATTCTGCCACCGGGCCTTCAGCGCGTCGGCGTTGGCTTTCAGATCGGCCAGCTCCTTCTCCAACCGCTTCAGCCGCTCCCGCGACGCCGGGTCCGATTCCTTCTTCAGCGCCTCGCGCTCGATCTCGAGCTGCATCACCCGCCGATTGACCTCGTCCAGCTCGGCCGGCAGGGAGTCGATCTCGGTGCGCAGCTTGGCCGCCGCTTCATCGACCAGGTCGATCGCCTTGTCCGGCAGGAACCGGTCGGTGATGTACCGGTCGGACAGCACCGCGGCCGCGACGAGGGCCGAGTCCTTGATGCGGACGCCGTGGTGAACCTCGTATCGCTCCCGGAGTCCGCGGAGGATGGAGATGGTGTCCTCGACCGACGGCTGATCGACGAATACCGGCTGGAACCGCCGCTCCAGGGCCGCGTCCTTCTCGACGTGCTGCCGGTACTCGTCCAGGGTCGTGGCGCCGATGCACCGCAGCTCGCCGCGGGCCAGCATCGGCTTGAGCATGTTGCCGGCGTCCATCGCCCCTTCCGCCTTGCCGGCCCCGACGACCGTGTGCAGCTCGTCGATGAACAGGATGATCTCGCCCTCGGAGTCGGTCACCTCCTTGAGGACGGCCTTCAACCGCTCCTCGAACTCGCCGCGAAACTTGGCACCGGCGATCAGGGCCCCCATGTCGAGGGCGACGACCCGCTTGTTCTTGAGCCCCTCGGGCACGTCGCCCCGGACAATCCGCTGGGCCAGGCCCTCGACAATCGCGGTCTTGCCCACGCCCGGCTCGCCGATCAGCACCGGGTTGTTCTTCGTCCGCCGGCTGAGCACCTGGATCACCCGGCGGATCTCCTCGTCGCGGCCGATGACCGGGTCGAGCTTGCCGAGGCGGGCGTACTGGGTCAGATCGCGGCCGTACTTCTCGAGCGACTGGTAAGTCTCTTCCGGGTTCTGCGTGGTCACCCGCTGGCTGCCGCGGACGTCCTTAAGCGCGCTCAAGAGCCGATCGCGGTTGACCCCGAACTCCTTGAGGAGTGTGCCCGCCGCCCCGCGGTCGTCGGTCATGGCCAGGAGCAGGTGCTCGACCGAGATGTACTCGTCCTTGAGCTTCTTGGCCTCGTCCTCGGCCTGGGTGAGCAGCTTGTTGAGCCGGCCGGTCAGATAGAAGTTGTCCGGTGCCCCCGTACTCGTGGACACGCGCGGCAGCTTCTCCAGCTCCCGCTGCACGCGAATGGTCAGTGCCTCCGGAGCGACCCCGGCTTTCTTGAGAATGGCCGGGGTGAGGCCGCCTTCCTGGTCCAGCATCGCCAGGAGCAGGTGCTCCACGTCGATCTGCTGGTGGTTCATCCGGATGGCGAGCTTCTGCGCGTTCTGAAGCGCCTCGCGAGCCTTTTCCGTGAAGCGGTTGATGTCCATTGCGAGTTGCCTCCCTCTGGGGAAAGCAACAAAGCAACCACTGTGCCCCGGCGCTACTGTCGGGTCGAAGGTTGCCACTCGCAGGAGAACTTGCAACGACACGCCAGATGGCCACCGGGCAGTTGGCAATCTGAGCGATTTGGCAACCTGACACGTAATTCACAACTGCTTGCCCGCAAGAGAGTACGGGATCAGGTTACCACTCAGGTTGCCAAATCCGCGCGCACACTCTCCAAGCGGCACATGCAGACGTCGGTGGCGGGGCTTGATCAGGCGTCTCGATGACCTGCGCGTCGTTGTAATGAATCGGCTGTCAAAATGGCGGTCGGCCATCAGACGCTGACAGTCTGTCGCCCGTCGGGTCCGGGCCGCTTCTTGTGCTTGTGCCTGGTGACCGCCTCTTCGATCGAGTGGCAGCCGGTGATGTGTCCCTCCGCCCGGGCTAGCTCCACGAGCTTGCCATAGTGTGCGTGGAGAACCTGCAACTCCTCCTCGGTCAGATTCTCGGCGTTGATCAGCCGGTTACTGGCCCCATTGACGGCCGCGACCAACTCGTTCAACTTGAGGTGGACGGCCCGGGAATCCTTGTTTTGGGACCGCTGGATCAGGAACACCATCAAGAACGTGATGACGGTGGTCACGGTATTGATCACCAGCTGCCAGGTGTCGAAGCTGTCCCAGAGCGGCCGGCTGACGGCCCACACGACGATTAGCAGGACGGCCAACCCGAACGCAGTCGTGGACCCGGACCACTCGGTCGCGTAGCGGGCCAGGCGGGCGAAGAAGGACTCGTGGTGGCGATGGTGGGCATGGGGCTTGTGTGCGGACATATGGGTCTCGGCACTTAAGGGTCTGAAATTAAAAGTGGACGCGTCCTCCGGCTAGCGCCATGATAGCTCGCCGGGTCCAGAGCCAATTCGGAAAGAAACCATGTGCGCGACCCGCCGGCGCGTCACTTATCATCGAGTCCAGCAATTTACCCGCCGGGTATCGAGGCGATGACGAGTGCACAAGCGGGCGTTGTCCTTCGGCGCCTCCGGCGTCTGGACGGCACGGACCAGCTCCACCGGCCGCCGGACGCCGACCTGTTGGAGCGGTTCGCGGCCCGGCGCGACGAGGCGGCGTTCGCCGCCCTCGTGCGCCGG
>DATFWZ010000048.1:0-24902 GCA_035258765.1 Gemmataceae bacterium
TGAGCCTTGTCCTCCTTGGCGCTGGTCCAGAACCCGCCGGTCCATTGCCAGCCGTCGCCGCTCTTGCGCCACGACCCCGGGACCCAGGTCCGCCCTGGCGGGGCGACGCGCCAGAAGCCGCTCACCCAGAGGAAGTCTTTCTTGTCCTCGTCCCACTGCCAGTATCCGGGAATCCACTGGACGTTCTCGCCTTCCGGCTTCTGATCCGGGGGGAGCTCCTCGATCTGCTTTGGCGGCTGCTTGGGAATAACCGGCGTAGCGGCAGGTTGACGCTCGCTGGGCTCGGCGAAGGCCTCGTGGACCGGGCCGCGGCCCAGGACTTCGACATCGTCAGCGGCAACGGCGGAAGCCGTCAGCCAACTTGCCAGTCCGAGCGCGAGCAGGCTCAGTCGTAAGGTCATGGCTTCGGGTCCTTTAGGATTCGGGCGGGAGGCAGGTTTCAGAAGAATTACGGGCAGTCTGGGCAAACTTGCGCCGGAGATGAAGTCCGCGGCGGCTGGGTTCTGCGTGGCCGCGTCAGTTTTCGTGGTCTTACCCCGACTTGATCTGCGACACAAGCCGAACGATCAGGGACAGGATGCCGGGTGGGCAATTCGCGATCCGGTAGCGCTCTATTCTTAACTGCGAGTGCGAAAGCAGGTTACTTCGATCGAAGAAGCTTGCCTCGTCAGCAACACGCCATTGCCATTTTGACGGCAATGACCGTTTTCCCAGGGAGTCGCGTTATCCCACCGCAACGGTGTCGACAAACCGACGTGTAACTTGGTCATTGAGGCGAGTTTTGCGGTAAAGATCAGTGGGGGAATCTCCGCGGCAGGTACCGAGCGCCACGGGCTTTGAACGAGGTGACTGATGCCATACACTCGGTGCCCGCACTGCGGTCGAGTCCAGGTCGTCCAACGCTCCGCGATCGGGCAGCACGTCGGCTGCCTGAGCTTCCACTGCGAAAAGTCGTTCGTCGCGACGGAGTACCGCCGTCACCGCGGATTGCTGTCGCGCGGGATCTTCTTGGGAATCATTGCGTTTGCGTTGTTCCTGGGCATTGCCTGGGCGGAGCGGCAATTCGGATTCTTGCAGCAGCTATTTACCCGGTGAGACAAGCCCGAGCCCGCGAAGTGATGGGACCAATTGGCAGCAGCCCACTTTCGTCGTCCGTGACCCAATCCCGCAGACCGAGCAAGTGACTGCAGAGCGCGTAGATCATCGCGGCGCAAAGCATGCCCGCCATGATCGACGGCGGAACCGGAATCCAGGCGGCAAGGACCCCCCAGAAAACGGGAGCAGGCAGGGCGACAGAGGGGGCAGTCTCCACGCAATACACTCGAACGGGGATGACGGACGGGCCGCGGCGGTTGCATCTTAACGGTCGTCTGGAAAAGGGGGAAGAGTTTACCTCAAATTCCGGTGAAAGCAAATGTAGGAGATGAAATCGTTTACGCCGTCACACAAATTCGGCGTGGCACCGACGTCATTCCTCTCGCAGCGACAGGTCGCGTACACCACCGTCGCAGTCTTCGCAGAGCACGAAGGCACAGCGCAAACAGCGCCATTCGGAACGCGTGGCGATGAGGTCGCCGCCGCAGACCGGGCACGCCCGCTCGCGGCTTGACGTTACGCGGCACCGCGCCCGTTCGCAGTTGCTGGCGATGGATTCTGGAGGCATGGTCCCACTTCCTTCTTCCATCCGTATTGAGAATGTGAAGGAATGTATACTATGCGCCTCCGTGACGCCATGTCGGTTGCGGTACTCACTGGTTCAGGGCCGCACGCATTCGCGCGACCGCGTCGGCATCAGTGATCTCAAAGAAGCCTTCGGGGACGCCCGTGGCCGATCCGAATGCGACAGGCGACTGCGCACGAACGGACGGATCGGAAACCGCCCGCCGCAATGAAGCATGGACCTGTTCGCAATGAGTTCGGGCGACCAGGTCGGCTACGGAAGTGGTGTTGATGCCACCGGCGGGCAGGACTTCGATTCGGCCGGCTGCGCGGCGGATCAGCTCCGCGATGACTGGGGCCCCGTCGGACGCTCGCGCTTGCTGACCGCTCGTCATGAGGCGCTTGAATCGTAATTCGACGAGTGCCTCGAGGGCCGCGAACGGGTCTGGGGTGACATCGAACGCCCGGTGGAACACCGCTTGCTTGTCGCCGATCATTTCGCGCAGCCGGCGGCAACGGGGAACATCAATTTCGCCGCTTTCGGTCAGGATTCCGAAGGCAAGCCCGTCCGCGTGCGCCGACAGCAGCTCGCGCGCGTCGCGGAGCATGACGTCGTAGTCGGTTGACGAATAACAGAACCCCCCGGGCCGCGACCGCACCATCGCGACAATCGAGACGCTCACGCGCGACCGCACTTCGCCCATCAGGCCGGCCGACGGCGTCAACCCGCCGAGCGCCAGCGCCGAATTCAACTCCAGGCGGTCGGCTCCGCCCGCGATTGCGACAAGTGCGTCGTCTACCGACGCGACGCAGACCTCAAGGAGGATTCGTCGATTCACCGGACACCTCGGGCCGGGGCCTTGGAAATTGGCAATCCAATCGGGTATACCGGGGTGGCCGCCCGGAGTCACCCGATGTCCCGACTGATCGCGCTAAGCCTTCTGCTCCTTCCCGCCCCAGTCTTCGGGCAGTCGCCCGCGAAATACGCCGACGTGATCGCAGCGCTCGAGCAATTGATCGAGCGCGAACGCCTCGACGCCGGTATGCCGGGCCTGTCGGTCGCGATCGTCGAGGACCAGACGATCATTTGGGCCAAGGGCTTCGGACACGCCAACCTCGCCCGGACCCGGCCGGCCACGCCCGACACGGTTTACCGCGTCGGCTCGGTGTCGCAACTGTTCACCGACATCGCCGTCTTGCAGCTTGTCGAGGAGGGGAAGATCGAACTGGATGCGCCGGTCACCAAGTATCTGGCGGACTTCAAGCCGGCAAATCCTTCCAGCAAGCCAATTACCCTGCGACAGCTCATGGCCCACCGGTCCGGGCTGGTTCGCGAGCCGCCGGACGGGAGCTACTTTGACGCGGAACAGCCTTCGCTCGAGAAGACGATCGCCAGCTTGAACGGGCGGCCGGTCGTTTACCAGCCGGGGACCACAACGAAGTATTCGAACGCCGGGATCGCGGTGGTCGGTCTCGTAGTCGAGAAAGTGGACGGGCGGCCGTACGCGAAGGCGATCCGCGAGCGGGTGGTGGCCCCATTGGAAATGACGTCCAGCGACTTCGAGCCGACCGCAGCGGTGAAGGCCAAACTCGCCGAAGGATTGATGTGGACGTACCACGGCCGCGAGTTCGTCGCCCCGACGTTCGAACTCGGTGAGTCGCCGGCCGGGAGCATGTATTCGACGGCTACCGATCTGGCCCGATTGCTGAGCGCGCTGTTCGCCCGCGGCAAAGGTTCGAAAGGACCGATCCTGAAGCCCGAGACGCTCAGGGAGATGCTGACTCCGCAGTTCGAAAAGCGGGAGGTCAGTGAACGCTTCGGCCTGGGCATCGCGATCGGCAAGCTGAATCACGCGGAACGCATCGGACACGCCGGGGCGATCTACGGGTTCTCCACGGAGCTTGCATTCCTCTCGGCGGAGAAGGTAGGTGTCGTGGTGATTGCCAACAAGGGTGGCACCAACCCGGCGACCAGGCGAATCGCGGACCTGGCACTGCGGCACTTCCTTGCCGGACGGCCAGGATGGCCGATGCCATCGAGTTCGGATCCCCCGAAGCCCGCTTCGCGGGACCTGGCCCGGAAGCTGGCGGGCAAATACGGGCCGGCGCCCTCGCACGAGTTGATTGAAATGAACGGCGGGCTCTACTATCTCCCGCCCGCCGGCGGGCTCCTCGTCGAGGTTCAACAGGCGGGCAAGGAGTTCGTGCTCGGAGGCTCTGCAGGTAGCGGCGACCGGCTCACCTGCGATGGGACAACACTGAAGATTAAGGGGTCCTTGCCGATCACCGCTTATTGGGCCAGGCAACTCGAGGGCCCGCCGGCGGAGCCGAACCGCCTGGTCCGCGGCGTCATCGGCGAGTACGGTCCGGATCACAACGTTCTCACCATTCTCGAGAAGGACGGGCAGTTGTACGCGCTGATCGAATGGCTGTTCCTCTACCCGCTGGAGTACGAGACTTCGGACTCGTACAAGTTCCCGGCCGACGCCGGGCTGTATCACGGGGAGAGGATCGTGTTCAAGCGCGACGACACGGGGAAGGCGATCACCCTGCGGGCCGGGGGCGTCCTATTTCGACGCCGTGTGGTCGACGGCGAGGACGGGAAGACGTTTCGGATCAAACCGCAGCGCCCGGTCGAGGAGCTGCGAAAAGAGGCCGCGGCCGCCAAGCCACCCGAGGAGAAAGGCGACTTCCGCAAGGCCGATCTGGTTGAGTTGACGTCCCTCGATGCCACAATTAAGACTGAACTGCGCTACGCCTCCGACAACAACTTCATGGGCACGCCCCTCTATCCGCCGACCGCCCGGGCCTACATGCAGCGGCCGGCCGCCGAGGCCGTCGCCCGGGTCAACAAGTCACTGGCGGAGCGCGGGTACGGCCTGTGGGTGTTCGACGCCTACCGACCGTGGGCGGTGACCAAGGTGTTCTGGGAGGCGACGCCCGAGAAAATGCGGATGTTCGTGGCCGACCCGTCCAAGGGCTCGCGACACAATCGCGGGTGCGCGGTGGACCTCACCCTCTACGAGCTGAAGTCGGGCAAACCGGTCGAAATGGTCAGCGGGTTCGACGAGTTCTCCGACCGGGCATACCCGAACTACTGGGGTGGCACGTCGCGGCAGCGGTGGCACCGCGAACTGCTCCGGCACGCGATGGAGGACGAGGGCTTCACCGTCTACGAGGCCGAGTGGTGGCACTTCGATTACAAGGACTGGAAGTCGTACGAGATTGGGAATCAGAGCTTCGAGGAACTCGGGCAAAGGCGCAAAGACGCAAAGAAGGACAAAGAGTGACCGACGCTTGTGTCTCTGTGTGGCCTTCTTCATTCGTCAAACAACCCGGCCCCGAATTCCTCCTCGATCTCGACTGCCTCGGACTCCGTCGCCGGCGTCTCGATGGCGCTCAGCGTTTGGGGAACGACGTGCACCGCCGGCCCCTGTCCCGCGAGCGCGTCCGCCGACTGGGCCCGCTGGATCGTCTCCTCGGTGCTGGTCGGGTCCACCCGCCGGCACGCGTCGGTCAGCCGGCTGGCCAGGTCGCGGAGGAATCCTTGCCAATCCTCCGCCGTCGTCTGGGGCGGCGTGAGCTGCGCGAACTCCTCGCAAAGCAGAATCAACCGCAGCACGTGGCGGAAGATGATCCCTTCCTGCTTGGTCAGGTCCTTGGTGCGGACGTAGAGGTTGAAGTTGCCGCCGAAGTTCTGCAACAGGTCCCCCGCGGCCCAAACGGAAAATACCTCGACGTCGCCCACCTCCGGGCACAGCACCTCGAAGTACAACCGCAGCTTCTCCGCGAACCACGGCTCCGGCTCCTCGTCCTCGTCCCAGCGCCGGGACTCTGCCTCCCCTTCCTCGGGAACGGGTTCCGGCTTGGCAACGAGCAATCCACGCTGCTCCAGCGCCGGTCGCACGGTCCCAGATTCGAGCGGGCCGGGCGGGACACCCTTCGGCCGAACGAACTTCAAGAGCGGTCGCGGCATCTCAAGAACACTCTCAAACGCCTGGACTCGCTCCTCCCAGTTGGCCTTGCCGAGCACGTCTACCAGGAACGCTCCGTAGAGCGGGTGGGCGCTGCGAAAGCCGAGTAGTCGCGGCAAAGTTGCCGTCGGCTCGGCTCGCTCCGCCCGGTAGTCGGCCGGGTACTTGCCCCCCTCATTCTTCACTGGGGAAGGCTCCAGCGTGACGTAGCCCGCGTCGTACAGTGCCAGCAGCATCTGCTCCATCTGCTTCTCGCCGGCGACGATTCGCGGCTCGTCGAGGAGCCGCTTGCGGATCACCCCGCGAATCAGGGACACCTCCGGTGACGCGTCGAGCAGGTACGCGAGCAACCGCCACGGCAGCGGGCCCTTGCTGTACAGCCGGCCCGGCGGAGCCGCCTTCAACTTCTCGAAGGTCGCGTCGTGCCAGTACAGCCGCTGCGAGTTCCGCTCCGGCTTTTTGCGCTTGAGCTCCTTCTTCTTCTTGAGCAGCACCGGGTCCTTCGTGTCCTCCGGGATTTGGTCGTACTTCTCCCGCCAGCGCAGGATGCGGACGTCGTCCTCATGCGCCAGGGCGAAGACGAACCCCTCCGTGTCGTATTGCGGTCGCCCGGCCCGGCCGAAGATCTGATGGGCGGTACTCGGGTCGATCACCTTCTCCTTCCCGAAGGGCCCCTTGACCAGGCTGGTCATCACCACCGACCGGGCCGGGAGGTTGATCCCTGCTGCGAGCGTTTCCGTGCAGACTGCGACGCTCAACAGCTTCTTCTCGAACAGGTCCTCCACCGCCCGCCGGTAGAACGGCAAGAGCCCCGCGTGATGGACCCCGACTCCGCGACGGAGGATCTGCTTGAGCTTCGGGCCAACCCCGTTCGGCCAGTCGTATCGGTCCACTTCCGAGTTCAGCTTCGCCTTGATCCCCGCCGGCATCACGTCGAGGCCCTTGAGCATCTCCGCGACCGCCCAACACTCGTCGCGATTGAAACAGAAAACTAGGGCCGGGACCTTTCGCGCCGCCTCGTCCCCCTTCGCTGCGTCCACGAGGAACTCCCCGAGGAACTGGTCCGGCACGAACCGGTAGGTGAGCGGCACCTTCCGCTCGCGGCTCTCCACCAGCTCGACCTTGCGGCCGTGACACCGGTCGAGCCAGTTCACGAACTCGGCCGCGTTGCCGACCGTCGCGGAGAGGAGCAGCAGGCGGATGTGCTTCGGCAGAAGTGCGAGCGAGAGCTCCCAGACGATCCCCCGCTCCGGGTCCGCGAACGAGTGGAACTCGTCCATGACAACGGATGCGACGTTCGAGAAATCGAACCCGTCCGGGTGCAGGAGCCGGTTGAGCAGGATCTCGGCGACGACGACCAGGACCGGCGCGTCCGGGTTCACCTTGCGGTTTCCGGTCACGAGGCCGATGTCGTCCCGCGAGAAGCCCCACTTCTCGGCCGCGGCCTGCATCTCCTGGAACTTCTGTTCGGTGAGGGCGATGAGGGGGGTCGTGTAATAGGCGGTGCTGCGCGTGTGGAGAGCTTCGAAGAGGGCGGCCTGGGCGATGAGCGTTTTGCCCGTACCGGTCGGGGCGCAGACGAGCACGCCCTGTTCGGCGGTGAACCAGGACAGGAGGGCCTCCTCCTGCACGGGGTATGGTGCGTAGGGAAGCTGGTCGAGGTAAGTCGTCGCCAGCTCATCGCGGGTCGGTGGGGTAGACATCATAGGTCTTATAGGTCTCATGGGACCTATGGGACCTATCAAGTCGTACCTTCCCGCAGCGCCGCTGAGTCCACGATCCCAAGGTTCTCGTAGATCCGCCGCGTCGCGTCGGAGCGGTTGAGTGTGTAGAAGTGAATGCCGCGGACGTTATTGTGTAAGAGGTCGCGGCACTGCTCGGTCGCCCAGTGGACGCCGACGCGGGCCACCGCCGCGTCGTCCTTGCACCGGCCGACGGCCCGCAACAGCCCGGCCGGGAACCGCGCCCCGAGCGCCAACTCCGCCATCCGCACCATCCCGGACTTGGACGTGATCGGCATGATCCCGGCGATGATTGGCACCTTGATCCCGGCCAAGTCGCAGCGCTCGCGGAAGTCGTAGAAGTCGCGATTGTCGAAGAACAGCTGCGTGCAAATGTAATCGGCGCCGGCGGCCACCTTTCGTTTCAAGTGGTCCATTTCCAGAAGCCGGTTCGGCGTAGTCGGGTGTCCCTCTGGGAAGCCCGCCACGCCGATCCCGAATCCGCGCGGGTCCGGAACGTTTTCCCGGCTCTTGATGAACGCCACCAGGTCGCACGCATACCGAAAGGCATCCTTCGACCGGTCGTGGTCCGGCCTGCCCTTCGGCAGGTCGCCGCCGAGTGCCAGGATGTTCTTCACCCCGGCGTCCGCGTACCGGTCCAGTATTTCCGCCAGTTCTTCGCGGGAGTGACAGACACTCGTCAGGTGTGAGACGGCGGTGATGTCCGTCTCGCGGATGATTCGCACGACCAGGTCGTGGGTGCGCTGTCGGTCCCCCCCGCCGGCCCCGTACGTGACCGAGACGAACGAGGGTTTGAGCGCCTGCAGGCTCGCGATCGTCTGGAACAGCTCCGCGGACGCCTCGTCCGTCTTGGGCGGGAAGAACTCGAAACTGATTGTCGTAGGGTGTTGGCGGAGGATGTCTTGGATGTGCATGGGTGGTCCGAATGCGGCTCCTCAACGGTCAAGGTATCGCGATCAGCCGGGAAGCGGGAGGGGAGAAAGAAATCAAACAATTCACTTGCTCAGTCTTACCCACCCGGCTATCATCAAACAAAGTTATACATCAATGATCGACGGTCGAACCGGGGGCTGACTATGCTCCGCTTCAAATCACGTGACGGCTTTACGCTTATCGAGTTGCTCGTGGTGATCGCCATTATCGCCATCCTGATCGGGTTGCTTCTACCCGCCGTTCAGAAGGTCCGCGAGGCGGCCGCCCGCATCAAGTGCAAGAACAACCTGAAGCAGATCGGGTTGGCCATGCACAACTTCCACGATGTCAACGACGGCTTCCCGTCAGGCTACATGGCGGCCCGGCCGGGCCCAGGATACGCCGACGACAATGGTCCCGGCTGGGGTTGGGCTGCTCAACTCCTGCCGTACCTGGAACAGGACAACCTCTATCGCCAGATCGACTTCAAGCGGGACATCACCGACCCGTTCAACAAGCCCGCCCGGATGACGAGCCTGTCGGTCTTCCTCTGCCCGTCCGATCCCGGGCAGAAGATTTTCACGGTCAACCTTCTTGGGGATACGGAGCCGTATTTGAACCCGCTCCTCGACTCCCTCGGCCAGCCCGTGGAGGTCGCGCACGCAAATTACGTCGGCATGTTCGGGCTACCGGAAGTGACCCCGGACCCGGGCTACCTCAATCCGGACCCGGAGCGTGGCCTCCGGGTTCGCGGCATGCTCTACCGCAACAGCCGCGTCCGCATTGCCGACGTGACCGACGGAACCAGCAACACGCTCATCGTGGGCGAGCGGAGCAGCAACCTGGCCTACGCGACCTGGACCGGCGCCGCGACGGGCGGCCAGGTGCCCGCGAAGATCCCCGACCCGTTCGGCTTCGGCCCGGAGGGCGCCCCCATCCTCTGCCTGGGTCATACCGGCGACGAAAGCGACATCCCGCCCCACACGCCGAACAGCCCGGTCGCCCACGTGGACGACTACTGGAGTTTCCACGCTCAGGGGGTGAACTTCCTGATGGCGGACGGTTCCGTCGTCAGCATCAACAACTCGATCAACCCGATCGTGTGGCGCGGACTCGCCACCCGCGCCGGCGGCGAGGTCGTTAGCTTCTCCGACTGATCGATTCGACCCGGTCTCGGCAATGGCGGAGCGAAACATGTGGCGTCGGCTCGCCCCGGTCGTCCTGATCCTGGCTACCACCGGCTGCGCCCGAACCGCGCGGGTCTCCGGAACGGTCAGCTACCAGGGCCGCCCGGTCCTCTCCGGCTGCGTCACCATCCTGAACGCCGACGGGACCGCCAGCTCCGGCGTCATCCAGCCGGACGGCTCTTACGTCGTGGAAGGCGTGCGGCGGGGTACGGTGAAGATCGGCGTCGTCAGCCCCGATCCGTTGCATGCCCGCTCAATCCTCAAGATAGACGAGCCCAAGACGGACCACCAGGCACACGGCAAGGCGAGTCACACCCACACCAAACCAGGCGCGGGCGGCTGGTACCCGTTGCCGAAGAACCTGGGTGACCCAGACAAGTCGGGCGTTGTGTGCGACGTTTCGAGCTCGAACGTGACCTTCGACATCAACATGAAATGAACATCGGCCGGCGTTGCGGGTTCGTAGCTGAATTCGTGAGAATTCAGCGGGCCGCACCGACCGAGCGCTGAATTCTCACGAATTCGGCTACCCCCGATTCACGCACACTGAGTCCGAGCGGACCTCGCGTGGACTTGGCGGCCAGACGGAGCCACGCGAGGGTAGACGCGGCCGTCTCACGCCCTCTTTCGCCCGAACAACAAATACACCAAGGCCCCAACCAGGACGAAGGTCACCCCCGTCATCGCTTCGTGCGGTTGCGCCCGGAACATGTTGACCAGCACCGCGGCCAGTGCCAGAACGTAGACCGCGGGCAGCACCGGGTACGCCGGGCACCGGTACGGGAGCGCCACGTCGCCCTTCGGAAACCGCCGCCGGAACACGAAAATCGACGCCACCGCCAGGGTCTCGAAACTGATCGCCCCGAACATGGCGAAGTTCGTGATCGTGTCAAACGGGTCCTTCTTCGGCAGGCTGACCTCCAGCGTCTGTCCACCGATCGTCAGGACGGGCGGTGAGTCGCCGGTCAGGTACGCGACGACGAGCACCATGAGGACCGACCACGCAGTCAGGGCAATTCCGGCCCGGGCCGGGGTCTGGTATCGGCGGTGGAGCTGGGCTAGGGAACGCGGCGCCAGGCCGTCCTGGCCCATCGCGTAGAGGAGCCGCGGGCCGACGAGCAGGTTCCCGTTCAGCGAACCGAAAACTGAGATCATCACGGCGGCCGATGCGACGACCAAGCCGACCGAACCCAGGACTCGGTAGCTGAATTCCCCCGCCACGGTCCGATTCTTGAGCGCGGCAATCTCCGGGCCCGGAATGATCAGGTAGTAGGCGAGGTTGGCGCTCAGGTAGAGGGCGATGATGATCCCGACACCGGTCAACAAGGCGAGCGGGATGTTCCGCTGCGGGTTCTTCACCTCTTCCGCGATCGGGGCAATGTTCATCCACCCGTGATACGCCCAGAAAACGCCCACGAGGGCGCCTCCGAACGCCTGCCAGCTCACTTGCCCCCAGTCGGTTGGCCAGAAGGGCGTGAGCCGCGAAGCCTGAGGAGTGGCCCGTGGCGAGTCGCTGAAGCCGGCCACGACGAACGGCAGGACCGCGATGGCCACGAGCGACGCGACTTTGACCGTGGTGACGACCACCTGCAGACCACCGCCCAGCCGGGTGCCGCGGGCGTTGACCAGGCCGAGGACCGCGATGACCGCGGCCGTCACTCCGGCCCGCTGCCACAAGCCCCACACTTCAATGTCGGGCCCGTCGGGGTGGGCGTGCCGGAGGATGTCGTGCAGTGACTCGGTGAAAATGGTGGCAAGGGCCGCGATCGACGCGCTGCGGATGATCCAGAACTCGACCCAACCCCAAAGGAAGCCGGCCCACCGGCCGTACGCGTCGCGGAGGATGGCGTAATTCCCCCCCACCTTGCCGACGATCACCGCCACCTCGGCGAGCGTCAGGGCGCCCAGGAGCGTCAGGACGCCGACCAACACCCAGGCCAGCAGGGCCAGGCCGATTTCCGGGACGTCGGCGCTGACGACGGAAGCCTTTTTGAAGACGCCTGAGCCGATGACCGTTCCCACCACAATAGCCGTGGCGGTCGTGTAGCCGATGACGCGGGGGAGTTGCTGGCCGGGGGTGTTCATGGCCGCCAATCTACTTTGGTGCGCTTGCCCGGGCTACGGGTTTTCCGGGAAACACGCTCACCTTCGCTTTGTCATGAGAGGGGTGGTTGGAAGCACGCCCCTTCCGTCCTGCCGGGCGGTATGTTAGAACAACACGGAAGCTTGTTCGGGCGCGTCCTGCCGGGGGCTGGGGATGGGGATTTACGACCGCGACTACTACCGGGAGGACAACCGCTGGTCGAACCCCTTCGCCCGCTCGCAGGCGACGCTCTTCCTCTGCCTGCTCTACGCCTTCCTCTACGTCGGCCAGATCGCCACTCGCGACAACGCACCGCCGTGGGGGCCGCACCGGCAAGACGGCATTACCGAGCTCTTTCAGCTGGACGTGAACAAGGCCGTCCACGGCGAAGTGTGGCGGGTGTTCACGTACGCCCTCGTCCACGACCCATGGAACTTCATCCACATCATCGTCACGCTTGTCTTCCTGATCTGGATCGGCCATCAGATCGAGGACATCTACGGGTGGAAGGAGTACCTCGCCTACTTCGCCGTGACGACCCTCCTGGGGGGCATTGCCTACACGGCGGTCGCGTCGTTGACTCCCGGGAACCCAATCTTGCGCGGCCCGTCCGGCGCGGTGACGGCCATACTGGTCCTTTTCGCGCTCCACTACCCACAGCGGACGATTTCGCTCTTCTTCTTCCTGCCCATCCCGATCTGGCTGTTTGTCATTGGCTACGCGTTCTTTGACGTCGCGGGGCTGGCCTCCGGCGGGGCCAACCCGGCGGCCGTCGCGGTGCACCTGACCGGTGCGGCGTTCGCCTTCGTGTACCACACCTACTCGCTGCGCGTCCTGAACTGGATTCCGAGCGGTCGCGGGTCTGCCCGGTCGGTCCGCCGGCAGCCGCAGCCCAAGTTCCGGACGACGCGCGAGCAGCCGCAGCCGGAACCGGCCGCCGCGGCCACCTCCGCGGCCGGCGCCGGCGCCAAGGCGGCGGCCACCTCGTCCGTGGACGAGCACCTGGAAGCCAAGCTCGACCAGGTCCTGGCCAAGGTGGCCAAGAGCGGCAAGGAGAGCCTGACCGAGAGCGAGCGCGAGATCCTGCTCAAGGCGAGCGAAGTGTACAAGAGCCGGCGGAAGCCGGGTTGAGGAGCGAAATGCCCCTGTACGACTATTCGTGCGCCGAGTGCGGGAGCCGGTTCGAGCGGCTGGTGCGAAGTGAGGCCGAGGTCGCGGCGGTCGATTGCCCAGGGTGTGGCGGCCGCCAGGTCACGCGCGAGCTGAGCCTCCCGGCCCGGCCGGTCAATTCCCAGCAACCACTTCCGACCGCGTGCGGGTCCGGCCCGCCGTGTCGGGCGCCCTGGTGTCAGCGCAAAGGGTGAGCCCGAAGCGCAAGCCAGGGTGACTTCCCTCGCCTGCACTTCGGGCTCTACGGGTGCAGTTCTTCCACCTTGTGATTCTTGTCCTCGGTGATTAGCACGGCGTCGGTCAGCTTCTTGACGGTCCGGGCGTCCACGCGCTCGCGGCCTTCGTGGACGAGCTTGAGCGTCAGGACGTCGCCGGTGAGCGTGTAGGTGCCCGTCATCGCCCGGGGCTTGCCGTCGATCACAAACTTGACCGTCAGCTTCCCGTCCGAACCAAACAGCATCTTGGTCCCCGGGGGGGCCTCTTCCGATTTAACGACCGTCCATTCCTTACCGCCCGCCCCCGCTAGCAGCGACTTGTCCGCGGCGCAAACGGCCGCGGGCGTTACTAACAGGAAGGCGGCGACCAGGCTCGACGTTTTCATGGCGTTCCCTCGCGCGCGGCCGGGCCCGGCCCGGCGGTGCGGGGAGATGCTAAGTCAAGGCGGGTGGCGGGATCAAGCCGAGTTTGGCTTCAGGAAATGAGAGGGCCCGGCGTCATCCGCCGGGCCCCGAGGATCACTTCTTCTCTTTCTCTTTCTCTTTCACCTTCTTAAGCTCATCCTCCTTACCGTCCTTGTCCACGAACACGACTGTGTCATCGGTGAGCGTTTTGATGGTGTTCGTCTCGGTGCTCTCCACGTCGCCCATCTTGATGGTGAACGTGATCTTTTCGCCGTCGATCTTGTACGTGCCGCTGATGTCCAGCTTCATGTCCTTCGCCATGATGGACACGGTCACCTTGTTGTCCTTGGTAAACATGACGATGGTGCCCTTCGGCAACTCGTTGGACCCGCTCTTCGTCAACTCCCACTTACCGACGAGCTTGTCCGGGTCGATCTTCTTGTCGTCCGCCCGGGCGGCGCCGGCCAACAGAACCGCGACCGCGACGGCCCCCACGATGCCCTTCATAGCTCACTCCGGGTGTGAATGGCGGCGGGGCACGCCCCGCCTACGGGTGTGGGGATGCTAGGGACGGGCAACGAACGGGGCAAGCAACTCTTCGACCGCCGCGACCAGGCCCGGCACGTCGGCCATGGCCCCGGTCCCGACGTCGCCGCACGCCAGCTCTTTCACCTGCGGGGCGACGATCCGGAACGTCCGGCTCCGGGAGTTGATCTGGGCCAGCGTGGCCTCGTCGTCCAGGTGCCCGGGCACGTGACCGGCACCGGCATCGGCCGCGATCGCCCGCAGGTGCCGGCGTGTCATCGGGTGTTCCCACATCATCGTGTTCATCGCCGGCGCCAGGACAATTGGCCGCGTCGGGTCCCACGCCCGCCACACGCAAGTCAGGCAGTTGTCGCTGAGCCCCGCGGCGAATTTGGCCAACGTGTTCGCGTCTACCGGCGCGACCAAAAACAGGTCGGCCCACCGCCGTAGCTCAACGTGCATGACCCGGTCCCCGCGCTGGTACCGCAGGCCGTCCGCCCGGCCGGGCCACTCGTCGTCATCGACGATGACCACCTCCGGGTTGCGGACGACGCGTGACCCATCCAGCGTCGCCGGGTCAAAGAAGTAGAGGGCGTGGCTGGTGGCGACGACCTTGACCGCGTGGCCGCGCTGGCGAAGGGCCGATACGAGTTCCGGAGTTTTGACAGCCGCGACCGAGCCGGTGACGCCGAGCAGGATGTTCGCCATGGTGTCCCTCGCCGGAAATGTACCCGAATCAGCGGCCGTCCACAACCGGTCGAAGCGTGGCCGCGGGGGGATCCACCGCGGCGAGGTGCTTCGCTAGAGCCTGTTCCGGGGCCGAGTATGCAGTCCGCAGCTTCGGCAGGAGGGGCCCTGGCGGGGTCGGGTCGCGCAGCTGCTGCAGGTACGCGAGAAGGATTTCCTTCCCTTCCGGCGACCCGCGGAGCATGAGGTGCACCCACGCCCATGACTCCTGGTATTGGGCCCGGCCCATCTGTGAAACCTGCGTCAGCCGTTCAAGGGCTGCCAGGTCGGGGGCGACCGCCCCGCGTCGCAAGGCGTCCAGATGAAGGGCGTTGAGCCCCTGCTTCTCCGGCGGCAGCTCGTAGTACTCCGCGAGCCCCTCATCGAGCCAGAGGGGGACGTCCTTCAGGACGCTGTTGAGAAGTGCGTGGGTCAACTCGTGCCGCAGGTCCTGGCGCAGGTGATCGCCCCAGTACGTAAATACAAGGAGCTCCCGCGGTCCGCCGGGAGTGCCCGGGTGGGCGACGAAGAACGCCCGGCGACGGGGTAGCTCCGGATAGCGGAACCGCATGTACCGGTCGTAGGTCTCCTGTTCCTCGAACAGGTACACCTGGACAACCGTGTTCGTGGCCGGCAGCTTCAGGTCGTGAAAGATCTGGTCGCGGAGGTCGCTGAGCTCCTCGAACAGCGGCGCGTTCGGCTTGAGCGGGCGGTCGCTGTAGAAGACGAACTGCGAGACGCGGTGGGCCCCGGCCTTTCCGGGAATGGCCGGCGCCGCGACGGTGGCAGTGGGGGGCGTATCGTCCCGGTTCTTGATGAGGCTGTCGCACCCGGCGAGCAGCGCCAGCGCGCAAACCACCGCACGGCCGAGTCGGGCCCCACGACTGTCCGGACTGTCCGCCATGCGGAATCCCTTGCGCCGACCGCGACCGGCCGGGTTCTATATCCGCGGGGCCCTCGCCCCGCCAGCCCGGTTTACGATGCCACCGTCGCTTTGATTTCGACCACTCCGACCCCGCGACTTCACCCGGACGAGTCAAGCCAGCGGCCGGTCGCGGGCTTCGTTCTTTCGCACCTTTGCCCGCGTCGCCCGGTCGATTTGAACCCACCAGTCTCGCCAGCCCGCCCGGCCGCGCGCGCCCCAGAGCAAGTAGGTGCAAAGGAACCGGAGCCGATCGGTCCGGGTCACGCGGTTGGAACTGATGAAGCTGGCGTTCAGCCGCGCCAGATCGCGGACGCGCAGGTGTGGACTGACCCGCCCGGTCCGTACGCCGACAAGGTCAATGAACTGGAGGTCACCGTCGGCCCCAACCAGTAAGTTAGCCGCTTTCAGGTCGCGATGTCTCACCCCGCGCTCATGGAAAAGCCGTACCCAGCGGGCAGCTACCTCAGTGAGTCGCCGCACAGCCCGACGGTCGAATTTCGCGACCGCCTCGTGCAGGTGAATTGCGTCGGGCACTTTCTCACAGAGCAGGTAGCCGACGCCGGCGAAGCCGAAGCGCCGCCGGTGCAAGGCGAGCCACGGCCGCGGCGTGGGCAGGCCGCGGCCGACCAGAGCGTGACCGTTGACCCACGACCGTAGCGCCGCCGATGGACGGAACAGGTTGACTACAGGGTCATACCACTCCGTCACGAGGAACCGCTTGTAGACCATCACCCGCGGCCCGTCGGCGGTGGGGACCTTGACCTCACATACAGTCGCACTCCGGGAGTCTTTCAACAGGACCACATCTGGCCGATTGAACGGTGCGTCCGGGTCCGCGAGGAATGTATCTACGGCCTCGGCGGGAAGCTCACGGACCGCGTGGCCGGATACACCGGAACCGCGGACGCAGCGGAAATGGCGGTTGCCGCGCAGACATCGTGTGTCACGCGAGCGCCAAAGGCGCAAGCTTGACCATTCCGTCTCGCGCTCGATCTCTTTTGCCCAGTTTTCGGACCAGTCGGTCGGGCGGAACGCACGCCAGAAGCGCAACCGGTCTGCCCGCGTCGAACGCATCTGGAACCAACGATTGAGCAAGACCAGGTCCTGTATCCGGGCGCGCGGCCCGGCGGGCGGGCCGAGTTCGACGTCGTGAATGTCGATCAAACAAAACGACGGCCCCGCGGCTTCGGGCCGGATCAGGATGTTGCCCGGGTGGAGGTCCGGATGGGTCACACCGGCCGCGTGGAGCCGGGAGATGAAAGCGGCCAGCGCCAGAGTCAACCGGCGCCGGTCGAACGGGGTTGCAGGGGGGTGCCCGAGCAAATGCTCGTCAAGCGGCTCGGCCCCCTCGACGGCCCGCGTAATCAGGAAACTGCCCTTCGGCCAGGCGCCCGCCGGTTGCCCCCACGCGAGCGGTTCGACGGTCGGGATCCCGCGTTCGGCGAGAGCCAGCGCCCGGTCGAACTCCAACTTGGCTTTCGGCCCGCGGAACACGTCCCGCCACCAGGCCCGCGACCCGTTCAGCCGGCAGTGCTTCCAGTAGACGACTCCGGTCGCGAGGACCACCCGGTACACCGTCCTGTGTTCGCCGTGCTTGACGACGGTCGCCCGGCCGGCGGCGATGTGACGGTCGAGTCGCAGGTCGTCGTTCGCGAGCAGCGCCCGGCCGGCCGGGGTCAACGTCCACCGGTCGCCGTCGATGGTCGCGGCCGCGGGAGCGCTCATGCCGACGCCCGCCCGGCTGTCAGGCCTTGAATCAGGTTCAGCCAAAGAGCAGCCCCGGCCTGGAGGCTGTAGCGATCTTCTACGAGGCGCCGACCTGCCGCGCCCAGGCGCCGGCGCAGGTCGCTGTCCACGGCCAATGTCGAAATCGCATTGACCCATTCATCGATCGTCGTCGCGAGGAAGCCAGTCTCACCGTGCCGGACCATTTCGGCGTGCACGCCAACGGGATTGGTCACGACCGGCAGCCCAGCCGCCATGTATTGCAACACCTTGAGCCCGCACTTGCCGCGACTCCACGGGTCATCCGGGATCCAAGAGATGCCAATGTCGCCCGCGGCGATCTCCACGGCCTCGCGCTCTTCCGACCAGTCGCGATCGATGACCGGCAAGCTCTTGAACCGGACAAAGCGGTCGCAGATCAACTTCAATCGCACCCCGGGCACGCGCTCGCCGATCGCCTCCAGCAGCGGCGTCGCGGCCTCGAGCCCGCGGAGCGTGCTCGACGAACCGACCCAGACGAGTGTGACCCCGCCGCCGTCATGGCGCGCCAGCGGATACCGACACACGTCCACGCAAGTGGGAATGACCCACGCGGCCCGGGCGCCGGCGCAGGTCGCGTGCTCGGCGAGGTACGCATTTCCCGCGACGACGGCCTCAGCCGCCCGCACGACGGCCCGGAACCGCCCGGACCGCTTTCGGCTCGCGAAGCCATTCCCCGAGAACGAGTCGCGCAGCCAGATTGCGTCGTCAAAGTCGAACCAGAGACGCCGGACGCGTCGGCGGAGGAGCGCCACCTCGGGCCGCGAGAGTAACTTCCGCTGGAGCACCACCGCATCAGCGTCGCGGAGCGATGTCGCGAGTGTCAGGCGGCCCCACCATTGAGTCGGGAGTGGGTGCACCTCAAGAGTGTGGCCCGCTTGTGCGAGGGGGGCCTGGAACGCGCGGAGCCGATAGCGGGCGCAGACATGTTCCGGAGATTCGACGAGAGCGGCCACGCGCACGTCAACACTCCCTCGCCTATCGCCGGCGGCTCGCGGCCCGATCCATCTCGCGCTTGGCCTCGGCTTTCTTGACCGCCTCGCGCTTGTCGTGCAGCTGCTTGCCGCGGGCCACCGCGATCTCGACTTTCGCCCGGCCGTTCTTGAAATAGACGCTGGTCGGCACGAGCGTGAACCCGCGCTCGGACGCCTTACCCGCGAACTTCGCGAGCTCGCGCCGGTGGACCAACAGCTTCCGGTCGCGCTTCGGCTTGTGATTCAGCCGGTTCCCCATGACGTACTCGGGGATCTCGCAGCCGATCAGCCAGAGCTCGCGGCCCTCGACCTTGGCGTAGGCCCCGTCGAGTGAGCAGTGTCCGTCACGCAGGCTCTTGACCTCGGTCCCGACCAGGACGATGCCGCACTCGAGCCGGTCGGAGAGTTCGTACTCGTGGGAGGCCTTGCGGTTCCGGGTCACGACCCGGATGCCGTCATCGGTCTTGTCCGCCTTCGCCATCTTCGCCCGCCCGCTCCCGAGGCCGTGATGTCGCGCTTCGCCATCCTCCGGCACGACCAACCGGCCGAGCACTGGGACCTGTTTCTCGAGGCCGGATCGGTCCTGCGTTCTTGGCGACTGCTCGGGCCGCCCGTCGCGGGCGCCGTCGTCCCCGCCGAGCCCGCGCCGGACCACCGGCTCTTGTATCTCGACTACGAGGGGCCCGTCTCCGGCGACCGCGGTACAGTCACGCGGTACGACGCCGGGACATTCTCGTGGGAGCTCGACACGCCAAGCGGGGTGGTTGTGCGACTCACGGGCGCTCACTTCATCGGGCGGGTCGAACTCCGGGCGGGCGTCAGCGGATGGACTTGCACATTCGAAGCCAATCCATCGTAGGGCACGCGTCTCACGTGCCCGGGCACGCGTGACGCGTGCCCTACGGTCCCGACACCACGCGCGGCATTGGGCCCATCGTCACCGCGGGTGCCTGTGGCCCCGTGGCCGTGACAAAGTCCACCGAGCGCCCGGCGATCGTCATGCTCTCGTCCGTCAGCTCCAGCCGGTCGAATTGCATCGTCGGGCGCGTCAGATCCGCCTGGAACCGCATCACCGCGACTGGGTGACCCTCGTTTCGATACCACGTGATGTCGACGTTCTCGCGACGGACGGCTTCGCTAATGTCGTCCAGGAGCGTCGCCGGCGACAGCGGCAAGGCGCCGGCCTTCAGGCTGACGATTTCCATCGCCATCATGTTCGTCTCGCCCGGAATCAGCCAGGCCTTGATCTCGATCGACAGGATCGTGCTCAGCCACCCGCGGCCGTAGCGCATTCCCAGCCGCATCCGCCCATCCTCGAACTTGACCCGTGGGGCCGAGAAGCCGTCCGGCAGGTTGTTGTCGCCGCCGTGCTCGTAATAGTCCTGCTGGAAGTACGCGTTGAGCTGCTGCCCAGACAGCGAGAGGTCCCAGCTCGGCTCGTCGCGCTGGAGGGAAGACCTGATCTGGAAGAACCGCGCCGTCGCCTGCCGCGAGTTCTCTTCGCGGACGAGCCCTTCCGGCATTTCCGCCTGCGTGTAAAAGCTCGGCACGCGCTTCACCGCCGCGACCAGGCCAGCGAGGACCAGGGCGACAAAGCCCAGGACGAGACCGACGCTGATCAGCAGCCGCCTGCGGTGCATGGGACCACGTCCGGCCCGAAAAGTGGGTGGGATAGCCAAGACGGTCGGCCCTGTCAAGCCGGCGTCCCCCACATTGTACGGGGCACTCCACCCGCCCACCTCGCCCGGGATCGTCGGTTGCCCCGGTCGCCGCCTTCACCGCAGGTGTCAGGCCGGGGGGATTTTGTCAAGGCGGCTGGAAAACTGTGCCGAAGATGACGTCTGTCGCACGTTGCGCGGTCGTGCCGGGGATTCCCGGCGCGCGGGTCATCGGGCGCGGCCGCCGGCCGGTGGAGGAGATTCGGTCCGACCGGGCTAAGGTCGGGCCGCGACTGGCGGGCGGACCGGTCCCGGGCGCGGGCGTCGAGCCAATGCCGTGAAGGGCAGCATGAATAGGACCACCGTCCCACACGCCGACGAGCCGCCCCGTCCGCTCATCGTCCGGGCGGCGCATCGGTGGTACTCGTGGGCGGCGGTGGCGGTGACGGTGGCCGGCTCGTACCTCGCGGCCAACGGGCAACTCCGGCTCGGCGAGGGCGCGCGACTCCAGGCGGCCCCACCCGACTCAACAAGCTCGACCTGGAAGCCCTCGGGTGCGCCGGCGGCCGAGAGCGAGAAGATCACGCTGACCCCCGGCCCGGTCGCCGACGACCTGTTCAAAGCAGCGCCGCCGAAAGAGCCCCCGCCGCCGATTCTGCCCGCCGGGGGACCACCAACGCGGCCGGTCGAGGCGATGCCGGTGAAACTCGCGCCCGCGGTTACTACTCAAAAACTCGAACCGACCGCCGACGCGAAACCGACGGTAGGGTCCAAGCTGTCCGTCCCCTTCGTGCCCGTGGGCGACGTCAAGCCGGTGTCCAAGACCCGCGCCGGGACGGTGCTTGACGTATTCGCCGACGAAAAGGTCGTCGTACCGCCGGTCAAAAAGGAGGAGCCGTCCCCATCGCCGAGTTTCACCGCGGCGCCAAGCCCGCCTGCGGTCACGACGGAAACGGTGCCCTTCAAACCCGTGCCGGTGCCGGCCGGCCCCACTATGCCCGCCCCGGCGACGGCCGCCGCGCCGAAAGAACTCCCGCTCCCGGCCAGTATCCCGCCGGTTCCCGCGGCCCCGGTCGCGAAGTCTCAGTTTGCCACAAGTGGTGGGGCGACTTTGCCGCCGATCCCGCCACCGCCCGGGCCCGTCGTGCCCGCTTCACAGCAGGTCGATGAAGGGCGTCCACCGAACATGCAAGTCGCCCAGGAGCCGGAGAAGATCCAGGTCCTGCCTAGGCCGCTGGATCAAAAAAAGGAAGCCCCGCCCAAGAAGCGAAAACTCGTCGGGAAGTTGTCTCAGGACGACGAGATCAAGTTGAATGCGGCACAAAACGCCGCCCGCCTTCGCGACTTCAACCGGGCCGCCGCTCTGATGGCGGATGTTATTAGCCGCAATCCCGAGGAGTACGACCTCCGGGCCGAGTACGCCGGCATCCTGCTCGCGGCCGGCGACCCGAAGGGCGCCATCCGCGAGCTCGAGCGCGTGGTGAAGGCCGCCCCGAACGTACCGGGCTACCGCCTCCTGCTCGGCGACGCCTACATGGCCGACCGGAATTTCAAGGCCGCGGCCGCCGTCTTCGAGTCCGTGCTGGGCATGATCAAGGACGACCCGAAGCTGGCCGAGCGGCTGCCCGAGGTCGTCATTCGCGCGGCCCGGGCGTACGCCCTCGGCGGCGACCTTTTCAAGGCCGCCTTCCTGGTGGACAAGAACCTTGCCGACATCAAACCGGACGACCCCAAGGCTCCGCTGGCAATGGGCGCGATGCTGCTCGACCTCGACCGGCCCTACGACGCCCTGCCCTATCTGATCGAGAAGCGCAAGCAACTCCTCGCCTCGCCCGAGGCCACGGAAGAATACGAGCTGAAGGTGCTCGAGGTGCTGGCGAGCATGGTCCGCGCGTTCGCCCGGCTCGGCGACCGGCAGCAGGCGATGGACGCGATCCAGGAAATGGCCACGCGGGCCCCGCGACAGACCGCCATCCGCAATTCGCTCGCCGACATCCTCTTCGAGCTGGGCGAACACGACCTCGCCGGCCACGTGTTCAACCAGGTGCTGGCCGTGGACCCGGCGAACGCCGCTGCGCTGATCGGCATCGCCCGCGTCTACCTCGAGACGTTCCGCCCGACCGAGGCCCGGCGCGTGCTCGACAGTTTCGCGCCCAACGCGCCCAACCACCGGCAGTACCTGTTGACCTACTCCTCGTACCACCAGACGGTCGGCGAGTACACGGAGGCGAAGCAGATCTACAAGGACATGCTCCGCCGCAACGAAAACGATCACGAAGTGCGCTACGCTCTCGGCCGGCTGTACGAGTACACGAACGAATGGGAGAAGGCGAAGGCCGAGTTTGCGAAGATCCCGCCCAACGACAAGATGGCCCGCCGCGCCCGACTCTGGTTCGGCATGGCCTTGCTCCACCAGCACAAGTTCGCGGAGGCGGCGCAGGTCGCCGACCAGTTCGTCGCGGACGACCCGAATAACGCCGAGGGAATCGCGCTCTACGTCCGCGCCGTCGCGAAGATGGGTCAATTCGACAAGGCGATCCAGGCGGGGAGGGGGTATCTCGCCTCCAACCCGCGCGACGACCGCTCCGCGGCCACCGTCCGCCTGGCCGTCGCCCGGGCCTTGCTGGAAGCTAACCGAAACCTCGACGCGGCCCGCGAATATGAGATCGCCCTGTCCAAGCCGGCCGGGCGCGTGCCCGAGGCGTACTACGGACTGGCCCGGGCCGCGGAGAAGCTCGGCAATCCCGACCGGGCCCACCAGATCATCGGCACCATCTGCGGCCCCGCGGGCACCGACATCCGCAATCGCGTTGCCATCGCTGACTTCTACTCGCTCGACTTCGAGGACCACAAGGTCCTCGAAATCATCGGCCCCCTGGCCGCGGCCGAGCCGAACAACCTGGCCCTCCTGATCCGGCTCGCGGACGCCCAGCAGCGAGCGGCAAGGTGGCCCGGCGACCCGGCCGAGGCGTTCATCACCTGCCAGAACATCCTGCGGCAGTCGCCGACGAACGTCCGCGGGCACCTGGCGATGGCCCGGTCGTTCGCGACCGCGCAGGCCTACCGCAAGTCGGCCGTCCAGTACGACCAGCTCATCGCCATGGACCCGGAGTTCACCATCCCGCCGCGGGAGCGGGCCCGGGTCCTCTTCAGCGACAAGCAGTACAGCGCCGCCCGCACGCAGTACAACGTGATGCTCTCGCCGGCCCCGGACGAGGTGATCCTCGCGCAGATGACCTATTACGCCCAGCGCGACGCCCGCATCCGCACCGTGTTCGGGCCGTACCTCGGCGGGGCCATGTCCGGCCCCGCGCTCCGGGCGGAGCTCGCCCGTCTGGCCGGGTCAAGCCCCGAAGACGACGTCCGCATCACCGCCCACCGGCTCCTCTGCGACTTCGACGCCACGGTCGCGTGGCAGGAGGCGTTCCGGCTGGAGCGCGACGCCAAGGAGCTCAAGGATTACCGGAACTACGCGGCGGTGCCGCAGTACAACGCGTCCACCCAGTTCGAGCCGACGAACGCCGAGACCCTATTCGACTTGGGCCAGGTGTATGGCGCGCTCAAGATGACGCGAGCGGCCCTGACCTGGTACGGCAACACGCAGGCCCTCGACCCGACGCACCGCGACTCGGCCGTCGCGAGCGAGCGGGCGGCGGCCGAGATCAGCCCGAAGTTCGACCTGCGGGGCGAGTTCTTCCACCAGCGCGGCCGCGACGGGCTCGCGTCCATCGACCGCCAGCGGTACATCGCCGCCGCGTCGTTGCCGATCGGGGATGAGAACGAGTACGTCCAGGTCGGCTACATGCAAATGGGGTACAGGCCGCTCGACGACCCACAACTCTGGGGCTACGCCCCGTTCCTCCGTGTGCAGAAGAAGTGGGACGACAACCGGCTGATGACCTACGGGCAGGTCAACCTGGAAGAGTTCCGCGACCGGTTCGACACGCGGCCGACGTTCGACGCCGGCTTCTGGTACGACCACAGCGACCTCCTGCGGGTCCGTGGCGGGGCGTTCCTGGAGAACGTCGCGGAAAACGGCGAATCCATGCGGCAGGACATCTACCGGTACGGCCTGTACGGCGGCGCCGACCTCAAGCCGACGCGGACCTGGTCGTTCGGCGGCCTCTTTACTTACGCCCACTACAGCGACGACAACGACACGGTCCAGGCCTACGCGTACAACGAGCTGGCGCTGAGCTTGCCGCCGAAGCAGATCAAGCTGGTGCAGCTCTTCAACGCCTACTCGTTCAGCCAGCAGTCGATCTTCCCGACGCCGATCCCGAACCCGAACAACCTGCGGGGCGTGGTGCACCCATACTTCGCGCCGGACAGCTTCTGCTCGGCCGAGTTTCGCGTCGAGTGGTGGCACTGGCTGAGCCGCGACTACTTCACGCACTCGAACCAGTGCTACTACTCGCTGCAATACGGGATCGCGACGGACAACGACCTGGTGACCTACCACGACCTCCGGGCGATCTTCAACTACGACATCAACTCGTGCTTCACGGTCGGCACGGAGGCCCGGGCGTATCTCGGGTCGGGGAACGTGTACAAGATGTACTCGGTGATGGGGTTCTTGCAGATACGGTTTTTGAGTCCGTGATGGCGTGTGGCAGGCCGGGACGGGCCGGTGGTTGCGAGTGGAGTGCAAGCCAACCTCGTGATTCGAAATCTCCGGTGCAGCCGCGGAGCGACGACCGACCGTAGTCAGGGGTGGAGCGCAGCGCACCCCCTGGGACTTCCGTCCAATCACGAGTTGCCCGGAGCCCCGGAGGGGCGACCGTCTCGGCCACAGCGCGCATCGGTCGACCCTCCGGGGCTCCGAGTCATTTTCTTGGTCAGCCGGCCCTTCCAGGGGTTGCGCTGCGCTTCACCCCTGGCTACATTCGGCGGCCCCTCCGGGGCTCCCAAATCCCCGGTCCGTCGGAGTGTCGCCATTTGCCTTGAGTGAGGCCTGAAAACGAAACTCGCTCGACTTGCACA
>DATFWZ010000049.1:0-16430 GCA_035258765.1 Gemmataceae bacterium
GGGGTGCATAGTCACTCACCGTTTCATCAGCGCCTCATCGAGATTCAACACCACATTCCCGACCACCGTCCACGCGGCCAGCTCGGTCACATCCATCCCCGCCGGCGCCGGCCCCAGCGGGTTCGTCGCGAGCTGGGTCGCCTTCATCGGGTCAGTCTTCAGGGCCGCTTTCGCCTCGTCGTACAGCGCCACCAGCCGCTTGACCTCGGCTTCCTGCGGCGGCCGGACCAGGCACAGCCGAAATGCGTAAGCCGCCCGCTCGGCCGGGATGGCCCCGCCGTCCTTCACTGCACGCCGCGCGAGCGCTTGCGCTGCTTCCACGTACACCGGGTCGTTCAATGTCACCAATGCTTGCAACGGAGTATTCGTCCGATTGCGGCGGACCACGCAGACGTCGCGGTTCGGGGCGTCGAACGTGCTCATCGCCGGGTATGGGTTGGACCGGCGCCACTCCGTGTACAACCCGCGGCGGTACTTGTCCTCGCCCGGGCTCGGCTGCCAGTCGATCGACCCACCGAACGCCGCGCTGATCCCCAGCGCCGGTTGCGGCGGCTTCACCGACGGCCCGAACATCTTCGGCGATAACAGCCCGCTCGCGGCCAGTGCCTGGTCGCGGACCATTTCGGCCGTCAGTCGCAATCGCGGACCGCGGGCGAGCAACCGGTTGTCCGGGTCGCGCTCGGCCATCTCCTTCGTCACCTTCGACGACTGCCGGTAAGCCGCGGAGGTGACCAGTAATTTGACGAACGCCTTCAGGTCCCATTTCATGCGAACGAGCTCGGTCGCCAACCAGTCGAGCAGCTCCGAATGAGTCGGCAGCTCACCCTGGATGCCGAACTCCTCACTGGTTCGAACCAGGCCGATGCCGCAGATCTGTTCCCAGTACCGGTTCGCGATCACGCGGGCCGTGAGCGGATTCTCCGGGGCCACCAGCCATTTCGCCAACTCCATCCGATTGGTCACTGGCGGCTTTGCGCCCGGGTTCAGGGCCTCAGGCACGCCTTCTGTCACCTCCTCGCCCAGGTCGAGGAAGTTCCCGCGATGCTGCAAGCGTGTCTTGCGCCGCTCAGCCCCGGTCAGCTCCTTCATGATCGGGACGGTGCTCGGCTTCAGTGCCGCGAGAGACTTCGTCAGCTCGGCCAACCGGGCCCGCTCCACTTTGAAATCCGGCGCGACCTGGCGGACGTAGTGATCCGTAATTGCGGTCTTCTGGGCGTCGGTCCGCGTCTCGGCCGACGTTCCCAACGCCGCGAGCAGTGCGGCGGGGAGCCGGGCCGAGTCCGCGATGCCCGGCTCGTCGGTGACCGACAGTCGGAAGTGCCCGAGCGTGTGGTTCGCTTGCGGGGACTGTTGCTCGATGGTGACGACCAGCTTTGAACCGTCCGGCACATCGACGCCCGCGGCCGGCAGGAGTGTGAGCGTGTGCGGCTTACCGGTCGCGCCGCCGACTGCCCAGCCGTTCTTCTTCTTCGGGGCGGCGTCCAGGACCGCGGACGCCGGGAACCCCGACTGTTCGTAGTCCGCGAACGCGGCGCTGAACGCGACGTCGCGGGCTCCGCCTGTCTCGTGTGACGTCGATGGCTTCGGAACCCCCTTGCCCTCAACCTTCCAGACTACCTCGCGCTTCTCGTTCAGCAGCTCAACCCGGTAGCCGGCCAACCGATCTTCCAGAGCAAGCCGGTTCCATAGGACGACGCGATCGACCGCCTTCTCGGCCTTGAGGTCTACCTCCCACCATGGGTCCTTCTCGGTGGCCGTATGCGTGACCGAGTTGTGCTCGTACTGCCCGTCCGTGTTCCCGTCGATAGCGCGCTTCGCCTCGCCCTCGTAGGCTGTGCTGCTTTGCTTGGCCTCCCCCTTCGGGGCCACGTTCTCGGACCCACTAAAGACCTGTACCTCGGCCAGCGACAGGATGCGGTCCGGGCCCGGGAGCGACACGCGCACGAAGCGGCCGCTGAGCTTCGCCGCGGCCGGCGGGACGACGCTGGCGGTCACCCGGGACACGACAAAGTTCCCGCCCGAGTGGCCCGGGCCCATCCCGGGCAACTTCGAGTCAGCGAGCGCTTCGAGGCGAAGGGCCGTGAGTCGTTTCGCGGCCAGCGCTAGCTCGATGGTGTAGGTGTCCTTGGCCGCCCCCTTCTCCGCGAAGACCGCCACGTCGTCGCGGACCGTGAGGGATACCCCGGCTTGAGACTTGACCGCCTCCGGCTTAGGCTTCGTCCACTTCGGGTTGAGCGCCAGTCCCTTCTCCCATGCCTGTTGCGCCGCTGCGAACTTCGGCCCGGCCTCTTTGAACTTCGCCTCGATAGCAGCCACCTCCGCCTCCCACACGGCCTTCTGCTTCTTCTGGGCCTCGCTGTAGAAGCTGTGAACTGGGGCCTCGTCCGAGCGGTCCGCGTCGGCAGTGTTATTGAGGATGGCGAACAGCCCGAAGAACTCCTTCTGGCTGATGGGGTCGTACTTGTGGTTGTGACACTGGCAGCAGGCGATTGAGGTGCCCATCCAGGTCGTGAGGGTCGTGTTCACGCGATCGACCACGGCGACGTTGCGGAACTCCTCGTCGTTCGTCCCGCCCTCGTTGTTGGTCAGCGTGTTGCGGTGGAAGGCCGTCGCGATGGTCTGTTCTTCGGTCGGCGTCGGGAGCAAGTCCCCCGCGATCTGCTCGATCGTGAACTGGTCGAACGGCTTGTTCGCGTTGAATGACTTGATGACGTAGTCGCGGAAGGCCCAGATCTGTCGCGGGGGGTCGTCGGCGTAGCCGGCCGAGTCGGCGTAGCGAGCCAGGTCAAGCCACATCCGGGCCCAGTGCTCGCCGTACGACTCCTTTCGCAACATCTGATCGACGTACTTTTCGTAGGCGTCCGGCGACGGGTCCTTGACGAAGGCCTCGGCCTCGGCGAGCGTCGGCGGCAGCCCGGTCAGGTCGAGGGCGAGCCGCCGGGCCAGGGCGTACCGATCCGCCTCCGGCGACGGCGACAGGCCTTCCTTCTCCAATCGGGCGAGGATGAACCGGTCGATTGGGTTTTTCGGCCAAGCCGCGTTCTTGACGGCGGGCAATTCGGGCCGCGCCGGCGGGACATAGGCCCAGTGCTTAGCGTACGGGGCGCCTTCCTTGACCCATCGCGTCAGCGTGTCGATTTCGGCATTGGACAACGTCTTGCCGGTTTTCGCGGGGGGCATCCGCTTGCCGGGCTTGTCCGCGGTCAGCCGCTTGACCAGCTCGCTCGCCTCCGGCTTGCCGGGGACGACGGCCGCGTGACCGTCGCGGTCGGCGGTGGCCCCGTCCCGCGTGTCCAGCCGCAGGTCCACTTTGCGCACCTTCTCATCGGGCCCGTGACAGGCGAAGCAATTGTTGGACAGGATCGGTCGGACGTCGCGATTGAAGTCGATCGGCGAACCGGATGCGGAGGCTGCCGGAGCGACCGCCAGGATGAATAGGAGGAGCGAGTATCGCATGCGCGACCCTCGTTCGGAGGTCACGGGTGAGGCGCGAGGGCGGGCAAGTGGGCACCGTCAGGCGGGCAGGCGGGGCGAAGCCGTGGGGCTCCAGATAATGATACTCTAATCGCTGGGCGCGGCAGAGTCTTGACTTTTCCTTACCTTTCCAGAGGCGTCCGTGACGGAGTTGACTCGAGCTACCGGAGCCTCCATCCGTGAAGCCTGCCGCGCCGGCACCCTGACCGGCCCCACGCCCGGCCTCGCCCTCGGGTTCGTCCAGGCCAACCTGGTCATCGTCCCGCGCGAATTCGCGTTCGACTTCCTCCTGTTCTGCCAGCGCAACCCCAAACCGTGCCCGCTGCTGGACGTGACTGAGCCCGGCGACTCGGAACCGAAGGCGGTCGCCCCCGGGGCCGACCTGCGAACCGATCTGCCCGCTTACCGGATCTGGCGCGACGGAATCCTGGCCGAAGAGCCGACCGATATCAGATCACTCTGGCGCGACGACTTCGTCTCCTTCGTGATCGGCTGCTCCTTCACGTTCGAAAGCGCGCTGCTGGAGGCGTGGCTTCCCGTCCGGCACCTGGAACTCGGGGTGAATGTGCCGATGTACAGCACGAGTCGGCCCTGCCGGTCGGCGGGCCGGTTCACGGGCCCGCTGGTCGTGTCGATGCGGCCGATGACTCCCGAGCAGGCGCTGACCGCAACCCGCGTGTGCGCGCGGTTCCCTCGAGCCCACGGCACCCCCGTCCACTTGGGCAACCCGGCCGCGATCGGCATCGCCAACCTCGATAAGCCCGACTACGGCGACGCGGTGGAGGTCCGACCGGGCGAGCTACCTGTCTTCTGGGCGTGCGGGGTCACCCCGCAAGCGGCCCTGATGCGGGCGAAGCTGCCGCTGGCGATCACTCACAAGCCGGGACACATGTTCCTCACGGACCTTCGCGACGCCGATTTGGAGGGAGAGTAGGCGCCGAATTCCCACTGGAACGCCGCCAAGGCCAAGTAGCCTGCGAACCCCGATCCCGGCCCGTGCGTCTTGACGGCGGGCCCGGTGCGGCTACTGTGGTGAGTGGATCGCCGAGGTGGCGGAATTGGCAGACGCGCTAGCCTCAGGAGCTAGTCCTCGCAAGGGGGTGCAGGTTCAAGTCCTGTCCTCGGCATTCTTCCTCCCAAAGGACTTACGGCGATGGCCGTGAGTCCTTCTTCTTTCAGTGTGCCCACACTTGTCAGATATCTGTAACATCGTTGCCTGCTTGTTGACCAGTATTGGCACAAGACTCGGGAGGCTGTCTTGGCATCCATCCTTGGCAACGCCGGTCGCATCGACATTCGACTCCAGATTACAGCCGGCCGGACCCAGGCACGCAAACGCCGCGAAAGTTGAGCGCTTGTTCCAGAAGTCGTGTCGCCCACCGAGTGCCGGATCGGCAACCGGCACATGGGTATTGGAAACGGGAAGCGATGTGGATTCCCCAAGCAGTGGTCCTACACCGCGAAGCAATGCTCGCCCGGGGCTACTCCGACTCCTTCGCGTGGTCGGGGTCCGTCTTCGCGCTTGTAAGCAAGTACCGACTCGTTCCCATCCGTCCATTTTTCCCCTCGCCAACTAACGACGGTGCCGACCAAGGCAGTCGCCGGCGAGCCTTGGACTCACACTTCATTGAGCCGCACGTCCCATGTCGGGCCGAGGGACAGAAAATCGTTGCTGCCGCCGGATTTGAGGGGGACGAGATCGCCGCCGATTGATAGCGAGCCGATCCGCTGGGCGCAGAACCCGAAGTTGTCGCCCACGCCGGGGGTGCCGAGCACCTGGCCCTTGATCGTCACGCTGGCGATCGTCGAGATGACTTTGGGGTTGTTGATGGGATCGGTGACCAGCACGTCGTCGATGGTGCCGAACTTCTTGTCGGCCCCGGCGTCGACTGCGGCGACCAGGTCACTGGCGATCCAGTCGCCGCCGACCACCACCGCCCCGATGCGGGCGTCGGCGTTGGTCGGGCCGAAAGGGTCGTACCCGGCCAGAATCCGGGCGTGCTCCACCCGGCCGTAGACGGTGAGGCTCTGGATGCTGCCGAGGTCGTCGCCGTCGTTGGCGTTCGCTCCCGCTGCCGAAATGACGATGGGGGCCGCGGCCGTCCCGACGATGCTCCCCTTGACAAGGATGGCTCCGATATCTTCGCGGGCGTCGATGCAAGCCGCGTGGTTGCCGCCCTTGGTCGTGATCGAGCCGCCGACGGTGACGCCGCCAATGCTGCCAGAGTCGGCGACAATCGACGCGGAAAGCAAGCCGAGGCCGCCCCGCACGTCGCCGCCGATCCGGACGAAGCCCAGGCTGCCGTTAGAGAAAATTCCGGCCGAGAGGCCGGCGGCGGTGCCCAGGAGGGAGCCGCCGACGGTGATGCCGGTCATATTGCCGCCGGTGATGCTCGCGGATCCATCCGCGTCACTGCCGGCGATGTCGCCGCCGATTGTGATCGGGCCCGCGTGTTTGGAGGCGTAGATCGAGCCACTTGAATAGCCGCCGTTGACCCCGTTTGCCGCCCCGCCAACTAACGAGCCGCCGATGAACAGGCTTTGCAAATTGCCCCCGGTGCCAATCATGCCGGACTCATTCGCCCGGCCGGGGACGCCCAGGTCGTTCCCGCCGATCACGCTCCCCTGGATGCTGACCGGGCCCAAGTCGCCCGTGACATAGACCCGGCCGCTGAGTGCGCCAACGCCGCCCAGGACCGAGCCGTTGATCCGCAAGCTGCCGAGCTGGCCGGTGAACGACTCGATACTGCCGGAGCCTTTGCCGTCGCCCCCCGTGAGGTTGCCCCGGATGGTGACAGGCCCCATGTCGCCGGTTGTCCGAACCCGGCCACTCTCCAGGCCGACGCCGCCGACAAGCGAGCCGTTGACCACGAGTCCGGCGAGCCGGCCGCCGGACTCGATGGCGCCGGAGTGGTCGCCGGTGCCGCCCACGACGCTGCCGCGAACCAGGATGGCGCCAATGTTGCCCGGGCTCTCGATGCGGCCGCTGTTGGCGCCGGCGCCTCCAAGCAGGCTGCCGATGTCCACGCTGGCGATCGAGCCGCTGCTTTGGATGAGGCCGGAGCCGCTCCCCGTCCCGCCGGAGAGGGTGCCTTTGATCGTGACCGGGCCGATGCCGCCAAACGCCGAAAGGACGCCGCTATCGACGCCGTCGCCGCCCCGCACCGAGCCGCCGACGGCGACGCCGGCGAGATTGCCAAACGTGAGAATGCTCCCGGAAATGGGGCTGGCTCCGCCGACAATGTCGCCATTCACGACGATCGGCCCAATACCCCCCGCAGCAAAAATCGAGCCGGAAGTTACGTTGCCGCCGACAAAGACCCGGCCGATCGTCCCGACGGCCCCGCCGAAGACACTAATCTTCGCGTCGGTGAGGTCGGACTTGACGGTCAAGGCCCCGAGTCGCCCGTCCACCGAGCTGCCGAGGTCGCCGCCGGGGGCCTGTGTCGTGGTGCCGAATCGACCCATCGATTGGACGGTCAGGGACGTCAGACCCCGCGTGGCCGTTGTGGCATCGCCGGCGTCAATCTGACCCAGGTCGCCGTCCACGACGACTGCGCCGAGGTCGATGCCGGTGGCGTCGATGTGTCCGACGTTGGCCAGGCCGTTGCCTCCGGTAACGAGGCTGCGCGTCGCCGTCACCGTGATCGTCGTACCCGTCGCCGCGGTGCCCAGCCCGATCGGGTTTATTGCCCAGAGCTGCTGCTTTGTAATATTGTTGCCGAGAATCCCGCCGGCGTTGAAGGTGAATACGGCGTTCACATTGCCAGCTTTCAGGAGCGGCTTGGACAACGTGACCGCGACGCTGTCGCCGTCAAGGTCCTGGTAAGTCAGCGTGGTCGGGCTAACGAGGGTCGCCGGCACCTCGCGGTGTTCCAGGGATTCGACCGCGAGTCTGGCGCGACGAACGGGGCGGCGGGTTGACACAGCAGACATGGCAGTAGTTCCTCTCCGGGCGTGGCCCGGGTTGAATGCGGTTGGGGGTAATAAGGCGATGGCGGTCGGCCTCAAACTTCGTGGACGGTCACGTCGAAAGTGGGACCCAGGCCGAAGAAGTCTTTGCTCGCGGGCTTGAGGCTGATCGCCGACCCGCCGACGGAGATCGAGCCGACACGCTCGGCGCAGAACCCGAAGCTGTCCCCCGCCCCGGGGGTGCCGAGCACCTGGCCCCTGATCGTCACGCTGGCGATGGTCGAGAGGACGTTGGGGTCGTTTTTCGGATCGGCGACCAGCACGTCGTCGGCGGTGCCAAACTTATTGTCCGCCCCGGCAGCGACTCCGGCGACCAGGTCGCTGGCGATCCAGTCGCCGCCGACCACCACCGCCCCGATGCGGGCATCGGCGTTGGTCGGGCCGAAGTAGCTGTGTCCGGCCAGGATCCGGGCGTGTTCCACGCGGCCGTAGACGGTGAGGCTCTGGATGCTGCCGAGGTCATCGCCGTCATTGGCGTTCGCGCCCGCGGCCGCGATGACGATGGGGGCCGCGGCCGTCCCGACGATACTCCCCTTAACGAGGATGGCGCCGATGTCCTCCATGGCATCGATGTGAGCCGCGGCGCTGCCACCCTTCGTCGTGATAGAGCCGCCGATGGTGACGGCACCGATGCTGCCGCCGACGGCAATAATCCGCGCGGACTGTTGGCCGAGACCGCCCCGTACGTCACCGCCGACCTTGACGAAGCCCATTCTGCCGCCGGAGTAAATGCGGGCCGAGAGGGCGGCGTCGGTGCCCAGGAGCGAACCGCCCACGGTGATGCCGGCCAAACTGCCCACTTGGATGGCTCCGGCAGTAACCGCGTCACTGCCGGCAAGGTCGCCGCCAATCGTTATCGGGCCCGCCTGTTTGAAGACTTGGATCGTACCACTTGCACCGGCGCCATTGACCCCGTTCGCCGCCCCGCCGACTAACGAGCCGCCGATGAACAGGCTTTGCAAATTGCTTAGGGTGGCGATCTGGCCGGAGAAGTCAGCCTGACCGGCGACGCCCCGGTCGTTTCCACCGATCACGCTTCCCTTGATCGTGACGGGACCCATTTCGCCCGCGACATAGACCCGGCCGGATTGATAGCCGAACCCACCCAGGAGCGAGCCGTTGACAACCAGGCTGGCGAGCTTGCCGGCCGATTGAATGCTGCCGGAAGCATGGCCGTCTCCCCCCACGATGTTGCCCGCGACGGTGACGGGCCCCATGTCTTTGACCGTCTCGACTCGGCCGCTCTCTATGCCGACGCCGCCCACCAGCGAGCCGTTGATCACCAGGCTGGCGAGTTTGCCTTCGGACCTGATGGCGCCGGACAGATCGCCGCCGCCCACGACGTTGCCGCGAACGAGGACGGCGCCCATGTTGCCCTGGCTCTCAATGCGGCCGCTGTCGGCTCCGCCTCCGCCGAGCAGGCTGCCGATGGATACATTGCCGATCGACCCGTTGCATAGGATGCGGCCCGAGGCGGTCCCTGTCCCGCCGGCAACAGTGCCATTGATTGTGACCGGTCCGAGGCTGCCAAAGGCCCGAATGAAGCCGCTGCTGAGGCCGGCGCCGCCCCGCAGCGAGCCGCCGATGGCGACGCTGGCGAGATTACCCTTGGCGATAATGTTCCCTGAAGCGGGGTTGGCTCCGCCGACAACGTCGCCGTTCACGACGAACGGCCCGACGTTTCCGTCGGCGCCAATAGACCCGGCCGCCACGCTGCCGCCGACGAAGACCTTACCGATCGTCGCGCCGACCCCGCCGACGACGTTGATGTTCGCGTCCGCGATGTCGGACTTGACACTCAAGGCCCCAAGTCTCCCGACCAAAGTGCTGATGAGGTCACCGCCAGGCGCCTGCGTGGTCGTGCCGAAGCGGCCGATCGAATGGACGGTCAGCGACGCCAGGCCCGGCGTGGTCGCGGTGACGTCGCCAGCGTCGATCTGACCCAGGTCGCCGTCCACGACGACTGCGCCGAGGTCGATGCCGGTGGCGTTAATGCGCCCGACGTTGGCAAAGCCGTTGCCGCTGGTGACGAGGCTGCGGGTCGCCGTCAGTGTGACCGCTGTCCCCGCCGCCGCGCCGCCCAGCGGGGTCAAGTCGATCCCCCACAGCTGTTGCTTCGCCAGGTTGCTGCTGAATACCCCGTCCACGTTGAAGGTGAACACGGCGTTCACATTGCCAGCTTTCAGGAGCGGTTTGGAAAGCGTGACGGTGACGTTGTCGCCATCGATGTCCTGGTAGGTCAACGTGGTCGGGCTGACGAGAGTGGCCGGCATCTCGCGGCCCTCAAGCGGCTCGACGGCAAGGCGCGTGGGGCGGCGGTTGCGCGGACGGCGGGACATTGGGTGCCTCTCTGGAATGCGGGAAATCGCGGCCCCTTGGGGCCTTTTGACCCGGTACATCGCACGCGGACCGGAAAACCCGACAGGCATGTCCAATTTTTTCTCCGGCCTGCCTGCGGGGCCGCGAACGGAGGGTGTGGGGGCCGCCGGGGCCGACTACAATCAACCACCACGTCGCTCGCCGGACCGTCCCATGTCCTCTGCCGACCAGGTCACCCTCTGGATCGCCCAGCTCAAGGACGGCGAGCACGTCGCCGTGCAACGGCTGCTGGAGGTTTACTTCCGGCGGCTGGTCGGCCTGGCGCGCGCCCGGCTCCAGGGCGTCCCCGCACTGGCCGGGTACGACGAGGACGTGGCACTGAGCGCCTTCAAAAGCCTTTGCCTGGGGGCCGAGCAGGGTCGATTCGTTCAGCTGGATGATCGCACCGACCTGTGGCGTCTGCTCGCTGTCATTACGGTCCGCAAAGCCATCGACCTGCAGCGCCGGCAGCGGGCCGCCGAAACCGACCCCCTGGACGGCCCAGCTGAGTTGCTCAGCCGGGAGCCGACTCCGGAGCTGGCCGCCGAAGTGGCCGACGAATACCGGCGGCTGCTTGGTCGGCTGGATGACCCCCAACTGCGGGACATCGCACTTTGGAAGGTCGAGGGGCACACGAACGAGGAGATCGCCGTCCGACTCGGGTGCGTGGTCCGGTCCGTCGAGCGCAAGCTGCAGCGGATCCGCATCCTGTGGGAGGATGCGATGGCATGAACTCAATCCTGCTGACCGGATACGAACGGCTCGCCACGATCGCCGCCGGGCGAATCGACGAGGCGTGCGACCGATTCGAGCGCGCTTGGCGAGTCGGTCCGCGTCCGGCCATCGAGAATCATCTGGACGATACGACCGGGCCGGAGCGGCCGATCCTGATCCGCGAGCTGATCCTGATGGACGCCCAGTACCGACGGCGGGCCGGCGAGGAACCGCGGGCAGAGGACTACGCGGATCGTTTCCCGGACCTGGACGACGCCTGGTTGGCCCGTGTCCTGGCGCCACCGGCTCCGACTGTGATTCGGCCGGTGACCCCGCCGCCGGCCGGGGCGTTGCCCGAGGTCCCGGGCTACCAGGTCCTGGGCGAACTCGGCCGAGGCGGGATGGGCGTCGTCTACAAAGCGCGGCAGATCAAGCTGGACCGCCTGGTGGCGGTGAAAATGATCCTGACCGGGCCGTGGACGACCGAGAGTGACTTGGCCCGCTTCCAGGCAGAAGCGGAGGCGGTGGCTCGCCTCCACCACCCGAACATCGTGCAGATCTTCGAGGTCGGCGAGCACGCCGGCCGGCCGTTCTTCTCGATGGAGTTCGTGGACGGTGGCGGCCTAGACCGCCGGCTCGCGGGCGCCCCCATGCCGCCGCTCGAAGCCGCACGCCTGATTGCCACTCTGTCCGAGACGGTTCATGTCGCCCACGAGCGAGGGATCGTACATTGCGACCTCAAACCGGCGAACATCCTGCTGTCAGGGGGCAGGGATCAGGGGTCAGGAGTCAGTACGGCGGCCACTTTGACTCCTTACTCCTGGCTCCTGACTCCTAAGGTCACAGACTTCGGACTAGCCCGGTGGCTAGGGAAGGAGACGGGCCTCACAAAGACGGGCGTAATCATCGGTACACCCAGTTACATGGCCCCGGAGCAGGCGTGTGGACAGGTCCGCACGATCGGCCCGGCCACAGATGTCTACGCGCTCGGCGCTGTGCTCTACGAGACGCTTACTGGCCGGCCGCCCTTCCTCGCCACAACGGCAGTCGACACACTGGAACAGGTCCGCCATCAGGAGCCGGTATCCGTGACGCGCCTGCAGCCGCAGGTGCCACGTGATCTCGGAACGATTTGCATGAAGTGCCTGCAAAAGGAACCGCACAAGCGCTACCCGACCGCGGCGGCCCTTGCGGAGGACGTGCGCCGGTTCCTGGCCCACGAGCCGATCCAGGCGCGGCGCGTTGGGACTGTGGAACGTGCCTGGCGGTGGTGCCGGCGCAAGCCGGTCGTCGCGGGCCTCGCCGCGGCGGTGGCGGGACTGTTGCTCGTGATCGTCACCGGCGCACCGCTGGCCGCCATCCGCCTGCGGCATGAACGAGATCAGGCGCAAGTGGCGGAGCAGAACGCGCTCGAACGACTCCGGGAATCGTATGTGGCGCAGGCGGCCGTCGTTCGGGCCGATCCCCAGGCCGGCCGGCGGCGAGCCAGCTTGGATCTGTTGGACCGGGCCGCCGACATCCGACGCGGACCGGACCTGCGGGACGAGGTCATTGCTAGCCTGACCCTGACGGACCTCGACCGGGCCCGCGTCTGGAGCGGTAACCCGGTCACGGCCGGCCAGATCGATTTCGACCCGGCCCTCGAGCACTACGCACGCCACGACGATCGCGGGGACGTCAGCGTGCGCCGCGTGGCGGACGACACGGAGCTGGCGCGGCTGCCCACTCCAATCGCCAGCCGTCGGCCGGTCGTCTTGGTATTCAGCCCGGACGGCCGGTGGCTGGCGGCCAGCTACAGCGTGAACCCGGTGCAGTTCCGGTTCGTCGTCTGGGACTGGCGGGCCGGTCGGCCGCGACTCGACCTGCCGGCGGCCTGGGTCGGCGGGGGGCCGCTCTTCGACTCCAAGAACCGGCGGGTCGCAGTCAGCCTGCCGGGCCACGCTGTGGGCATCTACGACCTGGAGACCGGGAAGGAAGTGAAGCGCTTCGACGGGTTGCCCGAGCTGGAGTGGATGGCATTTGACCCAGCCGGGGGGCGGCTGGCCGTCTCCAGTGCCCGCGACCGCGTGGTCGAGATCCGCGACCTGGACAGCGGCGAGGTGTCGGCGCGGCTGACTTACCCCGCCGGGGTTCGCGGACTAAGCTGGGCGCCGGACGGGACTCTGCTCGCGGCCGGAGTGGACGATCACCACGTGCACGTATGGAACGTGGCCACCCGCCAGCCGCACGCTGTGCTTCATGGCCACGGCGAAGCAGTCTTGAATGTGGCCTTCAGCTCCAACGGCGACCTGCTGTTTTCGGCCGACTCCGAGGGGAAGTCTCGACTGTGGGACGCGCACACCGGCCGCCCGTTGGTCACGGACGCCGGTTTCGCGCTCCGGTTCCGGTCAGACGACGGGGCGATTGCGTTCCTCGATGCCGGCAAGGTCGGGGTCTGGGAAATCCGCCGAGGCGGCTGCCGACTGTTGCACGCCACGCCCGCTCCCGACAAGCACGCCGAATTGTACTGGCCCACGTCGATCGACTTCAGCCCGGACGGACGGCTCCTGGCTGTCGCGGGCGGTTACGGGGTCCGGCTGTGGGACGTCGCGACCGGCCGGGAGGTCGCCGCGCTCGCGAGCGGGCAGACTGACTGCGTCCGGTATCACCCGGACGGCCGCGGCCTGTTCACACTCAGCAACGGCACCGTTCAGCTTTTGCCCATCGGGCTCGATGCGCGCGGCGGGCCGCAAGTGGGCCGGCCACAGTCGCTGGCCAAAGTGGACGATCCGTTCCGAGACTCGGCCATGAGCGGGGACGGCCACTGGCTAGCCGTCGCGGACCCGGCGAAAAGTCGGGCGCTCGTGGTCTGCTTCGACCAACCGGACCAGCCCGCGGCGACTTTCGCGCACGCGGGAATCGGCGGGGTCGCGCTGAGCCGGGACGGGCGATGGCTGGCCACAACATCCGAGGAAGAAGGCGCGGCGGTGAGGATATGGGACCGTGCGGCCGGGCGAGAGGTCGCGGGGGTCCCGGGTGGCCGCGGGCGCGTGAGGCCGGCGTTCAGCCCGGATGGACGCTCGCTGGTGATAGGCAACGGGACCGAGTATCGGCTCCTGGAAGTGGGGACTTGGCGCCTCGTCCAGACGATGGCGCGCGACCAGCCCGGCGCGGAGTCTGCCGCGCAGGCCCTCGCTGCCGACGGCAGTGTGCTCGCGGTCGCAGCCACCGACCAGAAAGTGCGGTTGATCGAAGTATCCACGGGAACACACCTGGCCAACCTGCCCGCCGTCGATTCGCACACGATCCGTGCGCTGTGCTTCAGTGCGGACCGGTCGTACCTGGCGGTGGCCACGAACAGTCCCACCGTTCAATTGTGGGACTTGGGGCGTCTCCGTCGGGAGTTGGCAGTGCGGGACCTTGACTGGCGGCCGTGAACAATAGAACCGACGGCCGCCTTGGAATGGACGAAAGGGGATCGACGTTGGTAGTACGACGGTCAACAAAACAGGCCCCGTCCTGTTCAAATACTCGGCGCGGCCCTTCGGTTGGCCCGCGCGGCATCAACAGATCAGCAAGTGACCATCTTTGACTGGCGGGGGTTGACCGGGGCTTGGGACAGGCGGGCCCGGATTTGGGTCGATGGCGCACGGCGACCGCGGAAGTGGGGTGTGCCCAGGGGCGGGCCCACGTCAGGCGGCCGGGCGGTAGTGCTTGAGGAGCCCGCCGCGTCGCCGCGCGCAGACAACTCCGCCGGTCGGGAACGGTAGCACCTCGGGCTCCGGCTCACTGGCCGCGGGCAGCGGCCGGTTGCCCAGCAATTTGATGCGGCCGTTCCCGGGGCATGGTGCGTCGCCCAGGCGCGGAATGAGGAAGTTGAATTTTGTCGGGGCGGACAGCCAGGTACCGTCCGACATGAGGACGAGCGACGGGCCCTGGGGCGGGTGGGTGGCGTTCGCCTACCACCTATATGTGGTCGGTCTGGGGCTGCCCGGGTGTGAATCGCCCCGGCTCGCCGACGCCGCCGGGGGCTGCAAAGATGAGAAAAGGTCGCGCGCCTTTAAACTCGGGCGTTCTAATAAACCTCTCATCGGCCCGGGTTAACAGACTGCGCGAGTTTCCAGGTTCGAGGAGCGCCACACTCGGGCACCGATCGTAACCACTCTGGCCCAAAATCGTCATTCGCATGTCAGTGAGAGATACGCGAGAAACCACTGTGATTGCAGGCATTTTCGAGCGGGCGAGTCGGGCCAACTGGCTCTCTCGCTCAAAAAAGGTTCGAACTCGCGGTTCGAGGAGCGCCTCACACGGGGAGCTATCACTTTCCGTCTTCTCCTGTCCTCCCGCGTCACTTTTCCTCTTCTTTTGCTGGGGTTTTCGGCCGTCGAGCGGCCGGCCGTCCGACCCGTCGCCTTTACCTACCGTCATCCCATTTTCTACCGTGCTATCCTGTGACCCGGCATCCCGGCGGCATCCCGAACCGGTCGGCAGTCGCTTGACGGCCTCGGCCAGCCGCTCCCGGGAGGCCTGTCAATACACCTTGGCGGTCAGCTCCGGCCGCGAGTGTCGGGCGAGCTGCATCGCCTCCTTCAACGAAGCGCCGGCCGCGTCCAGGAAGGCGACCATCGTGTGCCGCAGGTTGTGGAAGTCGCGGTAGGTCCGTCCGGTGGGCCCCTCGACCACGTAGGGGATGCCGGCTGCGGTCTGGTCGCGCCGGATCATCTCGGCCGCATCCTTCCACCAGTCCCCGGGGATGATTGGCAGGGAGACCGGCAGCTGGCCTAAGTAACTGACGACCAACCCGGCACTTGGCCCGAGGGGCTGGCGAGCTTCCTGGCCGTTCTTGGTGGCCGAGGCAGGCAGGACGGCCTCGACGAGTTCGCCGGTCACCACGAACGACGACGGGCGGAGTTGCGACAGTTCCGCGGCCCGGTAACCTGTCTCGACCGCTAGCCGGTAGACCAGAGCACGCACCTCCCCGGTCAGGCCACACAACACGTCCCGGCTCGCCTTTGTAGCGACGATGAGCCGCGCGAACTCGTCAGCCGTCAGCGGCGTGGTTCGCGCATGTCGTGGATCCATGTCCGCCTTCCCGGCCCCGATCCGGAGGAGATCCGAAGCGGCCCTGGCCAGCGGAACGCGCTGCTCGTCGGCCAGCCAGCGGACGAACTGCTTGACCGCGGCGAAGTACATGTTCGACGTCTTCTCCCCGGCCCCGCGACCACGGGAAGCGGCTAGGGCCTCGGCGGTCGCACGTGGATACCGCCGGGCCTTCCCCTGCCCGGTGGCTGGCAGCTTGTGCCGGGCGACGAGAAACGGCATGGTCGAGGCCGTCACGCCGAGGAGTTTCGCTAACTCCGCTTTGCGGAACTCCGTCCGGTCGGCCGGAAGTTCGACCGACGAACGCGACGCACGCAGGTCGGCCAGGAGCTTCCGGACGGCGCCGGCGTCCAGGTCGGCGGGCGACTCGAACCCGCACCCGTCGAGCACCCGGCCGACGCACCGGGCCAAACTCCGGACGTGCTTCGCCTTCGGCCGCTCGTCGCGCGTCGGGAGGACTTGCTCCCATTCGTCCAGGTAGGCGGCCAGTGGTTGCCGCGACCCGTGTCGGTCGGGGAGACCGTGCTCCTGCCGCGCCGCCCTGCCCAGCTCGTTGTTGAGGATGTCCTCGGCGGCCCGGCGGTTCTCCGAAAGCGGGACTGGGTCCGCCTTACCCGGGACGCGGCCGTACCACCTCGGCGACTCCGTCCGCAATTTGACCGCTCCGGGCGTTCCCTTCGGGACCCGGCGCTCCTAGTGCTCTGTCAACTTTGAAAAATGGGGTTCCGTGATTTTAACGGATTGTGGAAACTCCGGGCCGCCAAGGAGGGTGGCCATGCACAAGAAGTATGTGGTGCGTCTGACGGTTTCGGAGCGGCGGGTACTTCGGGAGG
>DATFWZ010000050.1:0-4315 GCA_035258765.1 Gemmataceae bacterium
TACGGGTCGTTCCATCTGATCAACGTCGCGGGCTACCACATGGGGACCGACAACAAACGGAGCGACTACTTCTACGACACCCTGCACCTGGACCTGGACGTCGGCAACTATCACCGCTTCTACCCGACGCTCGAATTGAACTGGTTCCACTACACCACGAACGGGGAAGAGCGGCCGTTCTTGACGTTCGAAGGGCGTGACCTGGCCAACATCGGCGCCTCGGCCCAGGGCCACGACATCCTCACCATCGCCCCCGGGTTCCGATACAGGTTCAACGACTACCTGGAGATGGGCTTCGCGATCGAGTTCCCCGTCCTCGGCTCGCGCGACATCGATCGGTACCGCATCGGCGTGGACCTCATCTGGCGGTATTGAGTCGTCCTCACCACAATGCGGACGGAATCGGGCAATTCCATAATGTCTTCTGGGTGCCCTTTGCGTCCTTCGTGGTGAACTGTCTCATGCGCGCCTTCGCTCTTGCGCTTCTCGTGCCGGCCGTGTGCGTCGCCGGCGAGTTCAACAAATCGCTGAAGATTGGCGACCCGGCCCCGGCGTGGAAGGACTTGCCCGGGACCGACGGCAAGAAACACTCCCTGGCCGACCACGCCGACAAGGACGTGGTCGTCGTCGTCTTTACCTGCAACAGTTGCGCGTGCTCGGAGGAATACGAGGACCGGATCATTGCGTTCGCGCAGAAGTACAAGGGGAGGGCGGCCCTCGTCGCGGTCAACGTGAACACGATCCCGGACGACCGGCTCGACGCGATGAAGAAGAAGGCGGAGAAAAAGAAGTTCACGTTCCCGTACCTGTACGACGAGACGCAAAAGATCGCCCGCGACTACGGGGCCACGTACACACCGGAGTTCTTCGTCCTGACCAAGGACCGCAAGATCGCCTACATGGGGGCAATGGACGACAGGACCAAGGTCGACGATGTTAAGGAGCGTTACCTGGAATTGGCGATGGACGCAGTGCTCAAGGGCGAGAAGCCTGCGAAGGGTGAAACGATCGCTCACGGCTGCCTGATCCGGTACAAGCGGACGCGGGATTGATGCGCAGCGGAGTGCGCTAAAAAGCTGAGATGCCAACCTAAGGCGACACACGCGCGCGGGTTTGGCGCCTTAGCTTTTCGTACTAGACGGATCCTCTCTCTCTCAAAGTAGTAACGTCAAAACTGGACCTGCCAACATATGGCGCCCGGGCGTGCGCAAATGGGTGCTTTTGGAGTTCGGCGATTCACTGCCGATTTGTTTCTTGTTGACGGCCGTTTGGACTTCGCAATTCTTCGCAATTCCCCCGCCTCTTCGCCGCCAGCGAAGTTGTTTACCTACACACTGCACTTTCTTGGCCCTCGCCCTGAACTGACGGTGGCCGGCTCCGGCCGGGGCACCCGTTTCCACGGTATGTTTTCTTACCGGACCCGTTCGGACCCAGTCCCGTGGGCCGCGTCGGAGACGGGCGATGATTATTCGCAACTGTCTGCCGGGGGACACCGATCACGAGGCGGCGGTGTACAACGTCGCGGCCGCCCAATTGCCCGGCTTTCGGCGGTTGACGATTGACGACGTGCGCCGGACGAGCGGCGGCCGGTTCTTCGCCGAAGACAACGGCCGCGTGGTCGGATTTGCCGCCTTCGAGCCGCACGGCCGCGTCCACTACCCCTGGTGCCTGCCAGGCCACGAGTTGGCCGCCCATCAACTCTTCGGGCAGGTCATGCGCACCCTGGCCGAACGCAAGGTCCCACGGGCCCACGCGGTCTGTCGAGCCGATTGGCCCCTGCAAGTCCAGTTCTTCGAGGCCCAAGGGTTCGCGCATGTCCGCGAGATGGTCAACTTCTCGCAGTCGATCGGCGATCTGCCGACGATGTTCCAGCGTCCGAGCCTGAACGTGACCTTGGTACGGCCCGGCGATCTGCCTGCGATCGAATCAATGGTTTCCGGCCTTCCGCGACTCCGTGGACCGGCCCTGGCCAATTACTTGATGACTTCCGGGTTAGCGACCGAGGCCGTGTTTGTCCTGCGCCGAAGCGACGGCTCGCCCCGCGGTGTCGGCGTGCTGATCGACGACGCGGCGCTGCCCGGCGTCGAAACGCTCGATGCGAAGTCGCCCGCGTTCTGGTTCGGCGCGTTCGGTACGGAAGGACTGCCCGCGAAGCGAGTGAACGGCCTCTTCAGCTTCGTGGCGCCGCCGGGCAAAGATCTATTGCACGTCGGCCAGGACTTGCTCTGGTATGCGACGTCGCGGCTGGAAACCACCTCGTTCAATTCTCTGGCCGCGCAGGTGCCAAGCGACGCTTCGCATCTGTTGCACTTCTACGAGAGCTACTTCCGCAAACAGGGGAGCTTCCCTGTGTTCGAGCGCGATGTGGGGACGGCTTCGCGGAATTGACCCTGCCTGGGAGCGCGGCCGTCCCGGCCGCTTGGCGATCGCATAGCGGCCGGGACGGCCGCGCTCCCAGGGAGGTTTCGTTTGAAGGGATCAGGCATGCGGGGCCGATAATCTCCGGATGGACCGTATCGACTCCCCCCGCAAGCGGCCGTTCTGCTTGACGCCATCGCGCACCTTTCGCCGGGCGATCATCCTGGCGATGGCATGGTGGCTGGTCGGCCTCGGCATCGACCTCGGGGCCAATTCACGGGTGGAACGCAATTCTGAGCAGCGCCCGGCAACGGTGAGCGAATACACGCGAGCCCAACGCGCCCCGTGGGACCACGACCCGCCGTCGCGGACGAGGCAACCAGGCGCGAACAACTCACCGGGTAGGCGATAGCGCACTCTTCCATAAACGACGCGAGGGGCCAGCTGGCCCCTCGCATCGTTTCATCATTCAGTTATCGTGGGACGTCCCCGTCTCGCGGTCCCCGGGGCGGGGCGGGAGGCGCGGGTGGGCCGGGTGGCCCGGCCGGCGGCGAGGCCGCGCCAGGGAAGCCCGGAGGACCGCCGGGGCCCGGAACGCCCGGAGGACCACCCGGGAAGGACGCGGGACCGCCGGGGCCCGGGATACCTGGAGGACCGCCCGGGATGGCCGGTGGGCCGCCGACCCTGTCGCCGCCGCCGGGCGCGCTCTTCCGTTCGCCCGGTCGCGGGTCGCGGTTACGCTCGTTATCGCGGCCGCCGCGGTCGCGCTGCATTTCGCGGCGCATCTGCTCGACGGCCCGACGAAGTTCTTCCATCTGAGCTTGCAGTTCCCGCAACTCGTTCGGTGGACCGGCGCGCCCTGGCATGCCCGGCGGCATCGGCGGGGTGCCCGGCAAGCCCGGTAGCGGTGGGGTACCGGGGCGGCCCGGTTCGTCGCGTCCACGTCCGGCACCACCAGGTCGGCCTTCAGCCCGCGCCAGCCGTTCTTCGGCCGCCCGCACACGCTCCATCGCCTCCTGGGCGACCCGGCGGGCTTTCTCGAGTTCCTCGCGGAGGCGCTGGACCTCCTCGTTGCCGGCCCGGTCGCGTCCGCGCTCATTGTCCCGGGGTTCGATATTGCGGGGCCGTTCCCGCTCGCGGTCCTGCTCCGCGCGCTCGCGTTCCGCGCGTTCCCGTTCTGCCCGCTCTCTTTCCCGCGCGGGCGGCTCCCGTCGCTGGTTGTCCGGGTTGCGGTCCTGGGCCAGCGCCGGCCCGAAGGCCAGGCCGAGCCCGCCAACACCCAATACTGCCGCCAGACCAAGCCGCGTCAGCCGGGCCGGCCACGTCGCTTTCATGATCATGGTCACTCTCCGCTGAAGGTTCTTCACCGGACCAGCCCCGCTCGCCAGAACGGGCGCGGGTGCCGGGCCGTTCAAATACACCACCGTCTCCACGAGGGCGGTCGCGTACGACCGCCGGCCGCCCAGGGCCGCTACCACCCACAAGTCACAACACTCCTCCTCCGCCTCACGCAGCTTGCGGCGGAACCAGCCCAGAAGTGGGTGCCACCAATAGACCATGCAAGCAACGATTTCCAGCCAGCGCGCCCACGGGTCGCCGCGTTTCAAGTGTGACAATTCGTGGGCCAGGACGGCCGACCGCTGATTCGCGTCAAGCAGCGGGAGCAGTCCGGCTGGAAGGATCAGCTTTGCCTGATGCGTAAAGACTCCCGGCATCCATAGGGCCGGCCAGACGCGGCCAGGGACGAGCAGGACGATGGGGCAGCGTCGGAGTCCGATGGCCCGGGCCAGTCGCTCAGCTTCCGCCTGAATATCCGGCGGGGCCGCGTGTGAGTCGCGGAGTGCCGCGCGGAATCGAATGATCCGCCGCACGGACACGAGGAGTACGATCGCGCTCCCGGTGAGCCAAACGCCGGCAATGATTGCAAACGGGTCGAGCTTGGCCGGCGCGGCGGGTG
>DATFWZ010000051.1:0-17845 GCA_035258765.1 Gemmataceae bacterium
GTCGGCCAGCAGGACACGCGGCCGGGTCATGGCGGCTCCCCGTTTGGGCCGGTGGTGACGAGTTCCGCGTCGCGCGAGGGCGAGGCCGACTCCCCGACCGCCGACTCGGCGGCCTCCGGCAATGCGACGTGAACGTCAATCCGCGTGCCGCCGCCGGGCCGGGAGTTGATGGCCATCTGGCCGCCGACCAGGTCGAGGCGCTCGCGCATGCTGACCAACCCGAGCCCGCCATTGCCCTGGGCCGGGTCGAACCCGATCCCGTCGTCGCTGACGCGCAAGCGGATTCCGTCTGCCGTTCCGCTCAATTCGACCGCGGCATGGTCGGTGCCGCTGTGCTTGACGACATTCCGCAAGGCCTCCTGCACGATGCGGTAAAGACACAGAGCTGTCTCCACGGGGACCTCACCCGGATCGGGCTGGTGGGTGAACTTCACATGCAATCCGTGGCTGTGCTCGAGCTCCCGGCACAAGCCGCGGACCGCGGTCACGAGGCCCAGGTGCTCCAGCTTCGACGGGTGCAACTGGTGGGACAGGTCGTGGACCGAGGACGAAAGCTCCTTGACCCGGCCGGACAGGCCCAGCACCCGGTCGGCGATCTCGGCGGAGGACGTCGGCCGAATTCCGGCGAGCAAGTCCATTTCCATGGACAGGAGGGCCAGTCCCTGGTTGACGTCGTCGTGGAGCTCGCGGGCCACGCGCCGGCGTTCGACTTCCTGCGCCTCCAGCAGGCGGCCGGTGAGTCGCTTGAGTTCCTGCTGACTCGTCCGCATCTTGTCTTCGGCCTGTCGGCGCTCGGTCAGGTCGGTGACGGACGCCAGCACCAATAACCCCCGGGCGGTCGGGAGCGGGCTGAGCCCGAGTTCAATTGGGAACTCGGTGCCGTCCTTTCGCCGGCCGACCAGGTCTCGCCCGACTCCCATCGCGCCGCTCTTGACCGCGGCAAAGAAGCGGTCGCGGTCGGCGGGGTCCGGCCCCCATAATCGCTCGGGTACGAGCTGATCGATGGGCCGACCGAGCAACTCCCCCCGCCCGTACCCGAAGAGCCTCTCGACCTGGGCGTTGGCCATGCCGATCGCACCGTCGCGGCCGACGGTGAGCATCCCGGTCGGGGCCGTCTCAACCACTTGCCGGAACCGGTCGTCGGCCCGCCGTCGCTTGACCAACTGGACGACCAGCGCGGCAATGAGCAGGGCCTGGATGACAGTGAGGGAGACGACGCCAATAACTTTCCACCGGTACGTATCCCAGAAGGTCGGCTCCTTGTAGCGGACCACACTGTCGGGCGCGAGGCTCTGCTCGCTGATCCCCCAGCGCCGGAGCTGCCGCCAGTCGAACATGTTGACGTTCGCGCTCGCGTCCGGGACCGCGATCGACTCGGGCTTCTCCCCGGCCAGGATCCGCAGGCCGAGTTGGGCCGCGTTGTTCCCCGCGGCCTCGAAAGTGAACACGCGGCCGCCGACGATTCCACGACCGACGTACGTGTCCACGTGGCTGTAGAGCGGGGCATTCGATTTCGACGCCAATTGTTCGAGAGCCTCCGCCGGAACGAGAGTTCTCCCATTCCCGTCCTGGTGGATGTGGAGGTAGTAGATGATGCTGTGTTCCGGGAGGCCGGCGACTCGAGTCAACAGGTCGTCCATCGGCAGCCCGGTCAGGTAAACGAACTCCAACCGGTCCTCGTAGGGGCGGAACGTCCGTCGAGCCTCGGCTTCCCACTCGACGTCGAACGGGGCGCTCCCCGCGATCACGTACACGCGGCGAGTGTGCGGATGGAGCCGGAGTGCGCCGTCAAGCGTGGGGCCCAGGTCCATCCGGATCGCGGCACCGATCACGTCGGGCGGGAGTCGGCGGGACTTGACCTCCCGCTCGTCGACGGCCACGTAAACGACCGGGACCCCCGGAAACACCTTGTCGCGGTGCTCCATCACGAAATCCAGTCCCGATGACAGTCCGGCGATTACCAGATCGACCTTCCGTCCGGCGAGCTTTTGCCGCAGCAGCGCTACCTGGGCCTGTATGAAGTCAGCATCCCGCATCCGGGCGGTATTCACGTATTCGTTGTGGACCTCGATTTGTCCGGGCGACTGGCTCGCGAAAGTCGAGCGAATGGCGCGGTTGACCAGGATAATTCCCGGTGCTCCATCGCTCTCGTCCGGGTAAACGACTACGACGAACTTCGACTCTTCGGGCCCCGCCGCGGCCGCGAGCGGCGAGAACGACACGACGAATATCAGAGTGAGCAGGCTGACCACGCCGCGAAGGTGTGGCACCGAGTCGCGAGCCTGGTTCCCGCCGTTGCTCATACCACCGCTCCAGAATCGGAACGGGGCGTCCGTGCCACGAATACCGGGTTCGAGTCGCCGCACCCAGGTTTGGGACGACCGGCCAACGTTGGTCGGCCGATCGTGATGAGTTGTGCCCGTAGTCTAGGGACCGACAACCGTCCGGCCACTTCCGATCGGCTACCAGTTTTTCATCGCCAGACCTGTCAACATTGACAGGTGCGATCCTTGTCGCGCTCGTCTAAGCTCCCTTCCAATCTTCGGCGCGTCCCGTCCAACCCGAACCCCGACCGTAGCGGCGGCCGGCGGTGAGCGTGAAGGAGCGGCCGTGAGCTTATCCCCTCTCGCTGGCAAGCCGGCCCCAGCCGAATTGTTGATTGACCCGGCCCGACTCGAGCGCGAGTACTACGAGCGCCGGCCCGACGTGGATGATACCGAACAGCTCGTCAGCTTCGGCACGAGCGGTCACCGCGGGACGCCCGGGAAGGGAACGTTCACCGAGTCGCACATCCTCGCCATCGCCCAGGCCATCTGCGACTACCGCCGTGGCAAGGGGATCGACGGCCCGCTGTACATGGGGAAGGACACGCACTGCCTGTCCGGTCCTGCCCAGCGAACGGCACTGGAGGTCCTGGCCGCGAACGGGGTGCCGGCGGTCATCCAGCGCGACGACGGCGTGACCCCGACGCCGGTGATCTCGCGGGCCATCCTGGTCCACAACCGCGAGGGGACGGACCACCTCGCGGACGGCATCGTCATCACCCCGTCGCACAACCCGCCCGCGGACGGCGGGTTCAAGTACAACCCGCCCAACGGCGGCCCGGCCGACACCGATGTGACGAAGTGGATTGAGGAAAGAGCCAACGAGCTCTTGTTGCGGGACAATGCGGGCGTGAAGCGCGTGCCGTTTGCCACGGCCGTGAGGGCGTCAACCACGCGACAGGAGGATTTTGTTCCGGCGTACGTCAACGACCTGCGAAACGTCATCGACATGGAGGCGATCCGCGGCGCGGCCCTCGACCTCGGCGTCGATCCGCTCGGCGGCGCCGCGGTGCACTACTGGCAGCCGATCGGCGAGGAGTACGAGCTGAAAATCCGCGTGGTGAACCCGCGCCTGGACCCGACCTTCTCATTCATGACCGTCGATCACGACGGGCAGATCCGGATGGACTGCTCGAGCCCGTACGCCATGGCCGGGCTCGTCGGGCTGAAGGATCGGTTCCGGGTGGCATTCGCCAACGACCCGGACGCGGATCGGCACGGGATCGTCACCCCGTCCGCGGGGCTCATGAATCCCAACCACTACCTCGCGGTCGCGATCCGTTTCCTGCTAACGCACCGGCCCGGGTGGCCGGCCCGGGCGGTCGTGGGCAAGACGCTGGTTAGCAGCGGGATGATCGACCGCGTGGTTCGGAAGCTCGATCGTCAGCTTTGCGAGGTCCCGGTCGGGTTCAAGTGGTTCGCGCCCGGACTGTTCGAGGGGTCGTGCTGCTTCGGCGGTGAAGAAAGCGCGGGGGCGAGCTTTGTACGACACGACGGGTCGGTGTGGACCACCGACAAGGACGGTCTGATCATGGCCCTGCTCGCGGCCGAGATCACAGCCCGCACCGGCAAGGACCCCGGTGAGCATTACCGGGAGCTGACGGCCGAATTCGGCACCCCCTACTACACGCGGATCGACGCCGCGGCCACGCCCGAGCAAAAGGTGCGGCTGCGGAAGCTGTCGGCCGAGGACGTGAAAGAATCGACGCTGGCCGGGGAACCCATTACGGCGAAGTTGACGCGCGCGCCCGGCAACCACGCCCCGATCGGTGGCCTCAAGGTGGTCACCGCCGGCGGCTGGTTCGCGGCCAGGCCGTCCGGCACTGAGGACGTTTACAAGGTCTACGCGGAGAGCTTCAAGAGCCGGTCGCACCTCGAGACCATCGTCGACGAGGCACAGCGAATCGTGGCCAACGCCCTGAAGTCAGGTGACTCGTTACCCCGGTCATCGGTCGCACCGGACTCGAACCACACCACCAAGGAGTAACTCGTGAAAGACGTGAACGAGCTAGTCGCCCGGATCGAACGCGCCTTCACCAGTGTGAAGGACCGGATCAAGCAGGAGCAACAGCAGGAGGTCCGGCTGCACAAGGACCGGCAGGATGCGCTGAAGGAGTATGCGAGGGCACAGGCGCGGGTGGTCGAAATCGCCAAGCCCCGGTTGGAGGCCCTGGCGAAGCGGGCGGGCGAGCGCGCGAAGGTCACGCCGTCCGTATTGGACAATCGGAGGTCGGCCCGGTTCGAATTCCGGTCCCCCAAGGCAGCCATCACGCTGACATTCGCCGTCGCCCCGGACAAGGATGTCAAGAACGTGGTGGTCGAGCAGAACCTGCAAATCGTCCCGGTACTGTGGAAGTTTGACTCGCATTCCGAGTTCACTTCCCCCATCGCCGCCCTGGATGAAAGCGGGCTGGCCAAGTGGCTGGACGACCGGATCGTCGGGTTTGTCGAACTCTTCGTCCTGATCAACGAGGGCGAGCTGTACGACCAGGCGGAATACGTCGAGGACCCCATCGCCAAGGTCAAGTTCCCGAAGTTCGCTGCCGCCGCGACCGTCGAACACGGTGGTCAGACGTACTTCTTCATGAACGAAGACACGAAGGCCGAGTTCGCCCGACAGAAGGGGCTGGCAGCCGGGTGACCCGTGCGGACCGCGACTGCCATCGAAGGGGGCGGGCTCATGAAAGTCGGCGTCGTCGGGAGCGGGCTGGTCGGGGCGACCGCGGCGTACGCCCTGGTCATGCGGGGCGTCGGCCGGGAAATCGTCCTGGTGGACAAGAACGAGGCGCGGGCCGCCGCGGAGGCGGACGACATCCGTCACGCCGTGCCGTTCGCGCACCCGCTCGAAGTCCGGGCCGGGAGCTATGCCGACCTCGTGGGGTGTCGCGCCGTCGTTCTGTGCGCGGGGGTCGGGCAAAAGCCCGGGGAGACTCGCCTGCAACTCCTGCGGAAGAATGCGGCGGTCTTCCACGAGGTCGTGCCGGCGGTCTTGAAGCACGCGCCGGAAGCCGTGGTCGTCGTTGCCTCGAACCCGGTCGATGTGATGACGCACCTGGCTGCCCGGTTCGCCGCCGAGGCGGGCGCCGGCCCGGGCCGCGTGTTCGGGTCCGGCACCACTCTGGACACGGCCCGGTTCCGCTCGCTGATCGCAGGGTACTGCGGTATCGACCCCCACCACGTCCACGGTTACGTGATCGGGGAGCACGGCGACTCCGAGGTACTCACCTGGTCGCTTGTGTCCGTCGGCGGGATGTCCCTGAAAGCGTTCGCTCAGATGCGGGGCGTGGTCAACCCCGAAGCGGTCCGCAACGACATCGACCAGAAGGTCCGCCGGGCGGCCTATACGATCATCGCCGGGAAGGGCGCCACGTACTACGGGATCGGCTGCGCCCTTGCCCGGATCGTGGACGCGGTGCTGCACGACCAGCGCTCGATCCTCACCGTGTGCGCCCCGACGCCGGACGTACTCGGCGTCAAAGACGTGACGGTCGCCCTGCCGCGCCTGGTGGGCGGGTCCGGCGTGATCGATACGTTCCCGCTGCCGCTGAGCCAGCACGAGCAGGCCCAGCTTCGCGCCAGCGCCGAGGTGATCCGAGGGGCCCTCGACGAACTTGACCGCAACCCGTGAAGAACGGTCCCAAGGTATAGCAGCCATGGCGGAGAACAGCAACGACTTGCCGCCGGTCCGCACCAAGATCGTCGCCACGATCGGGCCGGCCTCACGCGCGCCGGCAACCTTGCGACGGTTGATCGAGGCCGGGGTCAATGTGTTCCGGCTCAACTTCTCGCACGGGACGCACGAGGAGCATTCCGCCGCCTTGGCCGACATCCGGGCGGCCAGTCGGCAGTCGGGGCGTCACGTCGCGGTTCTCCAGGACCTGAGCGGGCCGAAGATGCGGCTCGGGCCGATCCCCGGCGACCTGGTTGAGTGCCCGCTGGGCGAGGAGTTCACCCTGGTGACCGATCGGTCGTCGGAGTCTGCCCGCGAGCTGACCTGCTCCTACCGCGAGCTGCCCAACGATCTCAAGCCCGGCGAAGCGGTCCTGTTCGCCGACGGCACCGTGGCCATGACGGTGACGGACGTCGGGCGGGGCCGGGCACGACTGAAGGTCACGCTCCCCGGCCGGCTACGGTCCCGGCAGGGGCTCAATCTGCCAGGCTCGGAGCTGGCCGTCAAGTCGTTGACCGACAAGGACCTGCAGGACCTCAACTGGACCGCCCAACAGGGAACCGAAGTGCAGTTCGTCGGGCTGTCGTTCGTGCGCAGCCCCGAAGACGTCGCCTGGCTGCGGCGGGAGCTGCAGGCGCGGAAGTGCCCGGCGCGGGTCGTGGTCAAGATCGAGAAGCCGCAGGCGGTGCGGCACATCGAGGCGATCGTCGCCGCGACCGACGGCGTCATGGTGGCCCGTGGCGACCTGGGCGTCGAGATGGACGCCCACCGGGTGCCGGCCATCCAGAAGCGTGTGATCGCCCTGTGCAACCAGGCCCACCGGCCGGTCATCACCGCGACGCAAATGCTCAACAGCATGGAGCACTCGAGCCGGCCGACGCGGGCCGAGGCCAGCGACGTGTTCAACGCCGTCCTCGACGGGACCGACGCAGTCATGCTGTCCGGCGAGACCGCGATCGGCGAGTACCCCGTCGAGGCCGTTGCCACCATGCGGCAGATCTGCGCCGAGGCCGAGGCCTACCTGAAGGAGGGGGCCCTGCCGGCCGGCGACGAGTCCGCCTCGCTTGCCGGCTTCGTCGAGCGGATCACCGAGGCCACGGTGGACGCCGCGTGCCTGGTCGCGCGCCGTCTGGACGCCCCGCTGATCGTCGTGGCGACCGAGTCCGGGCGGACGGCCCTGGCCCTGAGCAACCGCCGGCCCTCGGCGACGATCCTCGCGGTCACCCGGACCGAGCACCTCGCCCGGACGCTGGCCGTGTGTTGGGGGGTGACCGCCGTCGTCCAGCCCGAGACGGCCACGGCGGAACAGGAATTGGCGTTCGCGAGCGAGTGGGCGAAGGCCCGCGGGCTGATCCAACCGGGCCAATATGTCGTACTCGTCCGCGGCCAGGTGCCCGGCGAGGACCCGAGCCGGGCCCTCTTGGCCCGGCAGGTGAGTTAGGACCGTCCGCTTATTGAGAGAGTTGGACCATGCACAAGCTCGTCCTGCTCCGACATGGCGAGAGCGACTGGAACCGTGAGAACCGCTTCACCGGCTGGACCGACGTGGACTTGTCGCTGACCGGGATCGAGGAGGCACGCCGCGCCGGGCGAGATTTGCGCGACCGCGGATTCACCTTCGACGTGGCCTACACGTCGCTGCTAAAGCGGGCGATTCGGACATTGTGGATCGTCCTCGACGAGATGGACCTGATGTGGATCCCCGTGCACCGTTCGTGGCGGCTCAACGAGCGCCATTACGGGGCCCTGCAGGGCTTGAACAAGGCGGAAACGGCGGCCAAGCACGGCGAGGAGCAGGTGAAGATCTGGCGGCGCAGTTACGACGTGCCACCGCCGGTCCTCGACCCCGCCGACCCGCGCTTCCCCGGCCACGACCGGCGCTACGCGGACCTGACCGACCGGGAGTTGCCGCGAACGGAGTCGTTGAAGGACACGGTTGCCCGCTTCCTGCCTGACTGGCACGAAACGATCGCCCCGGCCGTCCGGTCCGGCAGACGCGTCCTGATCGCCGCCCACGGCAACAGTCTGCGAGCGCTGGTGAAGCACCTCGACGGGGTCAGCGACGCCGACATCGTGGGGTTGAACATCCCAACCGGTGTGCCGCTGGTGTACGAGTTGGACGCAGACCTTCGGCCGATCCGGCACGAATACATCGGGGACGCCGAGCAGGTACGGAAAGCTCAGGAGGCGGTTGCTCGACAGGGCCAGGCCGCCGGGGGGAACAAGAAATGACGGGCGCGCAACTCTGGCAACGGTACAGGCGCTACCTCTCCCGCATCCCGTCGCTCGGGCTGACTCTTGACATCAGCCGAATGGGATTCGCGGACGGCTCGCTCGAGGGGCTGGATCTGCCCATCTTCGCCGCGTTCCGGGACATGGACGCGCTGGAGAAAGGCGCGATCGCCAACCCGGACGAGAACCGGATGGTCGGGCATTACTGGCTGCGGGCCCCGGGCCTCGCCCCGACCCCGGAGATCGCAGCCGAGATCCGCAAGACTGTGGAGGACATCAAGTCGTTCGCCGCGAAGATCCACGGCGGGCAGATTCGGCCGCCCAAAGCGAACCGGTACACGGGCGTGCTGTGCATCGGGATCGGCGGCTCCGCGCTCGGCCCGATGTTCGTGGCCGACTCCCTGGGCGACCCGGCCACCGACCGCATGCGGATCGACTTCATCGACAACACGGACCCGGACGGGATCGACCGCACGCTCCGTCGGCTCGCGGGCCGGCTCCCCGAAACCCTGTGTGTCGTCGCCTCGAAAAGCGGTGGGACGCCGGAAACCCGCAACGGCATGCTGTTGGTCACCGACGCCTACAAGGCAGCCGGCGTCGATTTTCCAAAGCAGGCAGTTGCAATCACCATGGCCGGCTCGCGGATGGACAAGACCGCCGCGGACGAGGGTTGGCTGGCCCGGTTCCCGATGTACGACTGGGTCGGGGGTCGGACGAGCGAGCTGTCCGCGGTCGGCCTCCTGCCCGCCGCGCTCCAGGGATTGGACATCGACGGCCTGCTCGCCGGCGCGGCCGCCTGCGACGAGGCCACCCGCGACCGGAACTTGAAGAACAACCCCGCCGCCCTGATGGCCGTGATGTGGTATCACGCGACCGGCGGCAGGGGGCAGAAGGACATGGTCGTCCTGCCGTACAAGGACCGGTTGCTTCTCTTTAGCCGTTACCTTCAGCAGCTGGTGATGGAGTCGATCGGCAAGCAGCTCGATCTCAAGGGTAATCGCGTCGAGCAGGGGCTGTCGGTCTACGGCAACAAGGGCTCGACCGACCAGCACGCTTACGTCCAGCAGCTCCGCGAGGGGGTGCCGAACTTCTTCGCGGTGTTCATCCGCGTGCTGGAGGACGGCGGCTCGTCCCGCGAGGTTGACCCGGGCGCGACGGCCGGAGACTACCTGCATGGATTCCTGCTCGGGACTCGCGCAGCCCTGTACGAGAACGGCCGGGAGTCGATGACCATCACCATCCCGCGGGTCGAAGCGCGGACGGTCGGCGCCCTGATCGCCCTCTTCGAGCGAGCGGTCGGGCTGTACGCGAGCCTGGTCGGGATCAACGCCTACCACCAGCCGGGAGTGGAGGCCGGGAAGAAGGCGGCCGCGTCGGTGTTGTCCCTTCAAGCGAAAGTGCTCGCCTCCCTATCCGACCGGCCGCTGACGGCCGAGCAGATCGCCGCCGATGCGGGGTCCCCGGACGCCGTCGAGTCGGTCCACCTCATCCTGGAGCACCTCGCGGCCAACGGGCGCGCGCAACTCGCGGACCCCGTCTCCGGCGCGTTCCGTCGAGTCACGAAAGGAGGTGGACGATGACCACCACCACGGCTCGACCCAATCTCGACACATTGTGCGTCAACACGATCCGCACGCTGTCCATGGATGCGGTCCAGGCGGCCAATTCCGGGCACCCCGGGACCCCGATGGCCCTGGCCCCGGTCGCGTATTGCCTTTGGCAGCAATTTCTGCGGTTCGACCCGCAGGACCCCATCTGGCCGAACCGCGACCGATTCGTCCTCTCGGCCGGGCACGCCTCGATGTTGCTGTATTCGCTCTTGCACCTGACCGGCGTGAAGGCGGTCAGCAAGGAATACGAGACCCTCGGCGAGCCATCGGTGCCACTGGAAGCCATCAAGAAGTTCCGGCAGCTCGACAGCCGGTGCCCCGGGCACCCGGAATACCGCTGGACGAGCGGAGTCGAGACCACGACCGGCCCGCTCGGACAGGGGCTGGCAAACAGCGTCGGAATCGCGATCGCCCGGCGGTGGCAGGCCGCTTACTTTTGCCGGCCCCCCTTCGAAGACTTGATCAACTTCAACGTCTATGCCCTGTGCGGCGACGGCTGCATGATGGAGGGGATCTCGGCGGAGGCGGCATCGCTGGCCGGCCACCTCAAACTCTCGAACCTGTGCTGGATCTACGACAACAACCGCATCACGATCGAGGGGAACACGGCCCTCACATTCACGGACGACATCGCCACCCGATTCATCGGCCACGGGTGGAATGTCACTCGCGTCGGGGACGCCAACGACCTCGAGATGCTGGCCCGGGCGTTCCGAACATTCCTCGCCACGCGCGACCGGCCGACGTTGATCATCGTTGACAGTCACATCGCCTACGGGGCGCCGAACAAACAGGACACCAGCGCCGCCCACGGTGAACCACTCGGCGAGGAAGAAATACGGTTGGCGAAGCGGCACTACGGCTGCCCGGAGGACGCGAAGTTCTACGTCCCGGACGGCGTGTACGAGCACTTCCAACAGGGGATGGCAAAGCGTGGGAAGGAGCTGCGCGATGCGTGGTTTGCCCGCGTCAAGGAATATCGGGCGAAGTACCCGGAGCTGGCCGACCAGTTCTACCGGCTGCACCACCGCCAGCTTCCGGAGGGCTGGGATCGCGACCTGCCCACGTTCCCCGCCGACGCCAAGGGCATTGCCACCCGGGACGCGTCCGGAAAGGTGCTGAACGCCATGGCGAAGCGCGTCCCGTGGATGATCGGTGGGTCGGCGGACCTGGGCCCGTCGTGCAAGACACGGCTGACCTTCGACGGCGCGGGCGATTTCTCCGCGGAAAATCCCGGTGGTCGAAACCTCCATTTCGGCATTCGCGAACACAGCATGGGCGCGGTGCTGAACGGCATCGCGCTGGTGAAGGCGCGGGCATACGGGTCCACGTTCCTCATCTTCAGCGACTATGCCAAGCCGGCTATCCGGCTAAGTGCCCTGATGGAGCTGCCCGTCATCTACGTGTTCACGCACGACTCCATCGGCGTCGGCGAGGACGGACCGACGCATCAGCCGGTCGAGCAGGTCGCGGCCCTTCGGGGAATCCCCGGGCTGGTCGTCCTCCGCCCGGCGGACGCGGCGGAGACGGTCGAGGCGTGGCGGGCCGTGATGCAGTTGCACCACGAGCCCGCCGCCCTCATCCTCACCCGTCAGGCGGTCCCGACGATCGATCGCACCAAATACGCACCGGCCACGGGGGTGCGCCGGGGGGCCTACATCCTGGCCGACGCGGCCGACGGCAAACCCGATGTGCTCTTGCTCGGAACCGGCAGCGAGGTGGTGCTCTGCCTGGAGGCGTACGAGAAACTCCGCGGCGACGGGATCAAGTCGCGGGTCGTCAGCATGCCCTCATGGGAGCTGTTCGACGACCAGCCCCCGGACTACCGCGACAGTGTGCTCCCGCCGACCGTTCGGGCACGGGTATCGGTCGAACAGGCCTCGACGTTCGGCTGGTCGAAGTACGTCGGCGACACCGGCTACAGCATCGGGATGCGGTCGTTCGGGGCATCCGCCCCGCTGAAGCAGTTGTTGCAGAAGTTCGGCTTCACCGTGGACCACGTCGTGGAAGCCGCCCGCGAGCAAATCCGCCAGGCGCGACGGAGGGCCGAACTATGACGATTTACGATCGCGCCCTGGAACTGGTGCCGGACGGGGCCGTGATCGGCCTCGGGTCCGGGCGCGCCGCGTGGGCATTCGTCCGGCTCCTCGGGGAAGGGATCCGTTCCGGCCGACTGCGTGTCAAGGGCGTGCCCACATCCGTGGAGACGGCCCGGGTCGCGACGCAGCACGGCGTGCCCGTCGTGGGCCTGGACGAGGCGGACGAACTCGCCGTCACAGTGGACGGGGCCGACGAAGTTGACCCTGACCTGAACCTGATCAAGGGCTACGGCCGTGCCCTGGTTCGCGAGAAGGTCGTCGCCGCCGCGTCGCGAAAACTCGTGATCCTGGTCGGCGAGGAGAAGCTGGTGCCCCAGCTCGGGGCTCGCGGCCGATTGCCGGTCGAGGTCGTGCCTTTCGCCGTGCCGCTCTGTGTCCGCCGACTCGCGGCCCTGGGTCTGCGCCCCGTCCTCTGGAGCCAGAACGGCCGCCCGGGCGAGACGGACAACGGCAACCACATACTCGATTGCGGGATCGACCCAATCACCGACCCGGCGCGCCTGGGGGCGGAGATTCGCGCCATTCCGGGTGTCGTGGGAAGTGGCTTGTTCCTCGGAATGGCCGACACGGTGCTGATTGGCGATGACCACGATTTCAGATTGAAGGCAGAGCGCAGACGCGGCAAATAGCGGCACTATTCCGGCGGCCAATCCGGCCGGCATCTGACGGAGGGCGAATCGTGACCCTGCTCGACTCCCTGAAACGCTACACGACTGTCGTCGCCGACACCGGTGACATCGAAGCCATCACCGAGCACCGGCCGCAGGACGCGACCACCAACCCCTCGTTGCTCTTCCAGGCGGTCCAGAAGCCGGAATACAAGCACCTGCTGGACGACGCCATCGAGCACGCCCTGAAGACCCCCGGCGACCGCGACGCCCGCGCAGACGCGGGCATGGACAAACTGCTCGTCAACTTCGCCTGCGAGATCCTCAAGATCGTCCCCGGCCGGGTGTCCACCGAGGTCGATGCCCGACTCAGCTTCGACACCGCGGGAACTCTGGCCAAGGCCCGCCGGCTGATCGATTTGTACACCAAGGCCGGTATCAACCGCGAGCGCGTCCTCATCAAGATTGCCAGCACCTGGGAGGGCATCCAGGCGGCCGAGCAGCTCGAGCGCGAGGGCATCCACTGCAACTTGACGCTGCTGTTCAGTTTCGCCCAGGCCGTCGCGTGCGCCGAGGCCGGGGTGACGCTGATTTCGCCGTTCGTCGGCCGCATCACCGACTGGTACAAGAAGGAGCGCGGGACCGACATCCCCGCCGACGAGGACCCGGGCGTCGCGTCTGTGACTCGCATTTTCAACTACTTCAAGAAGTTCGACTACAAGACGCAGGTGATGGGGGCGAGTTTCCGCAGTGTGGACCAGGTCGTGCGGCTGGCCGGGTGCGACCTGCTGACCATCTCCCCGAACCTGCTCGAAAAGATGGAGAAGACCCCGGGCGAGGTCGCGCGCCGGCTGAGCGTGGCAGCGGCCAAGGCCTCGGACGCGACGAAGATCCACCTCGACGAGAAGACCTTCCGGTGGATGCACAACGAGGACCCGATGGCCGTCGAGAAGCTGAGCGAGGGGATTCGCAAGTTCAACGCCGACGCCCGCAAGCTCGAAGAGTTCGCCCGGAGCACGGTCCGCTAGCCGACCCGGTGAGACGTACCACCCCCGTGAGGACGCTTGAAATGTCACAGCTCAAGACCGAACCGAAGAAGGCCCCCGCCCCGGCCGGGCCGCCGACCGCGTCGAAGGACGGATCGATCAGCGCATTCGGCAAAGCTCGCGCTACGGTGTCGGGCTCACCGCTCAGTCCGGACGAGGTCCGGACGCTTGACGCCTTCTGGCGGGCGTGCAACTACCTGGCGCTCGGGATGACATACCTGAAGGCCAACCCGCTCCTGAAGGAGCCGCTCAAGCCGGAGCACATCAAGGACCGCCTGCTCGGCCACTGGGGGGCCAGCCCGGGCCTCGCCTTTTGCTACATCCACCTGAGCCGGGCGATCAAGGCCCACGACCTGAACGTGGTCTACATGGCCGGCCCGGGGCACGGCGCTCCGGGCGTCCTCGGCCCGTGCTACCTTGAGGGGTCGTACACCGAGGTCTACCCGGACTGCAGCGAGGACGAGGAAGGGCTCCTGAAGCTGTTCAAGCAGTTCAGCTTCCCCGGCGGGATCGGCAGCCACTGCACTCCGGAAACCCCCGGGTCAATTCACGAGGGGGGCGAGCTGGGGTACGTCCTGTCCCACGCCTGCGGGGCGGCTTTCGACAACCCCGACCTGATCGTCGCGGCCGTCGTCGGGGACGGCGAGTCCGAGACCGGACCGTTGGCCACGAGCTGGCACATCAACAAGTTCCTTAGCCCGGTCCGCGACGGGGCGGTCCTGCCGATCTTCCACCTGAACGGGTACAAGATCAACAACCCGACCATCTGGGCCCGCGTGCCACGCGAGGAGATCGAGTCGTTCTTCCGCGGGATGGGGTGGACGCCGTACTTCGTCGAGGGCTCCGAGCCGGAGACGATGCACCAGGCGATGGCGGCCACGCTCGACAAGTGCGTCGCCGACATCCGCGCCGCCCAGAGGCAAGCCAGGGGCAGCGGCACGCCGTTCCGGCCGCGGTGGCCGATGATCGTCTTGCGGACCCCGAAGGGTTGGACCAGCCCGGCCGAGGTCGGCGGGCACAAGCTGGAGGGGAGCTGGCGGGCCCACCAGGTGCCGATGGCCGACGTCAAAAAAGACGCGAAGCGCTTGAAGCAACTCGAGGACTGGATGCGTAGCTACACGCCCGCGGAACTTTTCGACGACGAGGGGCGGCTCCGCCCGGACCTGAAGGCGCTGGCCCCGGCCGGCGCGCGGCGGATCGGGTCGAACCCGCACGCCAACGGCGGGCACCTGAAGAAGGCCCTGCGCATGCCGGACTTCCGGCAATACGGGGCCAAGGTCGAGAAGCCGGGGACGACCGAGGCGGAGAACACCCGGCCGCTCGGCATGTTCCTCCGCGACATCATGAAGGCGAACATGGGGGACTTCCGGGTCTTCGGCCCGGACGAGAACACCTCGAACAAGCTCAACGCGATCTACGAGGTGTCGAAGAAGCTCTGGCTTGAGGAGTACTTCTCCGAGGACGCCGACGGGACGGAGCTGGCCCCGGACGGGCGCGTCATCGAGATGCTCAGCGAGCACACGCTCGAGGGGATGCTCGAGGGCTACCTGCTGACCGGCCGGCACGGGTTCTTCAGCACCTACGAGGCGTTCGCCCACGTCATCGACTCGATGTTCAACCAGCACGCCAAGTGGCTGACCATCTGCAACCACCTGCCGTGGCGGGCGAAGATCGCGTCGCTGAACCTGCTCATTACCTCGACGGTCTGGCGGCAAGACCACAACGGGTTCACCCACCAGGACCCGGGCTTCCTCGACGTGGTCGTGAACAAGAGCGCGGCGGTTACGCGGATTTACCTGCCGCCGGACGTGAACTCGCTCTTGTCGGTCGCCGACCATTGCCTGCGGAGCGAGGGCTACGTGAACGTGATCGTATCCGACAAGCAGAACCACCTGCAGTACCTGGACATGGACACGGCCATCGTTCACTGCACGAAGGGGATCAGCATCTGGGCCAAGGCGAGCACGGATCAGGGCCACGAGCCCGACGTCGTCATGGCCTCCGCGGGCGACATCCCGACGAAGGAGGCGCTGGCCGCGGTGGACATGCTCCGGAAGGAGTTCCCCGACCTGAAGCTCCGGTTCGTCAACGTCGTGGACCTGTTCAAGCTGCAGCCGGACACCGAGCACCCGCACGGGATGACCGACCGCGACTTCGACAGCCTGTTCACGACGAACAAGCCGGTCATCTTCGCGTTCCATGGCTACCCGTGGCTGATCCACCGGCTGGCATACCGGCGAAACAACCATGCGAACCTGCACGTCCGCGGCTACAAGGAGAAGGGGAACATCAACACCCCGCTCGAGCTGGCCATCCAGAACCAGATCGATCGCTTCACCCTGGCGATGGACGTAATCGACCGCGTGCCCCGGCTGCAGACGATCGGCGCTCACGCTAAGGAGAAATTCCGGAACCTGCAGATCGAGTGCTGTAACTACGCCTACGAGCACGGCGTGGACAAGCCCGAGGCCGCGAACTGGAAGTGGCCGTACTGAGCCAGGGGTCAGGAGTCAGGTGTCAGGGATCAGTTCGGCACTGACCCCTGACCCCTGACTGCTGACCCCTGGCCGGGAGCAACCCCATGAGCGACACCCGGGTCGGAGCCGACTCGTCCCTCGTCCCCCTCTCCGACGAGAAGGGCGTGCTCGACATTTTGACCAGGTCGGTGCTCGGTCTGTGGGACACGGTCAACAACCTGACTCGCCTGCGGCCCACGAAGCGCGACCGATACCGGGTGACCATCTTCGGCTCGGCCCGGATCGACCCGAAGCACTGGGCGTACGCGGCCGTCCGGGACACCGCGGCCGAGCTGACTCGCCTGGGTTGCGACATCGTGACTGGCGGCGGTCCCGGACTCATGCAGGCGGCGAATGAGGGGGTGAAACTGGCAGACCCGGACGGGTCGCGGCAGAAGTCGGTCGGCATCCGCGTCGAGCTGCCGTTCGAGCAGGACGTGAACGCGTTCGTGACCGAGGCGTACGAGCACAAGACCTTTTTCACCCGCCTGCACCACTTCGTCCTGGTGTCCGACGCGTTCATCGTGACCCCGGGCGGCATCGGGACGGTTCTCGAGACCTTGATGGTCTGGCAGCTCCTGCAGGTCCGCCACCTGCACGACACCCCGCTGATCCTGGCCGGGCGCTTCTGGGACGGTCTGCTCGACTGGGCGAAAGCGGAAATGCTCCGGGCCGACGCCCCATTGATCAGCCCGATGGACCTGAAGATTCCGCAGATCCTGGACGACGGCCCGTCGATCGTCCGGGCCATCCGCGAACACCACTCGCGGTGGAAAGCGCGGCAAGAGAGTTCTTCGTAATACCGATCGCCACGCGACTTGATCGCAAATATCGACCTCCAACGAGAGCTCACCCATGCTCAAGACCAAGTCTCCAGCCCCCGCGACAGTCCCCACCGCGGACGGCGTGGCAAAACTCCTGGACCAGTACGGGTGCGGTCCGGTCCGATTCACGGGGACCGACGATGCCCTTTACGAACGGCGGCTGTTGTTCGATCATGTCATCGCCCCGGAAACTGCCGGGCCGCGCGAAGAGTTTGAGGCCGTCTCCCTGGCCGTCCGCGACGTGCTCGCGCAGCGGTGGCTCAAGACGCAACAACACCACGACCGAATGAACCCCAAGCAGGTCTACTACCTGTCGATGGAGTTCCTCATCGGCCGGTCGCTAATGAATAACGTCACGAACCTCCTCCTCTCCCCCGTCGTCGAGTCGGTCGAGAAAACGAAGGCACTCCGGCTGGCGGAATTGGTCGAGGAGGAGCCGGACGCCGGGCTCGGCAACGGCGGTCTCGGCCGGTTGGCGGCCTGCTTCATCGACTCGCTGGCAACCCTTGAGATTCCCGCGATCGGCTACGGGCTCCGCTACGACTACGGGATCTTCCGGCAGGAGTTGCAGATGGGCTACCAGGTCGAACAGCCGGACAACTGGCTCAGCCGTCCCGACCCGTGGGAAGTGGCCCGGCCGCAGGAGAAGGTCGAGGTCCCCGTCGCGTGCTCGTTCGAAGCGCGTGGCGGGCAAATCACCGTGCTCCGGGGCAATCCGATGCACTTCATCGGCGTGCCCTTCGACCGGCCGGTCGTCGGTTACGGAGGACAGACGATCAACACCCTCCGGTTGTGGAAGGCCGCGACCCCGGACGTGTTCGACTTCGGCGAGTTCTCAGGCGGCGATTTCTTCGGCGCCGTGTCCGACAAGGTCCTGGCCGAGTCGGTCACCCGCGTCCTTTACCCGGACGACTCC
>DATFWZ010000052.1:0-2202 GCA_035258765.1 Gemmataceae bacterium
TCTCCTGGAATGTTCGGTTGTCTGAGGGTAGAAGAAACCCGGCAGGCAGTGGCCGGCCGGGCATAAGGTTCTGTTGTCAGCGGACATAGCGGAACTCCGCGCTGGCGTAGAGGGCTTGTACGAACGCGAGCCAAGCCGCCGTGCGGGCATCCCGGGGCACAATCGCCTCCTCGGCAATCGGCACGCCGGTTTGGTCCGCCGGATCGGCAGCGACGATATTGGGAGCGGTTCCCTTCTTCGGCACCAGACCTGGATTCGGCGCGGCCGCGGTGGCGTCGTCGCGGTAGGCCGACGCGAAGTCGAGCACGAAAGCCCTCGCCCGGTCGATTTCCTCCGGGGCCGGTTCGCGGCCGAGCGTGACTCGGTACCCGCTCCGGATGCGCTCCGAATCGTCGGCTGTCTGCTCCGCGAGCAACCGCTCGGCCAGCTGCAGGGATTGCTTGCGGACGAAGGGTGAGTTCAGCAGGAACAAGGCCTGACTTGGCACAGTGGTGGCATCCCGGCTGCCGCTGACGAGTGTCTGTTGGACCGGGTCGAACGCCTCCAGCGTCTTGGGCGTCAGGCCGCGCAACAGCGGCAGGTACACACTTCGGTGCCGCGAGGCGTTCGCCGCCTCGTGGATCGTCTTCGCCTCCGGGCCGTTGTCCCGGATCTCCTGCATCGGGAAGTTCTGGACCGTCGAGCCGTCCGGGCGCGCCAGGTCCAGCACGCCGGCCGACGCGAGGATGGCATCGCGTAACTCCTCGGCGGTGAGCCGGCGTGGGGCGTGTCGCCACAGGAACTTGTTGGCCGGATCGACGGCGCTGGCTCCAGGGGTTGCGTCCGCGGCGAGTTGATACGCCCGCGTCAGCACCAGCCGGCGCACCAACTTCTTGACCGACCAACCGTCCGCGACGAACGTCGCGGCGAGGTGATCGAGCAGTGCGGGGTGCGTCGGCGCGTCCCCGGTGACGCCGAAGTTGTCGACCGTGCTGACGATGCCCCGGCCGAACAGGTGCGACCAGACACGGTTAACGAGGACGCGGGCGGTCAGCGGGTTCCGGTCGCTGGTGAGCCACTCGGCCAGTTCGAGCCGGCCGCTCTGCTTCGGATTAATGGGCCGGGCGTCGGGGACGCCGAGCGCGGTCAGGAACCCGCGCGGGACGACAGGACCGAGTTTCTCCGCCTCGCCACGGATGCGAACTTCTGTGTCGGCCATTACCTTGGCGTCGCGGACGCCGTGGGCCCCCAACCCCCGCTGGGCGGGGTCGGTGAGGGCCTGGAGCTCGAACTCCCGCCGCTCGTATTCCAGGCGGACGGCTCGTCCTTTCGTCTGGCCGTTGGGTCCGAGCTGGCGTCCCTCGGGCGTGCCCCGGATGGCCTCCCAGGCTTGCTTGACCAGGGCGAACTCGGCCGTGCGCCGCTCCACTTCCTTGGGGTCCGGCGGCGGGAAGTCGCCGTTGAGGCGCACGAGCAACTCGGGCACGTAGTAGGCTATCCGCATGCCGCCCATCTGGTTCCGTAGGCCGGCCGCGTTCTCGGTGCTGAGCAGGATCCCCGCCAGGGCGTAGTAGTCCGTCGTCGGGATCGGGTCGAACTTGTGGTCGTGGCAGCGGGCGCAACTGACCGTCAGCCCAAGGACCGAGCGGGTGATCACGTCGATCTGCTCATCGACGTTGTCCATGAGGAAGCGGGCCTTGATCCGCTGGTTCACGTCCTTGGTGCCAAGCGCGAGAAAGCCAGTTGCCATCTTGAGACGGTTCGCCTCGACGTCGTTGGCGGCAGGCAGCAGGTCGCCGGCAATCTGCTCCCGGAGGAAACGGTCAAACGGGATGTCCGCGTTGACCGCGTCGATGACGTAGTCGCGATACTTCCAGGCGTGCGGGTATGGAATGTTCCGGCTGGGACCAGTGGATTCGCCGTAGCGGGCCACGTCCAGCCAATGCCGGCCCCACTGCTCCCCGAACCGCGGCGAGGCGAGCAGCCCATCGACAACTTTCTCGAACGCGGTCGAGCCGGTGTCCTGGAGGAAGGCATCGATCGCCGCGGGCGACGGCGGCAGCCCGGTCAGGTCGAACGTGACCCGTCGAATCAGAGTCCGCTTGTCCGCGCTGGAGACCGGCTTGAGCTCCTGCGCCTCCCGCGCGGCGAGGATGAAACGGTCCACGTCGTCCCGCGCCGACGCCGCATCATTGACCGCGGGGATGACAGGCCTTGCGACTG
>DATFWZ010000053.1:0-16998 GCA_035258765.1 Gemmataceae bacterium
CGCGCCGCGCTGTCCGCAGAGCGTGCCCCGCCGAACGACGCGCCCCCCGACCCGACCCGTGAAATCGCCCGGGCCATCGAGATGACGGAGGAGCCCGAATCCGCCTGGGCCGGGCTGGACGAGTCGCGCCTGAAGCCGAAGCTCGACGATTACGCGGTCGTGATTCTGGCCAATTGCGGGACGCTGCATGCGGTCACGCAGTACGCCTACCCGGCCCTGCGGGCCTACGTCCAGGACGGCGGCGGCCTCATCATCCTGCCCGGCGACAAGGTCGATCCGCAGAATTACAACTCCGCGTTCTTCCCGACCCCCGCCCCGCTCAAGGACCGCATGGTTCCCGCCGTCCTCGGCCCGGCCGACGGCGACCCGGAGCGGCCGGAGACGTTCCGCAAGCTCACGCGGATCGACTTCGACCACCCGATCTTCACACCCTTCCATCCCGCGACCCAGCCGGACGCGCGCTACTTCGACCGCGTTCTCATCAAACGGCACTGGACTCTCGCCGCGGCCCCGAACAAGACGCTCGCAGCCCTTGCCGAATACGCGGATCACAGTCCGGCGATCGTCGAGGCCCGGTTCGGCGACGGGAAGGTGATCCTCTCGTCGTTCCCGGCGAATGCGAAGTGGAGCAACCTCCCGCTCAACGGCGCCGAGTTCGTCCCGCTCATGTTGCAGATGGTGAACTACGCCCAGCGCCGGTCGGACGCCGAGGGCCCGGACGTGGTGGCCGCGGACGACCCCGCGACCTTCTCCGTGTCGAACGCCTGGTCCCCGGTGACCGGGACGGTGACCGACCCGGCGGGCCGCAAGACCGAGATGACTTTCGAGCGCTTCGCCGGCCGGGCGGAGGCGGTCTTCGAGCGGACGCGCGAACGCGGCTATTACACGGCCGACGTCCGCGGCAGCCGCGGCGAGAATCGCTCCGCGGCGCTGAGCTTCGCGGTCAACCTGGCCCCGGAGGAGTCGGACTCGGCCCGCGTGACGGAAGACCAGGTCCGCGAGCTATTGCCGTCGGCCGCGGTGACGTTTGTGGACCAATCGGCCGAGGCGAAGCAGGACGCGACACTCGACACGACGAATGAGCTATGGCGGTATGTGATTTACGTGCTGTTCGCGGTGATCGGGTTTGAGCTGTTGCTGGCGACGGTACTCGGCGGCGGCGGGAAGCGGGCGGAGGTGTGAGATGACGAGCTGAGCCGCGAGCGAAGCATGGTGCAGCTGCGCCGCCGAGGGAAGTCGATCGCTCAAAACGGCCACGCGTCGTTCCCGCATCGACTCCGCTCGTCGGCAGTTTGGTTACGCGACTCGCGCAGAAGAGTGCCTAGTCGGAACGTCCCTCTTCGCGTGCTGGCGCGCCGAGCGTCGGGGGTGACTACCGAGTAGCGTCCTTGTTGTTGGTAGAGCAGTCGTCTTGGAGCCCCGTTCACGGGGCTTTCCGCGGAGCGGTGTAGGCCCGCCGTTCACGGCGGGTGCGGGATGTGGCGAATACTGTCTGGAGCCCCGTTCACGGGGCTTTCCGCGGTGAGGCTTCAGCCACTGGGCCCTCGGTGACTAAAGCCGGAACATCGAGAAGACCCGTGAACGGGGCTCCAAAAGCCTGGAATTGCGTCCCGATTACCCGCCGTGAACGGCGGGCCAATGAGCGCTCCGCGGGGAGCCCCGTGAACGGGGCTAAAGAACCTCGCCGCGTCGCCGTTGTCAGTGTCGGCTTCTGCCTCCTCACCTTCTTCCGCGCCCCGACCGACGCTCGCAGGCGCGATTTCGGCACGATTCGTGCTCTTGCTTCCGAGTGCTTTCCTGCAACTGACTCGGGACTGCGCCCTCACCCGGGTCCTGCGATCCCAGTTCGCGGAATCGTACCTCGTCTAGGCAGGCGGATGTTGCAATTCGTTTGGTCCTTCGACACCGGGGCGTTGAGTCCCTGCGCGCACGCTCGCGATCGGGCCGTCGGCTGGTGATCGCGCTCGGGACCGCGAAAACCAGTTGGTGCCATCGCCGGCCCCATCCGGCTCACGGCTTTTGTCAGGCCCTTCGAGGAGTCACGAATGAAGCGCTTGTTGATCTTTCTCGTCGTTGTGGCGGTGGCCGTTGGCGCGATCGACTTGTATCGCGGATGGTTCTCAATCGGGTGGGACAGCTCGCCCGGCAAGGGCCAAATCACGGGCACGGTGGACGAGGACAAGATCCGCCAGGACCGCGAGCGGGCGGCGGAAAAGGTCCGCGATCTGGGCAATCACGGCGCGACCGCGGGCGAAAAGAACAAGGGGCAGACTGGTAAGGAGTGAGAGCACAGTATCGCTTTTCTCCCCCTCTCCGCTTCGGAGAGGGGGCCGGGGGGAGAGGTCTTCGGGCGGCCGCGGGCGCAGACCTCTCCCCCCTAACCCCCCTCTCCGAAGCGGAGAGGGGGGAACCGATCACTCTCGCTTCTTGATCGGAAACACCGCGATCTCCGTGAGCGTCTGCGAGATCAGAAACTTCTGATGGACGACCAGGTTCCCGATCGGCGGCGCTTCGCGGCCCGGCGGGCGACGCGGACGGCCGTTGTGTGCAGCCACGCGGACAGGGCCGACCCGCGGCGAAGCTGGTGCGCCTTCCGGGCGAGCAGCAGGAAGACCGCCTGAAAGGCGTCCTCGGCGTCGTGGTGGTGCCGCAGTTGCCGGCGGCAGACGCCCATCACCAGCCGTGCGTGCCGCCAGACCAGGGCCTCGAACGCGACCGCGTCCCGGTCGCGGACGTGGCGGTGCAACAAATCGGCGTCGGCCACGCCCTCCGCCGGGTCGGCGGCCAGGTCGCGGAGCTGGGCGACCAGTTCGGTGAGCGGGGCGTCGGGCATGGTCGGCCTCCGGTCGCGGGCGATTCTACCCGATCCAGAGGCACGACGGGTGAGTTTGCTGCGCGCGAAACAGCCAACGGCATGGAAAATCGATCGTTCAACGCTCCGCGTCGAATGCAAGCATCGACGCTCTGCGTCGATGCGAGCGGGCGGCCCCGGGTCCTCATCGCCGCAGAGCGGCGATTTCGGCATTCGACGCGGAGCGTCGAACGAGGCTAAGATGCGTTGGATTTGCTGCGCCCGTTCGAATCACGGAATCCCCAGTGTCGACTTGAGGCACGCGTCAATAAGCCGCATTGCCTGGTCAGAAAGCGCTCCGATTGTCTGGTCAATCATCGCCTGCTCCGCAGTCATGAGGTTGGGACAGAACACGTACGAGACTTGAAGCAGGCCAGAACCCGGCTCCTGAATCGGGTCGAGTGTCACCTCGGTCCCGGGAATGCCGTGAGCCTTGCTGGTGATCTGGGCCAGTACCGTGTCGTCGATCAACCCGTTCAGGTAGTCGGCCTGCACGACCACTGCGGGCCGAAGCTTGCTCCCGGTGCGATCGCTGTAGGGCCAATCAACCAGGACGACGTCGCCACGGGTCATGGGCGCTTCCGGTACTGCTCGTATTCATCGAGCGCCGGATCATCCCATCCCGCCCTGCGCGTCACTCCATCGATGGCGGCGCGCAGCTTTTCATACTGCTCCCGCGGAACAAGAACATATTCCTGCCCCGTTTCCGGATCCGTCCACCGGGCCCACTTACCGTCGCGCAGGTTGTGCCGTTGTTCTTCGGTCAGTTCCATGATGGCACCTCTCCCGTCGATCATACCTCGCGATCGGCTTAGACTCCACTTCACTTCGAGAACAGGCCCGGGGTCTGTTCCCACGTCACGCCATCCTCTCGACCACCTTCCGAACCAACACCCGCAGCTTCTTCTCGCAGTCCGCGGCAGTCGCCAGGATGTCCGCCAGGCTCACCGGCTCCAGGGCGTCCGGCAGGCACATGTCGGTCACGGCGCTGAAGCCCAGCACCCGCATCTTCGAATGAACCGCGACGATCACCTCCGGCACCGTGGACATCCCGACCACGTCGGCCCCGATCGTCCGCAGGAACCGGTACTCGGCCCGCGTCTCCAGGTTCGGGCCGGTCACCGCCACGTACACCCCCTGCTGCACCCGGATGTGCTCCTCCATCGCCACCTGGCGGGCCAGGTTCAAGAGCTCGCGGTCGTACGGGTGGCTCATGTCCGGGAACCGGTCGCCCAACCGGTCGTCGTTCGGGCCGATGAGTGGGTTGTCGCCGAGGAGGTTGATGTGGTCCTCGATGACCATGAGGTCGCCCTTGGCGTATTGCGGGTTCATCCCGCCGCAGGCGTTGCTGACGATGAGCGTGTCGCACCCGAGCGCCTTCATCACCCGCACCGGGAACGTCACCTGCTTGAGAGTATACCCCTCGTACGCGTGGAACCGCCCCTCCATGGCCACGACGGCCTTGCCGCCGAGCATCCCGCACACCAGCCGGCCCGCGTGCGACTCGACCGTCGAGCGCGGAAAGTGCGGGACCTCCTCGTACGGCAAGCTGACGTCGAGGGCAATGTCCTGCGACAGCGCCCCGAGCCCGGTTCCGAGGATGATCCCGACGCGAGGCGTCTTGGCCCACTCCGCCCGCACGGCGTCGGCGGCCTGCTGGATTTGGTCGTAGAGCATGAGTTCAAAATAGGACCTATGGGACGTATAAGACCTATACGTCCTATCAAGCTACCTCACCCGCGCCCCCTGACCCCCGGCCATGGCCGTCAACCTCCCCCCGCAGTACCACGACGCCGAGGCCGAGTACAAGAAGGCCCGGACACCGGAGGAGAAGCTCGCGGCCCTCAAGAAGATGTGGGTGATCCTCCCCAAGCACAAGGCCAGCGAGAGACTCCAGGCCATCCTCAAGACCAGGATCAGCGAGGTCACCGACGAGCTGGAGACGGCCAAGGCCGGGCCGAAGAAGTCGAGTGTCAGCTACAAGATCCCGCACCAGGGGGCCGGGACGATCGTCTTTCTGGGGGGGCCGAACGCGGGGAAGAGCAGCCTGTTGCGGAAGCTGACGAAGGCGACGCCGGAAGTAGCCCCGTACCCGTTCACGACCCGCGAGCCGGTCCCCGGGATGATGGACTGGGAGGACGTCCGCGTCCAGCTCATCGACCTGCCGCCCATCACCGCCGACTTCTTCGAGCCGCACATCACCGATTTCGCCCGCGCGGCCAGCGCCGCGGCCCTGATCGTCGATGTCGGCGACGACGACGGGCCGTTCGCGGCCGAGACGGTGCTGGAGCGCCTGCGCGAGCGGAAGATCCACCTCGTCGGCACCCCGCCGGAGGCGGAGGACGACCCGACGGTCTTTCACGTCCGCACGGTGCTCGTGGCCAACAAAATCGACGCGGACGGATCAAACGAACGATTGGACATCTTGAAGGAGATGATCGCGGACCGGATGCCGATCCTGCCCGTGTCGGCAGAGCGCAGTGACGGGCTGGCGGAGCTGCGTACGCGGCTTTTCGAGCTGCTTGGAGTCATCCGCGTCTACGCGAAGCCGCCGGGCAAGCCGGCAGACATGACGGCCCCGTTCACCGTCCACGCGGGCGGGACCGTGCTCGACTTCGCGGAGAAGGTCCACTCGGACCTGGCGGAGCAATTGAAGTCCGCGAAGGTCTGGGGCAGCGCCCAGTTCGACGGCCAGACCGTGAAGCGCGACCACGTCCTTCGGGACAAGGACGTGGTCGAGCTGCACATGTGACTGTCGCCCACTCACTTCGCCGGTCCGACCTCGATCACCTTGACGCGGGCCTTGCCCGACTCCAGGGTCACCGGCGTGGTCAGGTTGCAGCGGCCGACGTTGCCGGCCTTGTCGCTCGCCTCGAGACGCAGGTAGATCGACCCCGTGAGCCCGGTCGGCATGGCCCACTTGTACGTCCCCTCGTTCTTGTACCCGGTGACGATCACCTGCCACGGGCCCTCCGGGCTGGACGCGTAGTGGAGGTTGATCGAGTTGCTCACCAGGTGCTTGTCCGCCGCCGTCCAGGTGATGAGCATGGTCCCGTCGTCGGGGCCGAACCCGAGGGTCGGCTCGCCGAGGCTGACGACCGGCTTGGTCGTGTCCACTTCGACCACGCAGTCCGGATCCTCGCCCGGCTCCGGCGGCTTGCTGCCGGCCCCGGGGCGGATGCGGATGCCGAAGACGCCGTCGGCGGGAAGCGTCAGCTTCGCCGGCGGGACGCCGCCGGACTCGTCGCGAAGCTGAACCCAAGTCTTGCCCGCGTCCGGGGTGGCCCAGAAGTCGATTCGGGCGCCCGCCCGGGTCACGCCGTCGAGCTGGTAGTTGATGCTGCATGTCCGCGTGGCGAGGATCGCGGGCGATTTCGTCTCCGGCCCGGGCTCCGCGAACTTCGGCGGGTCGGGCACGGTGACGTCCGGCAGGTCGGCCGGCTTGAGCGACGACGACGTCGCGGGCGCCGCGACGGCCGGCGGCGGCACGTCGATCGGCGGCTTGACGGCCGGAATGTCCGGAAAGCTGGCGGGCGGCAGCTCGGGGACCTTGATGTCGTCAGGAGCGCGGAGTGGCGGCGCAACGTCGGGCGTCTTCACCGCGGGAGGCTGCTCCGGCGACCTGATCGGCGGCACGTCCGGAACGGGTGGGAACTCCGGGAGGGTCCCCGTCGGGGCCTTGGGCAGCTCCGGAATCGCGGGCCCGCGCACCGTTTCGGATTGCGGCGGCACCGCCGGAAGCGCCGCGTCCTCCTTCGGGAACATGGTCGGGTCCGGCTTGCCCTTCTCGATCGGTGCCTTTGCGGGGAGCGACAGCGGGGCCGTCGAATCGCCCAGGTCGATGACCCGGGTGGTCCGGTTGCCGGCTCGGTCGGCGGCCGTCACCTGCACCTTGCCGTTGAGGACCGCGGCACCCGGCACGCGGAACACGGTCGGCATGTCCGCGGATGCGACCGCGAGCGGCTGCCAGGAGTTGTCTGGCGCCAGGTACGCGACCCGCAAGGTCGACCAGTCCGGGTTGGCGTCCCGCATCTGGCACTGGAGGAAGCGCTCCCCGCGAATGGAGACCGCGTTGGCCGTTACGTCCGGCGGCGTCGTATCCACGACCACCGCCCGGTGCGGCGGGGCCGTCTCCACGCTCGCCGGCGAGGCTTTGCCGTGCCGGTCCACCGTGACGAACGTGAACAGGTACTCGCCGTCAGCCGGTGCCCGGTAGTCGAACACGGTCTGGGTGGCGGGGGCCGTCGTGACGCACTCCCACTTACCGCCCGGGCCGCGGACGTACAGCTTGATCTCGCCCACCTCGGCCCGGGACCGCTCGTCGAGCTGGACCGGCAGCCGGAGCGCCGAGTTCTTCGTGTAGATTGCGGCCGGTCCGCCCTGCGCGGCCGCCGACGACACTCCGAGCGCCAGCCCGGCCGCGACGGCCAGGGCCCAACGGCGAATGATGACCATGCTCACGACCCCCTTTGACAGGAGTCAGGGGTCAGGCGTCAGTAAAGCCCGTTTGACGCTGACTCCTGATCCCTGACCCCTGACTTCTGATCCCTGCCTCGTGACCCCTGTCATCGAGCTCCGACCCGTAGCTCGACCGCTTTGCGAGCCTCGCGGCCGGTCGGGCGGTCGATGGTTTTCACCCACAGCGAATAGGCTCCCGGCGGCACGTTCGGGACGCACAGCCGGAAGTTCCGATAGTAATCTTGCGGCGGGCTCGATACGTGGTCCGGAACCTCTTTGGGGTCCGCCCGCCAGACCAGCACCCCGCCCGCGTCCCGCAGCTCCAGGCTGCTGGCCAGCGTGACCGTGTAACCGCCCTTCGGCTCCGGGACGCACGAGAAGTTGTGCAGCTCCATGTACAGGTACACCACGTCCCCGGGCCGGAACTCGTGCCGGTCCGGGAACGGCTCGACGTGGGCAAAGTTGTGCACCTCGCGACACAGCCGCACGCCAGTCGCTTGCAAGGACGCTCGCGGCCGCAGGGCCATCGGCACCCGGTTGAGCTGGTCCAGCAGGGCGTCCAATTCCTCCGGCTTCATCTGCTGGAGCTTGCTCTCGGACAACCGCACCATCGCCGGCATCAGCGACAGCAGGACTTGCTGGGTGGCCGGGTCATACGCCTTCAGGTGCTCGACCGCCTCGTCCGGCTTGTTCTGCTGCAGTGCCCGGACGGCCAGGATGAGCGGCGACTCCGCCGCGGCCGGCTGCGGCGCGGGCGCGGACATCGGCATTGCGGGCATGGAGATCGACATCGGGTCGGCCGCGAACGCCCGCTCGGCGATGGTGGTCCCGGACGCCGGGCTGGAGTTCGTCTGGTGAACGGAGGTCCCGATCACGCCCGGTGGCAAGGCGGCCGGTGATGGCGCCGGGGCGATCGCGGCAGGCGGGTCTTCGGCCTGCGACTTGGGCGGCACGATGATGGGTGGCAGGACCGGCCCGGGCGATGGCGGGATGACAGACGGCGGTACGGCGTCCGCTCGCGGTTCGGCCGGGGCCATCGAAATTGGCGGTGCACCCTTGATGACAGGCCACGGGGGCCGCCGCACGCCTTCAGCGTCGGTCACCGGTTCCGGTTCCGGTTTCGTCGGCGTCGGCGCTGCACTCGGGCCGGGTACGACCAGCCGCGGCGGATCGATCGGAGCGGGCGGGACTGTTTGCGCCGGCCCGGTTTCGGTGGTCCGGAAGTCCGTGCGTTCCACCGGCGGGACCGCGGTGGCCGCCGCCGGGCGCTGGGCAAACGCTGGACCTGGCTCGGATCGCTCGTCGGCAAACTTCATGACCGGCCGGCCGCGCGGGACCGGGACCGCGGCGAAGGCCCCGGGCATCGGCCGGTAGCTGACGCCCGAGCCCGGCGCCGCGGGCAGGGCCGGGGGCGTCGGCTCGGGCCGCGGCATGCCCGTGCAGGCCGGCACGAGCAAGGCCCCGAAGGCGGTGCCGGCGATCCGAAGTCGTCGCGTCATTCCCTGACCTCGCCGGTCGGACGGTCCCACTCAACGCGGATGGAGTGCCGGCCGACATACCGCGACGGCCGGGCGATTCAAGCCGGAGTGTGGCGGATCGGCCGGGAAAGCTCGGGTTGCGCCGGGTCCCGCGGCTGCCCGGGCGCTGCCAGACTACCCGGTTCCGTGCGCACGTGCCGCATGACGTCAATCGTTCTGGATTGCCCCGGCGCGATTGAAACGGCCGTTGGCGGGGCCGAGGCGGGGGACAGGAAACAGACTGGGCGAAGCAGGTGACGCAACTTTGGGTGACGTGGCTGCCGGCCAGACCTTACTTGCCCTCGCGCTCTTCCGGCTCCTCGCCGCGCTGGTAGATGGGCAGGAAGCGGTACTCGACGGTGAGTGCCAATACCGCCATGGCGGTGCAGTAGTTGACGCCCGCCATGTTGTCGTCGCCGGAGACGCCGGTCCAGAACCCCCCGGCCCGCTGCGGGTGGCCGTCCGGGCCGAGCAGCAGCGCGTGCAGGTACTTCCGGTACCACGTCCAGGTATCGCCGCCGATCTGGAACATCGCCTGGGACGTGTAATAGACGCCATAGAAGAAGTGTTGGGAGAGCCCGCCGAACTGACCGCCGGGCCGGAAGCCCTGGTTCTTTCGGCCCGTGATCTGGTCGATGATGTAGCCCGTGGCGTTCAGGGACTCGGCCGACCGGTGGTATTCCTTGCCGCACAGCTCCAGCGACAGGATGCCGGCCCCGGTGCACGGGACGGTTGCGGGGCCGCTGCGGACGTATCGGTACCCGCCGGTGCTCGGGTCGTAGCAGTTCTTGACGTAGCCGACGGCCTTCTCGACCGTCTCCGGCGGGATGTCGCAGCCGACGTTCTTGGCCGCCCGCAGGGCCATGACCTGCCACGCGGTGACGCTCATGTCGGCGTCCCCGGGCACCGGCTGGTAGCGCCACCCGCCTTCGTTCTGCCCGGACTTGGCCTGGGCGTGCCGGATCAACTTGACCGCGTTCTCGAGCTGCCGCCGCAACGTGGCCGCGTGCCGCCGGTCCGGCATGAGGCCGATCACTTCCGCGACCATGAGGGTACAGATGCCGTGCGAGTACATGGTCGTCATGCCGGATTGGCCGCCGGCGAATAGCCCGTTGGTCTGTTGCGACCCCGCCACGTACTTGACGCCGTTCTCGATGACGGAGGCGTACTTGCCCTCCCCGGGGACGTGGCCGGCGGAGAGGAAGGCCATGACGCACAGTCCTGTAATGGCCGGGTCGCGGGCCCCGCCCTGGTTGAACCCGCCGCCGCCGAATTGCCGGCCGGACGTCCACGACCCGTCCGGGTTCTGCGACTTGGCGAGGTAGTCGAGGGCGTTATCGATCGCGGCCTCGAACGCCTCGCGCTTCCGCGGCTCGGCGGCGGCCGGGAGGGCCAGGACGAGAATCGCAAGAGCGGTCAGAATGCACTTGCCCATGGTTGACTCAGGTCAAATCGGTCACTTCCGCTCGGCCAGTTGCTCGAAATACAGCTTGATGTTCCGGGCGTAGTCCTCGCCGTAGCGGGCCTTCATTTCCTGGATGATCTTCGTCTTGATCTCCCCCGGCAGCTCACCCCAGGCTTTTCCGGTGTGCTTCGCAACTTCCTCGCTGAACTGGCGGAGATCCAGTTTCCCGCCCGGGCCGCCGACGTTGCCTCCGGGAGTCTTGCCGCCGCCGCCCTGGCCCGGTTGCGGTTGGCCGCTCCCCTCTCCGCCCTGGCCGAGCTGGTTCGCCGCCTGTTGGAGGGAGTCGGCTGCCTTTTCCATCGCCCCGCCGGCCTCGCCGGGCTGGCCCTGGCCAAGCTTCTGACCGGCCTTGCCCATCTGATCTTGCGCCTTGTTAAGCGCCTGGCCGGCTCGCGGAGAACCGCTTCCCTTCTCCCCGCCGGCCATCTCCTTGGCCGCCTCACCCGCTTGTTGCGCGGCCCGCTGCATCGACTCGGCTGCCTGGTCGCGAGCCTCCCCGGCCTGCTCCGGCTGGCCGCGCTGGCCGGCCTGCCGGCCCGCCTGCATTTTGTCGCCGGCCCGCTTCGCGCTGACGGCGGCCTCTTTCGCCTTCTCGCCGCCGGCGCCGGCCTGCTTGGCCAACTCGTCGAGCTTCTGCCCGACGTTGCGGGCCTGGTCCTCGAGCTGTTGCTGCCGGGCGGCCTGCTGGGCACGACCCGCCCCGGGGTCTTTTGACAGATCCTCGAGCTTCTGGTTGACGTCCGCCTGCCGGCGGGCCAGGTCTTTCGCCTTTTGACCGGAGTCGCCGCCCGACTTGTCCTGGGCCATCTGCTCCATCGCCCGGGCGGCCTTCTCGCCGGACTGCTTCGCCTGGCTCAGGTCCCCGTTTCGGACCTGGTTGGAGGTCTGTTTCGCGGCGTCGGCCGCCTGACGCGCCTGCTTCGATTGTTCGGCCTTCTCGCCCTGCTGGTCGGCGACTGTCTTTGCCAGTTGCTCGGCCTGCCTCGCGATCTCTTGTTGCTGCTTGGCCAGCTCCTCGACCGGGTTGTCCTTGCGGGCGCTCTCCTTAGCCAACTCGTCGGCCGCCTTCATGGCCTCGTCCCGTAACTTGCGCTGCTCCTCGGCGAGCTTCCGGGCCTCTTCGGCCTGCTCCTTGGTCGGCATGTCCGGGGTCTGGTTGGCGGCCCGCTGGTCCCGGTTCTCCTGGCCCTTTCGGCTGAGGCGGTCCAGGGCGTCGGCCGCTTGCTTCTGCTTCTGGACAGCCCCCTCGAAGTTGTCCCGGTCGAGTTCTTCCTCGGCCTTTCGCATTGCCTCCTGGGCCTGTTGAAGGTCCTTCGGCGAGTCACGGCCGGGCATCTCGGCGGCCTGCTTCGACAACTCGCGCTGCTCCCGGGCTGCTCGCTCGAGGGCGTCCTTCATCGCCTTGCGGCCGGCCTCGCCCGGCTGCTGCTTCGCCTGCTCGCCCTCCTGTCGGGTCTTTTCGGCCAGCTCCTTTTGCTTCTTGGCGAGCCGGTCGGCGGCGTCGGCCGCGTCGTCGCGCTTCGGCTGACCCTGCGCTTTCTGGTCCCGCGACAGCCGCTCGGCCAGATCCTTAAGGGCGTCCGCGGCCTCGCGCTGGGCCTTGGCGTTGGCCGCCGGGTCGAGCTGGTTGGCGGCGCGCTGGAGCGCGTCCTGGGCCTGCTGCTTGGCCTTCTGGGCATCCGGCCCGGGGCGCATGTTCTTGAGCTCTTCGAGCTCCTGACCCGCCTTCTTGCGGGCCTCGCCGGTGGACGCGTTGTCCTGTCGCTTCTCCTGCTGGTCGGCGTTGGCCTTTTGCTTCTTGGCCAGCCGGTCGGCGGCCTCGGCGGGCGACTCCTTCTCGTTTACCTGCTCGTTGAGCTTGTCGAGCTTGTCGGCCGCGTCCTTGGCCTTGTTGGCCAGGTCGGCGGGCCTGTCCGCGTTGTTCGCGGCGGCCTCGGCCTTTTTCGCGGCATCGGCGGCCTCGGCCTGGGCTGTCGCGGCCTCGGGGGTCTTCAGCCGTTCCAGCTCGCGGGCGATTTCGCCCTGGCGCTTCTGCAGGTCTTGCTGGGCCGCCTTGTCCGGCTCCCGGGCGTTCGTCGCGGCCTCCTCGGCCACCTCACGCTGCTTCTTCGCCAGCTCGGCCACCTTCTCGTCGGCGGGTTTCTGGCCGCTGAGCGCCTGCTCCATCCGCTCCAGTTCCCGTTTGGCGGCCTGTTGTGACGCGGCGATGTCCTGCGGGCGGCCCGCGGTCATGTCCGCCGCGGCCCGCTGCATCGCGTCGGCCGTCTTCTCCTTGCGCCGGTCCTGGCCGGGGGCGTCCATCTTGTTGAGCTGCTCGGCCAAGTCAGCCTGTTTGCGGGCCGCCTCGGCCAGCTTCTTCGCCAGGTCGCGCTGGGTGGCGGGGGCGTCCGGGTCCGGCCGCTCGGCGGCCTTCGCGGCGTCGGTCGCCTGCTGACGGATCGACTCCTGCTTCTCCTTCAGGTTGGCCAGCTCCTCGCGGGCTTTCGCCAGCCGTTGTTCTTTGGTCGGAAGCTTGTCGGCGAGCTGCTGCAGAGACTCCCGGGACTCTTGCATCTTCCGGTCGGCGCCCTTTTCGGCCCCCTTCTTGAGCAGGTCGGCGGCGTCGCGGGCATCGGCGCGGGCGCGCTGACGGGCGACCTCCGCGGCCGAGTCGGCCGACGGCGTCTTCAGCTTGCTAACGGCCTGCTCGATCGCCTCCTGCTGCCGCTGCAGCGCCTCCCGCTGTTCCGCGGGGAGCTTGTCGAGCGCCTTGTCCATCGTCGCCTGCGCCAGTCGGTTGCGCAGGTCTTCCTGGAGCCGGGCGAGCTGCTTCGCGGCCTCGCGAGGGTCGCGGCTGTTGGCGACGGCGGCTTCGAGGTCGCGGGCCAGTCGCTCCAGTTCCTGTCGCGCCTTCTCCTGCTCCTTGACCGCCTCGTCCAGTCTGCCCTCCTCGAGGGCGGTCTTCGCTCGCTCCGCGTCCTCGGACTTGAGCCGTGGGGCCTCGGCAACGCGACTGGCGGTGTCCGTCTTCTCGGCCAGCTCCTTCGCCTTCCTGGCCAGCTCGTCCTGCTTCTTCTTCAACTCGGCCAGGCGATCTTCGAGGGAGTTCTTGTCGGCCTGCTTCAGGGCCCGGTTCAGATCCTGCATATCGTCCGCGATCTTCTTCGCCTCGTCGGCCAGCTTTTTCGCCTCTTCGCCCCGGGCCGCATCGGCCGCCTTCTTGATCGCCTCGGACTGCTCGCGGAGCTTCGCCAACTGGTCCTCAAGCTCCTTCTGCTTCTTAGCCAACTCGGCCGCGTCTTTCGGGCCAGCGGCCTTCGCCTTGTCGGCCAGGTCCTTTTCCTCCTGGGCGAGGTCCTCGAGCTTGCGCTTGTCCATCCGGTCGTTCGCGACCTGCTCGTTCTGTTTGAGCAGGTCGTTGATCCGGCGCAGGGCCTCGTCGATCGATTCGGCGGCCTTCTTGAACTGTTCGTTCAGGTCCGCGGCCTTCGGGTCGCTCCGGGCCCGGGCGAGCGCGGCCTCGGCGTCCCGGAGGTCCTGGTCGGCCACGCGGCGGATCTCGTCGGCCAGCCGGGCCAGCTCCGCGGTGACGCCGACGTCCCGGGCCAGGTCGTCCGCCTTGGCCCGCGTGTTGTCGAGGTCGTTTTGCAGCGTCTGGAGCTTCTCCTGATGGCCGGCGTCCAGCGGCTTCTTGTCGGCAGTCTCGGCGCGGAGTTTGTTTGCCGCCGGCCATTCCGACTCCAGCTCCTGCTTGATCTCGCGGAGCTTCGCCTCGATCTCCTCCTTGCGGCGGCGGATGTCCTGCTCGGCCAGCGGCTCGGCGGCCGGGTCGATCGTGAACTCGGCCCAGTCCTTGGCCGGGAAGTAGGCGGTTTGCGGCTTGAGGTCGAGCTCGGGCAGCTCGCGGTTGTCTGTCGCGGCAAGGCGGCACGACAGCCGGTCCCCGGCGTTCACCTTGCCGGTGAGCGCGAGCGTGACTTTGCCCTCCGCCTGCGCCGCGGGCAGCCCGCGGGCGTCGAGCGGCAACGTCTGCACCGGCCCGTCGTTCACCTTCCACTCGAGCACGAGTTTTGTGACCGCGACGTCGTCCGTGGCCGTGCACTCGACGACCAGCTTTTCGGTCGGCCGCACCTGCCGCGGCTTGTCGCCCAGGCCCGAGACCCGGGGGAACGCCGGCGGCTCGTCCTTGCGGACCCGCAGCGGCTGCGGCGGGAAGTCGCTGCGGACGTCGCGATCGCCGGTCGCGGTGAGCGCGAATGTGCCGCTCGCCTTCGCCGGGACGGTCACCTGAGCCGACCCGTCGTCCGCGATCTTGAGCTGATGCCGCTCCTTGGCCGGCTTGTTGTCCTTGTCCCCCTCTGGGGTGAACTCCAGAATGGCCGTCTTCGGTCGCGGAACGAAGCGCAAGTCGAAGGTGATGGAACTGTGCTCGAGTGCGGCCAATTCGCCAAGCCCTTCGACCGGGGGGTCCTGGTCGCGGCCCCGGGCGGCGTACGCGGGCGGCTTCACCGTGATCCGCGCCGAGCCGAGCGTCACCGGCTCGACGACCGTCACGTGGTGTGAGTCGCTGACCGCCCCCCCCGCCTCGACCCGGTAGTCGAAGTCGCCCTCGGCCGCCGACCGCCGGACGTACCACACGTTCGGCTCGTCGGAGGCCATGGCGAGCCGCTCTTCCTTGCCGCCGGCCGTGACGACCAGCGTCGCGGCGGCCGGGAGCTGAGCCTCGGCCCTGGTCGCCTCGGTGTAGGCGGACAAAGTGACCGGGTCGCCGCGCTTGACGGCCGGGTCGCCGCTGGTGACCACGACCTTGAACAGAACTGTCTTGCTCGGGGTGTACCAGGGCAGGAAGAAGCGTCGCAGGTGTTCGCCGCCGCGCGGGGCGATGAGCGCCGGGGCGAGCATGGCGCCCAGGAGGGCCATCGCGGTCAGGAACGAAGCGATCACGCCACCCGCCGGGAAGGCCGCGGCCAGCTCCAGCTTCCGGGCCCTCGAGTCGGCGTCGAGTATGACCTCGTCGATCAGGGCCGGGGCGCCGTTCGACTCGTCGGCGTGGTCGGCCAGCTCGACCGCCGTGGTGAGACGCTCGGCCAGGCGCGGGAACTCCTCTTCGACGGCCGACGCAATCGCCTCCAGATCGACCGCCGCGGTGCGGGCCCGCCAGACGTTCCGCAGCTCGCGGAGCCCGAGCAGGACCCAGCCGACGAATAGCCCGCCGCGAAGCCAACCCGGCAGCCCGAGGTAGGCGTCGGCCAGGACGCACACGAGGGCCGCGACGGGCAGCACGAACGCGGCCCGCGAGAGGGCCCGGACGGTGCGGATTCGTCGCACGCGGGCGGCCAGTTCGTCGAGGCGGGAGTGGAGTTTCTTGGGGAGCTTGGCGGCGGGCATCGGGAGCGTCCTGGGATACGGACGGAGGGCGGGTGCCGGGTTCTGGTCGCGGCACGGCGGGGCGAAATTACTTGAGGAGATTCTAACCCGCGCCCGGGCATGGGAGCAAGCGGGGCGTTACAGCGTTAGCCGCGACGCGGAGGCTTTGCGCAGCGGAGCGCGAAACGCAGACGTGTCGGCAAGCCAGATTCAGCGCCCCCGGGCCAGCGACGTGACGCGCTCCGCTCCGCAAAGCCTCCGCGTCGCGGCTGACGGTGGTTCCGGGCTTGGAGCCAGCGGGCCGGATCACAGAATACCTCAACAACACCGACGCAGAATCGAGCGACCATGCCCGACGACCACCCCTCCAGCTACGACTTCGCCGATTCCGACGCTGACTACGTCAACGCAATCGGCGAGCACGTCGTCAAACACGTCGGCCCGGTCACGAACGTATTCCACGAGTTAATGTCCGACCTGGTCCGCGTGGACATTCTCGTCGTCGGGCCGCACGAGGGGCGGCCTTGCACCACGCTCGTCACCTGCGGCATGAGCGACCGGCCGATGCGCGTCCCGATCGAGGACCCGGACGACCTTGGCCGCATCCCGGAACTGCGATTCGCGGAGTTGCTCCTGTGCCTGCCACCGGAATGGCCGCTGACCGCAGAAGCCTTTCAAAACGAAGACAATTACTGGCCGGTCCGGTGGCTGAAGAGAATCGCCCGCCTGCCGCACCAGTACGAGTCGTGGCTCGGGCTCGGGCACACCATTCCCAATGGCGACCCGCCGCGACCGTTCGCGACGAACACCCGATTCTGCTGCTGGGTCGTGGACCAGCCGGTCCACTTTCCGGAGGAAGTGCGGAAGCTCCGGGTGAAGGACAGGGTGATCAACTTCTACAGCATCTTGCCGATCTACGAGGAGGAAATGACGCTCAAACTTCGCAAGGGGGGCGGGGCTTTGAGCCACCTGCTGGACCGGGCCGAGGTGTCGGAGTTGATTGACGTGAGACGAAAGAACTTGGCGGTGTAGGGGTAACGGCGCTCGCTGAATGTGGTCCGCTCGCTCCGCGAGCGGGTTCCGAAGACCGCTCGCGGAGCGAGCGGACCACATTCCAGATCGGGTGCAACGGCTCCCGGCGACGCGCGGTGACCGCTAGGCCGTGTACATCGCGACCGCTCCCACCTCGCCGCCGACCCCCAGGCGCCCGTCACCCGGGGACCACGCCAGTCGCGACACCCCTTCACCGAAGTCCACCACTGCGAGCGCCTTGTCCGACACCCCGGGGCACCAGAAACCGACCTTGCCGTCCGGCGCCCCCGATGCCAAAACCGGGCCGCGATTTTGAAACGCGACCGCCG
>DATFWZ010000054.1:0-14055 GCA_035258765.1 Gemmataceae bacterium
CGACTGCCGAGCCAGACGCCGGTCTTCCCGGCCAGGGCGCCGGTGAACCCGCTCGGCGTCGCGGCCACGACGTTGCCCTGATCGTCGGCGACGACGCACGTGGTCGTGTCCTTGGCAGGACCGCCGACGCCGATCCGCGGATCAAACTTCTCGAGCAAGGTGGTGCTGTGTCGCGGGTCGCCCGGCCGCTGGACAAGCGAGGCGTGCTGTGCGTCGATGAGCGCGCGGCGACCGTCGGCGTACTTCGGGGACAGGAGTTCCTTCAGGGGAACGTCGGCGAAGTACGGGTCGGCGTAGTAGACGTCGCGGTCCGCAAACGCGAGCTTCATGGCCTCGACCGCGAGGTGAATTGTCTCCGCCCGGTTGTGTCCCGCGGACTTCAGGTCGAACGGCTCGAGCAGCTGGAGTGTCTGCAAGAGGAACGGTCCCTGCGTCCAGACTCCGCCCTTGCAGACGGTGTGGCCTCGATAGTCAATGGTGACCGGGTCCTCGATCGGGGTCCGGTGCCGGGCCAGGTCGGCGTAGCGGATGAGTCCGCCGTTCGCTTTGCTCCATTCGTCGATCTCGCGGGCGATCGGGCCGCGATAGAAGTAGTCGGCGACGAGGCGCAGGCCGCGCTTGCGGTCGCCGCGGGCCTCCTTTTCGGCGTTGATCAAGCGCCGCACGGTCTTGGCGAGGTCGGAGTGCCAGTCTTTGTCTCCGCGCTCGAGCAGCGCGAGCATCGGCTCCGCGACCTGGGCGAACGTCTTGGTCCCGTAACGGTCGAGTGCGGTGATGCAGGCATCAAAGGCCCCCGGGATCGCGGCGGGTTCGATCCCCTGCCTGGGGATGCCGCCGCGTTTGGTGAAGTGCTCGCGGGTCGCGAGGCCGGGCGCAGCGCCGAGTCCCACGAGGACTTCGACCACGCCGCGCTTGGCGTCGTAGACGAGGATCGGGGCCTCGCCGCCGAAGCAGAAGGAGTTGCTGTCGGTGACGCTCAGGGCGAGGATGGTGGCGACGGCCGCGTCAATCGCGTTCCCGCCGGCCTTCAATGTGGAGAGCCCCGCGTCCACGGCCCCCTGTCCGCCCGCGGCGACGGCCCCGTGAGTACCGGTCCCCTTCCACGTCCCCGCCGTTTGGGCAGCGACGGGAGCGCCCAGGGCGAGGGCTAGCAACAAGGTCGTGGTGCGCATGGCGAGCTCGCGGGTTTGATGTCACGGCGAGCGGAGCGGCGTAAGCCGCCCGATGATCTCGGAATCGTGCGGCTCACGCCACTCCGCTCGACGGTTGCACTAACGATCCTTGTCCTGGTCCATTTCCTCTTCCTCTTCATCGTCCTCTTCCTCCGCGGTCAAGCTCCGCGGCGGGACCGGGTCCCCCTCGATCAGGAAGCTCTGCGACTGGTCCTGTCCGTCCACGTTGAGGACGACGCGGTACGCGCCCGAGGGCACCTGACGCGCGCCGCCGACGCCCGCGCCGAAGCGACCCCCGCCACCACCGCCTCCGCCACCACCGCCTCCGCCCGCTCCGGGCCCGGGCGCCGGTCGGGGCGATGTGCTCCAGATCAAGTGGTGGAGTCCAGACTCGGTCGGGGCGGTCAGCTCGCCGACCTTGTTCCCGTCGATGTCCTGGAACACCAGCGTCGCTTTATTCGCCTTCTCCGGCAGCGAGAAATAGACGTGCGCCCCCGGTCGCGGGTTCTCGCCGACGAACCGGCGGCCGGAGCGGCCGCGGGTTGGCATCTCCTGCCAGCGCACGACCGTGTTCGGCTTGTACAAAGTGGGCTTTTCCTTGATGGATTCGGTTGCCATCTGACGCAGGGCGGTCACGTCGAGGATCCAGAGGCTGCGACCGTGCGTCGCGGCCACGATTTCGCCCGCGGTCGGGTGAATGGCGATCTCGTGAACGGCCACTGTCGGCAGGTTGTTGTTCAGCTTCGTCCACGACTTGCCGCGATCGAGCGAGACGAACACAGCGAACTCCGTCCCGCAGTAAAGCAGGCTCGGGTTCTTGACGTCCTCGCGCAGGCACCGGGTGGAGCCGGTCGGCAGATTGTTCGTGATGGCCTTCCAGGTCTGGCCGAAGTCGTCCGTCTGGTACAGGTACGGGGCGTCGTCGTCGCTCCGGTGGGCGTCGAACGCAACGTAGGCCCGACCCTCGGCGAAGCGCGACGCCTCGATCGTGGCCACCCAGCTCGGCTTCTTGAGCCCGACCTTCTCAGCTACGTTGGTCCAGTCCTTGCCCCCGTTCCTGGTGATCCACAAGTTGCCGTCGTCGGTCCCGGCCCAGAGGACGTCCGGGTTGCGGGGGGACTCGGCCAGGGCAGTGGCGCTGCCGTGCTTGGTTCGGGTGATCTCCGGGGAAATGATCCGTGCGTCGTCCCCCTTCTTCACGGACTTGAACACATAGTTCCCGCCGCAGTACCAGATCTGCGAGTTGTGGGCGGACAGGATGTGCGGCGTGTTCCAATTGAACCGGTACCGGGCCTGGCCGGGGCCGGACTGCGGTTTAATCGGAACCATTTCTCCGGTCCGCAGGTTGTACCGGACCATGCCGCCGTTCTGGCTCTCGGCGTAGATCTGGTCCGGGTCGTTGGGGTCCACGCGGCAGACGTAGCCGTCGCCACCGTTGATGGAGATCACGTCCTCGTTGACGGGCCCGGACCCGCGCAGGCTCATGCTGGGAACGCCCCAGCACCCGTTGTCCTGGAGCCCGCCGTAGATGAAGTACGGCTTCTTGGTGCAGACCGCGACGTGGTAGAACTGTCCGAGGGCTAGGTGGTTGATGTGGTCCCAGTTCTGGCCGCGGTCGTACGTGACGTAGAACCCCCCGTCCGTGCCGACGATCTGGTGACGGCCGTCCCTCGGGTCGATCCACAGGCAGTGCTGGTCGGCGTGAATGCCGCCGCGGGCCGCGCGGAAGTTCTTGCCGCCGTCCGTCGAGGCGTACATCGCGACGCCCAGGACGGAGACGAACTTGTCGTCGCTCGGGTCGACGCGGACCTGGCTGAAGTACATCGGCCGCGGGTTGACGCTGTTGATGCGCTTCCAGGTCTCACCGCCGTCGGTGGACTTGTAGACGCCGCCGTACTCGAAGCTGTCCTTGCCCTGGTCCTGGACGTTCGGAGCCTGGCCGCCGTAATTGGCGTGGTAGGGCCGGGTCGCGGTCGCCCCGCCGGGGCCGCCAAACCCGCCGCCGCCGCCGAACCCACCCTTCCCCGCGGGGCGCTCGGCATAGACCATCTCCAGCACCTCAGTCTTATCCCCCCGCTTCACTTGCACCAGGACCTTGTCGTTCGGCTTGGCCACGTTGGCCACTTCCTGCATCTCCTCGAACGTCTTGATGTCCTTGTCGCCCATCTTGGTCACGACGTCGTCGACCCTCAGGCCCGCGAGGTCAGCCGGGCCGTCCGGGGTGACGCGCGTGATCTTGGCGCCGGGCGGGTCGGGGGAGTCTTCGGCCAGGAGACCCATGAACGCGTTGCTGACGACGGCTGCCTTCTTCGGCGCAGTCCCCATGCCGATCTTCTGGCAGTCAACGATCGCGAGGACGACGTTCGGGTCCTTCTTGTAGATGTCAAGGCCGACACGGCCCATTGGGTTCGTGGGCAGGCCGTTGGTCAGCTTCTTGAATGACTTGCCGCCGTCGGTGGTCTTGTAGATACCCCCGCCCCGGCCCCATTTCTCGACGGGGTCGTAAGCGTCGTATCCGTCCGGGATCCCACCGCCGGGCCAGGAATCAAATTCGTCCCGCCGGCGCTCCCACGTGGCCACAAACAGCGTGTCCGGATTGGCCGGGTGCATCCGGATGTCGATCACGCCGGTCTTGTCGTCCACGTACAAGACCTTGTCCCAGGTCCTGCCGCCGTCGGTCGTCTTGAACAGCCCGCGCTCCTCGTTGGGCCCGTAGAGCCGGCCCAGGGCCCCGACGTAGACAATGTCGGGGTTCGTCGGATGAATGACGATCTTCCCGATCTGGTACGACTTCTTGAGGCCCATGTTCTGCCACTTTTTGCCGCCGTCCGTGGACTTGTAGACGCCGTCGCCGAATGAGACGGAGTTGCGGGGGTTATTCTCCCCGGTCCCGACCCAGACGACGTTCTTGTCCGACGGGGCCACACAGACGTCCCCGATCGAGACGGTCGCTTCCTTGTCGAACTGGTGTTCGAAGGTGACACCGTTGTTGCTCGTCCTGACCAGTCCGCCGGAGGCGGTGGCGATCCAGTAGGTGGACGGGTCGGCCTCGAAGACGGAAACCGAGGTAATCCGCCCGCCCATGTTCGCCGGGCCGATGGTCCGCCAGGTGAACGCCTTCACCCAGAAGTCCGGGAGGGTGAAGTTTGGCGGCGGGACGTCTTTTTCTTTTTCCTTCCCCCGCCCATCCTTCTGGCCGCCCTTGCGCTGGGCGAAGACGTCGGAGGAGGGCGTCGAGCCGACGACCGCGATTCCGAGAACAAGGAGAAGCAGACTGAACGCGGCGCGAGAGTGAGGGGACCTCATCGAAGGAAAACTCCACGGCAAATGACATACGGTGGCACGAAGATAGTCGACCGCGCGGCGCGGGCGAAAGGAAAATCCTCCCAGCGCTCACTCGTACCCGACCAGGAAGCTCACGTTGCCGTCCGCATGCCGGCGGATGTTCGTAATGGGCCCCGGGGGGCGAGCGCGCAACAGTATCGGGAGCGGGGAGATTAACAACTAGAAACCCCTCACCCTGGCAGGAGGTTTCGCAACTGTCGAATTCGCGGACTAGTGGAGGACTTCCCCTCCGGGTCGAACAGGACAGCCCGCAAGCCAGCCGCGTTCGCCCCGTGGGCATCGTTCTGCACGTCATCCCCGACGTGCAGGATCTCTTCCGGGCGGTGGCCGGACACGTGGACCAGCTCCGCGTAGAACTCCGCCGCCGGCTTCCGCCAGCCCACGAGCGAACTAATGACACACCGCGAACGCACCGCACCGAGCTCCGGGAATCCGCCGAGGACTGACGTGAGCCGGGAATCGTAGTTGGACGCGATGCCGACGAAGATACCCCGGTCGGTCAGCTGCTCGATAACATAGGCTGTTTCCGGGCTCAGCCTCCACGCCGCGGGCTGGGCGTACCACGCCCAGAGTTCGTCGAAGCAATTCGGCGCGGGGGCTCCGGGCAAGACCTCGCGGACGATCGCCTGCCAGCGTGACCGCTCGCGCGCCTCGTCCGTCCGCCAGCCGGCTAACCGGTCGATCTCGTCCTGGCGCGCGAACGCGGCCCGGAACGTCGTACGGACGCGGGTTTCGTCCGCGTCTGCGCCGTGCCGGCTGGCGACCTCAACATATGTTTGACTGACGGGCTGGTCGGGAACGAGGAGAGTGCCGACCGCATCGAAAAAGACGGCCCGAACTCCCGCGTCGATCATCGCCGCGCCCCGTCACCGCTTGACCGAATTGGCCGCGGCCGGTAAGGGGAGGGTATGTCCATCGCGTCCGCTCCGCCGCGCCGCCGGCAGAATGATCGTAGCGAAATCCCCGTCTCGTTCCTCCCCGAAGGGAACCCCGCAGCGCGGCGCGGGTACCTCTTCGCCATCATCGGTTTGATCCCCGGGCTCGGCCTGGTGTGCGGTTTGCCGGCGCTGGTGTTCGGCATCCTCGGTGGGCGGGCCGCCCGCCGCGACGAATTCCAGCGAGGGATGGGGCACTCGTACTTCAGCCGACTGGCGGGAACGGTCGAGTTGGTCTGCAACGCGGCCGGATTCGCGATGCTGGCGCGGGCGTGGATGTCGTAACCGATCGCAGCCGCCACGCTCCGCGTGACGAGCCCGGGCCCGGGAATGGAGCCGTCACGCTCCGAGTTACGAGCCGGGGCCCGTCCCGCGGAGCGGGACGGCCACCATCCGGACCAGGCCGCCGATTGCACACGGTCTATGACCGCCGCCCCGGGACCACCGGGGCCCTCCGTTGCGGCCGGGCCGGCTCCGGGCGGCGCTTGGTCGTCGCCTCCGCCGGGGCTTGCTGACACACCCGGGCGGCCACCGCCACCTTCAACAAGTGAATGCCGCCGCGGAACACGAAGATGCCCATGAGCACCGTCGGCCCGGACTGGACAATGTACCCGTTCCTCAGCAGGACGAAGTAGCTCACGTAGAACAGCCACAGCCCGAGCACCAGCAGTGCCCAGCCGGCCACCTCGCGGACCCAGAACATCGGTGCCTCACTTTCCGGCGCGGCGGCGCGCGGCCACCCGCTCCTTGAACCACTTTCGCCACCGCTGCAGGCGGTCCGTCTCGCGGCGGTTCTCGTGGAAGAATTCGTCCCGCAACACCAGGCTCGCCTCCGACCGGGTCATGCGCGCGCTGCGCATGTACACGAGCGCCGCGGAGACGAGCATGAGGGCCAAACCGGCCAGCCAGGCGACGATCAGGAACCGCGACGTCGCCGGGCCGAACGCGTTCGGCCGTCCGAGGTTCTCCAGGCCCATCAGGATCAGCCATGCGACCTCGGCGGCGATCATGCAGCCGCCGCCGATAATCATCGTCTGCGCGAACTCGTCCGGGGCGACGAGCTCGGCGGGGCGGCGCGGCGGCGTCTTCGGCTCACCCTCCCGCCGCGGCGTCGGGTCGTTCGGCATTCCCTGGTGCACGATCGTCGTGAGCCGGAAGTGCCCGATGACGTAAGCCAGAAGGGCCGCGGCCAGGATGAGGTCCTCGAGTTGAAAGTTCGCCTGCTCGCGCGGGAGGAACCACCGGCTGCCCGAGAAGTGGCCGATCAGGTTGATGAACCCGGGGTCGATCTGTAGGTACGTCGTGAGGATCAGAACGAGGGCCGGGGCCACGACCCAGCGCGCCAGGACCCCCGGGACGGCGACCAGGATCGCCACCAGGGCGCCTGTGTCGTTCCCCTTCGCCGACATCATGAAGAAGTACACCAGCAGCCCCGCGGCCGTCAGGGCCACGTAGTTCAGGACTGCGGGCGGTCGCAGCCGGGAGAAGACGTTCGCTTGCTCGGGGGCGTCCGTGCTCATCGCCGCCTCCCCACGCCCCGCAGCCGGTCGAGCCGGTCGAGGACCATCTGCACCGGCTCGCGGCTGTCCGCCCGGACCACGAGGACCCCGAGGCGGCCGAACTCGCGACGGATGCGGAAGTAGGCCTTGTGGTACTGGTCAATGAAGTCGCGGCTGATCTCCTCCGCGATCGCCTTGTAGCCGCCGACGGCGAAGCGCTCGGCCTTGCGGAGCGGGATCGCGTCGTCGTTGGGCGGCTCGCGCGGGGGGTCGGGGACGTCGTCCTGCCACGGCAGGATGATCATCACCTGGTGGTGCCGGGCGACGGCGACCTTGACGGCCCGGAGCAAATGGTCGAGGTCGTCGGCCAGGTCAACCAGGTCGGCGAGGATGACGAACAGCTCGTTGTCGCGGCCGCGGGCCACTCCGTAGTTGAGGGCCTTGACGAGGACGTCGATTTTCGGCCGTGAGTGGAAGAGGTACCGGCCGCGGGCGTCGTAGAGCCGTACGGGATACCGGGCGTGGTGCTCGGCCAGGAACCGCTGCGCCCGGCGGGCGAAGGCCTGGTCGTCATGCAGGTAGTGCGACTCGGCCCCGGGGCGCTCGCCGTCCAGCGTGGCGAACAACAGGCCGAGCTGTTTGCGCCGCACGCGCTCGGACCGCCACGGCTCGAAGTACCCGCTGAGGCCGTGAAACAGCCAGATCAGCACCCCGATGAGCGCGATCCCGGCGGTAATCGGCCAGGCGTAGAGGATCAGGATTGGCGCGCCCAGGACGTTGATCGTGAACCCGCCGAGCTGGCGATAAAGCCACCCCGAAATGTTCCACGAGGTCATGTACACGTCCACCGACTGGAGCGAATAGGCGACCTGTCGGATGAGAAAGTTCAACGCCACGAACAGAAACGGCAGGCAGAAAACCAACACCCACCACCCGCGCCGGTAGTCGCTCGGCGGGCACCAGAACATGCGCCCGGGAAGCGTGTTCGTCCGCCGGCGCATGAGGTCCGGGTAAAGCTCGTTGGCGAGGGGGTAGGCGAGGCGGGCGAGCGCGTTGGCGTCCGCGAACGGGCCGAGCGGCGTCGGGCGGCTGGCCGCCTCGGCTAACAGATGCAGCATGTCGATGACATGCCGGCGCGACCGCTTGGGCCGCATCACCCGCGAGTCGTGCTCGTCGAAGACGACCAGCCCGGCGTGGTCCCGGTCGGCGACCGTCGCCTCGGCCACGCCCGCGGCCAGGTTGACGAGCCGGGTGAGCTTGGTCCGCTTGGCGCCGAGGCGAGTGGACTCGGACGCGTCCACGAACAGGGTGCACCGGACCGGCACCTCGCTCTCGAACTCCTTCGTGAACAGCTTGTCCTTCCGGGCCGACGGCTTCCAGGCGATCATCTTCGGCGGGTCGCCGGGGATGTAGTCGCGCAGGTCGAGCAGCTCACTCCCGCCGCCCGGGCGCTTCAGCCGGTGCACGCCGGGCGGGGGGAAGATGTTGAATTTCTTGGCCCCGCGCCGCTTCCCCTCGGCCCCGGTCAGCCGCGGCAGGACGTAGTAGGTCAGGCCGTCGCGGATCAGCGTGCGGTGGTAGAAGAACCCCTGCCGGTCGGCGACGCGGACCCGCACCCCTTCAAAGCGCAGCTCCCCGGGTAGCGGGCACTTGAGCCGGTAGCTGAGCAGCACGGGCCGGTCCGGATCGAGGGCTACGACCTCCTCGTCGGACCCGCCAACGAGCTTGGCGTCGGCAGGCACCCAGTCGGACAGGACGACGTAAGGCAGGTCCGCGGCCTCGACCCGCACTCGGACGCGGACGTCGAACTCCCCCTGGGCCCAGAGGATGGGGACAGCTTTTCGCTCGTCGTGCAGCTCGCGGTGGAGGGTGAGCGTGGGGACAACGTAATAGAGGCGGTAGGCGAACTGTGCCCACTCCCAGAGGAACCAGGCGAGGAGGCTGAGTCCGACGACGACAAGGCCGCTGCCGACCTGGTCGGACAGGGCTGTGCCGAGCCCGACCTGGAGCAGGACGATGAACAGGAACCACCAGCCGCGGGGGGTGAGCAAAGTGGGGCCTCAGCAGTTCGCTCAAAAAAGACGCTAGCGGCTTCGCGACCGGATCACTCCGACTCCAACACCGGCACCGATTCTAACAAGTCCTTGACCACGTCGCTGACGTGCCGGCCCTCCACCTCCGCCTCCGGTCGCACGATGAGGCGGTGGCCTAACACACCTAGCGCCACCTCCTGGACGTCTTCGTGGGTGAAGAAGTGCCGGCCGTCGAGCACCGCCCGGGCCCGCGCACACTTGAGCAGGTTCAGGGCGGCCCGCGGGCTCGCACCCAGCAGCACGTCCGGGTGTTGTCGGCTCTCCTCGGCGAGGCTGATGATGTAATGCATCAGCTCTTCCTTGCCGAACACGTTGTTCAGGCTCGCCTGCATGCGCAGGATCGTGTCCGGGTCGAACATCGGTTGCAGGTCGGCCAGCGGCTGGCTCAGCACCCGCAGCATCCGCACCTCCGCGTCGTGCCCCGGGTAGCCCATCTCCACTCGCAACATGAATCGGTCGAGTTGAGCTTCCGGCAGGCGGTAGACCCCCTCCTGTTCGACCGGGTTCTGCGTCGCAAAGACGAGGAACGGCCGCGGCAGCGGCAGGGTCGTCCCCTCGACCGTCACCTGGTACTCCTGCATGGCTTCCAGAAGGGCCGACTGCGTCTTCGCCGGGGCCCGGTTGATCTCGTCGGCCAGGAGTACCTGGCAGAAGATCGGGCCCTTGCGGAGGACGAACTCGTTGGCCTTGCGGTCGAAGATCGACGTGCCGGTGACGTCCGACGGGAGCAGATCCGGGGTGAACTGAACGCGGGAGAACTCGCAACCCAGCAACCGGGCGAACGCCTTCGACAGCGTGGTCTTCGCGACCCCGGGGACGCCCTCGAGGAGCACGTGGCCGCCGGTGAGCAGCGCAATCAGGAGCTGTCGCGTGACCCCCTCCATGCCGACGACGACCCGGCTGATTTCCTGGACGACTTTCTGGGCCAGGGCCTTGCCGTTGGCGGCCAGCTCCTTGGCGGCCTCGATCCCGGGGACTGGCGGCGGTGCGGTCATGCGACTCAGGGGATAGAGACACGCGGCGAATCTGAATGCGTTCAGGATAGCGGGCCGGGGGCGGAAGGCCGCCCCCGTGAGAATGCGGCCGGGATGGCCGCGACTCCCAGGAAAGGCGTCTACGCTTCTTGTCCAAACGACCAGGCGCCCCGGGCCGCCTGGGCGGTCACGCGCTCGAGGGTCACGTTCACCTGGTCCCACTCCGCGGGCGGGACAGCGACTGGCGACTCCCCGTACCCGATCGCCCACAGCCACCGGACCGACTGCCGGAGTGGCTCGGGCGTCCGGTAGTCATTGGCAATCAACAGCGGCGGCATCTGCCCATTCGGCCCGGGGCGGCCGCCGAGGACGTCGAACCGATCCCGGACGCGGCGGCGGGCCGCCTCGTACAGGTTCCCGATCTCGAGCTGGGCCGCATTCCGTTGCCGCAACACGCTGCCCCGCGGCATCATCCGTTCTTGCACTCCGGGCGGCAGGACCGTGCCGGGCTCCACCTTCCGGTATGTCCGCACCAACCACCGAAACGCGGAGTACAGGAACAGGACCGTAACCGCGATCAGGAACAATTGCATGATCCGCGGCAGGCCGAGCCAACCCTCGATCATCCGGTTGAAGAAGTTCTTCTCCTGGAACTCGTTGATCACCCCGTTCGAGTGATTCAGGAGGATGTTGGCAAGCACTTCCGGGGGGATGTCCGGGACGGGCTGCTTCCGGGGCCCGGGAAGTGAGACCGCGAACTGGTCCTTGATCTCGCCGTCGTGGATGAACAGGCAATGGGTCCGGGGTTGCTCGAACCCGCCTTGAAGCCACTTGATCGTGCGGTTGGCGAACGCCCAATTGCCGTTGTTGAAGTAGTAGCCGTTCGCCTGGGTCGGGTCTTTGACAACACCCGACATCCCATTGACGAAGACGCTGTGGTCGGCCAGGACGATCATGCGCCCGGGGCCATACTGGTCCCGGCGGTCGACGACGCGGACGCTGATCGCAAAGTGGTTCCGGGGCGGTTTCAGGGGGTTGCCGTCGCGCACTCGCCGGGCCGAGTCCGGGTAGTCCGCCAGGTAGGTGCGCCGAAAGCCCTGCGGCTCGTTTCCGACGAGCATTTCGCTCGGGCGGTCCGTGGCAATCGCTTCGTCGCCGTTCGCGGGAACTCCCTTGAACAAATCCCACGGCGACGGCTCTTCGCCCGGGAACGCGGGTCGGGGCCAGACGAACGGTCGGTCCTCCCGCGGTCGACCGTCCAGCGACTTGTAACCGTCTTGCTGGTCGGCGGTGAGAGGTTCACCGGTCACGAAGATTCCGAAAGTTGACAGTCCCCAGTCGCGGCCCGCCACGACAGTCCGCTGGTCGGTCGCGATCAGGACGGCCCCGCCTCTTTGGAGGTATTGCCAGAGGAAGGTTGCCGAGAAGTGTTGGTTTAGTTTGGCGGTGTCCCCGAACGCGATGATCATCGATATGCGAGGAGACTCCATTGCTTGCTGGACGCGGGTGAGTGGCTTCAGGCCGTTCTGGTCGAGCGCGAAGCGAAACACCTCTGACCCGTCGTAGTCAATCTTGCCTTGCCCGACGGCCGCGGGGACAAGGGCCACGAGGGCCACGATCAGCGGGGCAAAGTAACGATTCACGCGGCCACCCCCGCGACCACGCGCAGGTCCCGGCGGGCGTCGGCGAACTCCCCGGGGGCCAGATCCTCGTCGAGCGGGGCGTACCGGGCCCGCTCGTACAGCCCGGCGAGTTCGATCGCGGGGTCGGCGACCGCGGGCCGCGTTTCGCCGAGCTGGTCCGCGATCACGCGATGGTTCCAGCTCCGGGCCTCGTCGCCGCATTGGTCCAGGGACACGGTGTCAAACGCGCGGACGAGCTGCTCGCGGGTGCGGATGGCATCGAAGTCGATGCCCCCCGGGATCCCGTGGGCCTGGGCCGCGGCCCGCTCCGCCTGAATCAACTTCCATCGGCGGAACACGAGGATCGCCAGGAAGACGGCCGCGGCGATCCCGGCGATGACGGCCAACGACATGCCACCGCCGCCGAGCCCGGCCCCGCCGCCTCCTCCAATCCCACTGCCGCCGCCCCCGCCGCCTCCTCCATTCCCGCCGCCGCTGCCGCCGCCGTCAATCTTCGGCGGGCTGATCCCCGTACCCGAGATGTTCGGCGGTTTGATCTTCCAGTAGTCGCCGGGGTTCACCTTGCCCCATCCGTCCATGTCCTTCCAGGCGCCGTCTCTGAACTCCGGGATACGGTCAAACATGCCGGCCGAGTCTTGTTTGTTCACGGCATTGATCAAGTCCTTCATGGCGGCATCGGCGGCCGGGGAGTCCTTGAAGTGCTTGTCCAGCCACTGGACCCACTCGTTTTCACGCGCCCTGTCGTCAGGATTCGGCTCGGGCGGCTTGACCGCCTGGGGGTTGATATTCGGATCTTGCGCGTCGCCCTTCGGCATGACCGGCGGCCCGCCCCCCTTCTGGCCGTTCTCGATCACTTGCTTCATCTTCTCGCCGAGCTTCGGGTCGTCGATCGCCGGCGGTCGCGGGTCGTCCTTCGGCAGTTTCCCCTCGATGTTCTTCGGGAAGTCCTTCGACTCGAGCAGCTTTTCCAGCTGCTTCAAGAAGGCCGGGTCCTTGAACCGCTTGTCCTCCTGGAGCATCTTCTCGACCTGTTTCGGATCCACCTTCTGGTCCCTGGGCATCTCCTTGCCCATGGTCTCCATGAGCTTTTTGAGGAGTTCCGGATCGATGTCCTGCGGCTTGATGCCAGGCCGCCTGCTGGCGAGGAATTCGCGGACGTCGTCCACCTTCATGGCTTCAGGCGGAGCCAATTGGCTCGCCGGGACCTGCGATCGGGGACCACCAGGCGGCAACGAGGACCCGCTCTGCCCCGGCCGCGGCTGGGCAAACGCAGTCGAGCTTGCCAGCACAAGTACGACGGCCGTCAGGAGCGGAACATGGCGAACTTGCATCAATTGCACTCCGGCGGCGCGGCCCCTCGGGCAGGACGCTCAACTCCCCCAGTCTATTCCAGCCCACCGCGAGCGAGCAAGCGCGGCCGTGCGGGCGTCTGCCCTTCCGACGACCGGGCCGCTCAAGAGGTCGTTCGATTTCGCGGGCAAATGATTGACCCGTTACACGGCGCGGGCGTCGTCCCAGCTGTAACAACCGCCACGACAGGGACGACCCGAACGGCCGCTGGCGGTCCATTTATGCTGTCGCCACAACGCGCCCCGGAACCGCGGGATAAGATTTCAGTAGGTGGACTGTCGCACGAAACGGGCGTTCTACGCTTGCACTAGATAGAGGGCACTTCCAGGGCGTCCGGAGGTGGGCCAAATGGCTCGGTCGTCGCAGAATCGATGGTCGCTGCCGGGCCTCCCCCCGAAGTTGTCCCCGGCGCCGGGCGGTTCGGATGACCCGGTCGCGGAGTCGGAGCAAGTCCGCGCCGACTTGACGCTGGCGGAGGCGACCGAGCTCCTGGACTGGCTGGAAGGTCACGGCATCCAGGCCGAGTCCGTCGAACTGACGCCGGCCGGGAGTGTCACCGTTCGCTGGCGGGGATAAGATTCGAGACATTCGAACGGGGCCGGTCGAGGATGTCAGTGTCCTCGACCGGCCCCGGTTCATTTCGTGCGATTATGGGCCGCCCGGTCCGTTGACGATGACGGGCCAGGGTGGACGAACGGTGTCGTCGGGTGGCGGGGCGGTGGGCGGCAGGACGGGCCCGTCGACAGGAGGTGAGCTCGGAAGGCCGAGCGTCGCGAGTCGAACGTCGGGCACACGGACCGTTGCCCCGGCCGGTTGAGTGGGGGACGGTGCCCGGACCTCGCCGGCCGGCTTCGGCGGGATGATGATCAGCGGAGCCGCGACATCTGAAGTCGTCACGGTTCCGGGAATCTGGCCGAGCTTCGCGGGCGGGCCCGACGGCAATTTGGCGACATCACCGCCTGGCCTCGGGGACTTGCCCACAACCGGCGTCGCCTGAGGGGCGGGCGCGCGAACGGCCACCGGCTTGGATGTGGAGGTGGTCGC
>DATFWZ010000055.1:0-4046 GCA_035258765.1 Gemmataceae bacterium
GGCGCGCCCGCCGGCGCGGCCGGAGTGTCAGCCGGGGGGTCGCACTTCCTCCGCCTCATGGGCCTTGCGCACCTCGTCAGGGACGTGGCCGATTCGCGTGGCCCGCCAGGTCCGCCCGCTCCCGACCAGGTCGGTGATCGACGCGTTCGGGAGCCGCCCGAGGCGGGGCCAGTCGGCCGCATTATACCCCGCGAGCACGCTCACCAGGATCACGCGACAGACGATCCCGTGCGCGACGATCGCCAGTGTTTTTCCCGGGTTTTCCCCGGTTACCCGGCCCCACACCGGCATGACGCGGTCTTTGATCTGGTCGAACGATTCGGCCCCCGGCGGCGCGTACCAGGTCTCCCCCGCGACCCATCTTGCCAGCGTGTCCGGCCACACCCCGAACTCCCCGCAAATCGGAGTCCCTTGCAGATCGCCGACCTTGCGCTCGTGCAGCTGCGGCTCGATGCGCAGGGGCAATCCGGTCACTTGGGCGATTGCCTCGGCGGTGCGCCGAGCGCGGAGCATGTCCGAGGAGATGAGCACATTCGGGTTGTAACTCGCTATGACCGGGGCAAGGGCAGCGGCTTGTCGGTAGCCGCGCGGTCCGAGGTCGGTGTCTGACTCGTAACCGTGGAACACGCCCGGCCGGGCGGTCTCAGCGTGGCGGATCAGGAGAACGCGCGTCGGCATGGAGTCAACCATAGAGCAGAGGGCCCGCCCGTTTTGACCTTCCGGCGCACAGTGCCCCTACTTTACGATGGCAGCAAGGAATCGCCACGAGGGAGGGCGCCCCGATGTCGCGAACTCTCGCCCCGCTCGCCGTCCTCGCCTGCCTTGGCCCGGCGCTCGCCGCGCCTCGCGAAAAACAAGCCTCCCCCGAGGCCCTGGCAGCCGGCGACCAGTTCGCCCGACAACTCGCGGCCGCCGCCCAGGTCATCGCCAAGGAGTACGTCCGTCCGGTCAAGGCGGCCGAGCTCTACGAGGCGGCCGTCATCGGCGTTTACGACGCGGCCCGGCGTCCGCGACCCGAAACCCTTTTGCGCGACCTGCGGGCGGCCAAGGACGAGCCGACCCGGGTCGAACTCCTGAAACGAGCCCGGGCCGCGGTCCATGGTGAGCCAGCCCTCGACGACGGTCGCGACCTGGTGGTCGCGGTCTCCGCGTTCACCAAGGTCCTCGACCCGCACTCGGCCCTACTGCCGAACGGTGTACTCAACGGGACGACGACGGCGAACACGTACGGATTCGAGTTCGAGGGCGAGGCAAGCGCGCTCCCCGTGCGCCGGCACGCGCTGCCGGACGTCGCGGTACCGGGCGAGGTGGACCGGCCCGGGAATCCGCCGGTCCCGTTCCGCGTGGCGACGGTCAAGCCCGGGACCCCGGCCCAGAAGGCCGGGCTGCGGCCGGGGGACATTGTCCGCGAAGTCAATGGAATCGCGGCCGACGCCCGCACTGCGGCGGAGGCGTTTGCCGCCCTGCACGGCCCGGGCGCCGACAAGGCCGAGCCCGGAGTGCAATCCCTGGCGATCGACCGGGCCGGATGCAAGGAGCCATTGAAGCTGCAACTGGCCCGCCTGGAATTCGCGCCTGAGTCGATCTTCGGGGTGACTCGTAAGTGGGACAACACCTGGGACTATTGGCTCGATCGCGACGCCCGGATCGCCTACGTCCGCCTCGGTGCGATCGAAAACGACTCCGGCGACCAGCTCTCGGAGCTGCTGCACGGCCTCGGCCATGTTCGCGGGCTGGTGTTCGACCTGCGCTGGTGTCCGGGCGGCTACATCGACCCCGCGACCCAGATCGCCAGTACGTTTCTCGACAGCGGTCTGGTCGCGAAGATGAAATACCGCAGCCCGGACCGGGGGGAAAACGGGGAGATCCGCGCCGACGCCGGGCTCATCAAGTATAAGGCCGGCAACTACCCGGTGCTGCTGTTGGTCAACGGTGAGACCGTCGGCGGCGGCGAGCTGATCGTCGCGGCGCTCAAGGACAACGGCCGGGCGGTGGTCGCGGGGACCCGGACGTTTGGGAAGGCCAGCATCCAATGGCCGACCTCGCTACCGGGGTTGGCCGGCTACACGTTCAAGGTCACCGGCGGGATGTACACGCGGCCGAACGGGAAGAACCTGCAACGGTTCCCGGACTCCAAGCCGGAGGACGACTGGGGGATCCGTCCCGACCCCGGGTACGAGATCCCGGCGAGCGCCGACCTCGGTCGCAAACTGAAGGAGCTACACCAGCTCTACGCCCTGCGCCCGGGCGGCAGTCGCGAGGCGATGGAGCTGGACGACCCAGCCGCCGACCCGCAACGGGTGCGGGCCCTAAAGCTGATCCGCAAGCTGGCGGATGAGAAAGCCAAGAAGGAGCAGTAGCGTTTGCCGTTTCCCGGCCGCTAATCCAGCGTCAACTCCTCCTCCGTCTCATCGCCCTCCTCGTCCTTGTAGCTCAACGGCGACAGGGCCCGCCGGAGGATCTCGCGCATTGACTCGCGGTCTGCCTTCTTGCCGGTGAACAGCTCGAATTGCATCGCCGCCTGCCGGACGAACATCTCGACCCCCGTCACCACCTGGCACCCGCGCGCTTTCGCCTCCTTGATCAGGAGCGTCTGCTCCGGGTTGTACACCGCGTCGAAGACGACCATCCCGGGCTTCAGGTACCCGGCGTGGACCGGAGTGTCATCCAGGTTCGGGTGCATGCCGATCGGGGTGCAGTTGACCAGGATAGTGCAGTCGAGGTTGTGCCGGGCTGCCCACTCGACGGCCTTACCGTGCACTTCAGCCGCGAGCTTCTCGGTTTTGTCCGCGCTTCGGCCGACGATCCAGAGCGGGGTGGCCCCGGCCCGGTGCAGGGCGTGGCCGATCGCCCGGGCGGCCCCACCCGCCCCGAGCACGACCGCCCCGCACCCCTTGATGTCCTTGCGCTTGCCCTCCTCGACCGGCATGTTCTGCCGCAGCCCCTCAAGGGCGGCCTCGTAGTCGGTGTTGGCCGCGAAGAACCCCTCGCCGCGCTTCACCAGCGTGTTCGCCGCGCCCGTTTCCTTGACGCGTTCGTCAGTCGAGGCCGCCAGGTGGGCAGCCGCCTCCTTGTGCGGGATGGTCACACTGTAGCCGCTGACCGGGACCGAGTCGAACGCCTGGATCGACTCGGTCAGCTCCCCGCGGGGCACCCGGAACGGCAGGTAGATCGCGTTGATCCCGGTCTGCCGGAACATCAGGTTGTGCAGGGCCGGGCTGAAGCTGTGGGCCACCGGGTCGCCGAGCACACCGTACACCTTGGTGGCCGGGCTGATGTCGTGGACGTGGAAGTACCGCTTCACCTCGTCGTACGACGGCAGCCCGGGGGAGATGCCCCGCTCCTTGTTGAAGGCCGCGTACATGAACGGGGCCCCGTACTTGAGCGACAGGATCCGGCTTGGTAGCCCGATCTCGCCCATGCAATGCCCGACGGTCGGCTTCTTCGCGGACCGCAGGATCTTCAGCACCTTCAGGCAGTCCTTCGGGTGCTGCGCCATGGTGACCACCTTGAACACGTCCGCGTCCTGCCGGGTCATGTTCTCGTAGATGTCCTCCAGCTCCTCCGGGGTCTCGGTGTAGTTGTGGTAACTGACGATGCGCTTGACGTCGCGGAACCGCGGGATGTCGTCGGCGACGTCCGTCTCCATGTCCACCCAGTCGAAGCCGGCGACGATGGCCTGGCGGAGCACCATTTGTCGCTCGTCCTCCGCCCCCTTCCATCGGCCGCCGTCGGAGTGGCGGCGCATGGTGGCCACCCACGGGCACTTCTTGTGCGGCAAGAGGCGCTTGAAGTCCACCGCCTTGGCGAAGAAGTCGAGCCGGACCTCGATGAACCGGGCCCCGCGCTTGACCGCCTCCTCGAGCTCGATCTGGACCATCTTGTGGCGGGTCCGGCCGATGATCACGCAGACGCGATCGACTCCCAGGGACATGGACCGGCTCCGTGGGCAAGCAGACGTGGTCTGGTCCAATGTAGTGGCGGCCGGCCACGGTCGCAAGCGAAGGGCTGCGGCATCCGGGGGATGTGAGAGGGCATCACACCGG
>DATFWZ010000056.1:0-5103 GCA_035258765.1 Gemmataceae bacterium
ACGTCCGATGAAGGAGTCGTCGAGATTGCTCTGGCGGCTGGTTTCTCGGACCAGAGTCACCTGACCAAGACTTTCAGACGCCACATGGGCGTGACTCTCGGCGAGTTCCGCGCATCCTGCCGGTCGCGCAAGGGCGGTACAAGCGCGTAGCGCTTCCGTACAAGACGGCTTCGCCCCGGGGGGATAGTCTGCGCGGACGCGGGAGGGGGTCGGCACTTGCCGCTCCTCATGCCAACTCGGGTGAAGCACAGGAGAGGTGGCGCATGCCTTTGGAGAAATCGGTCTGCACAATTGCGGCGATCGCCGTTTCCGTGACCGCAACCGCCGCGGCGAGGGGGGATTGCCCCGCAAAGCCCCTGCCGCCCGCGGGCACGCCGTCCCAGGATGTGGGTCAGCTCGTTGCTTCGTGGGACAAGCGCGATTCCCCCGGCTGCGTCGTGGGCGTCATCCACAACGGGAAGCTGGTCTACGAGCGAGCGTTCGGCATGGCCAACCTTGACCACGACATCCCGATCAGCACGAAGTCCGTCTTCCCCATCGCCTCGCTAGCCAAGCAGTTCACGGCCGCGTGCGTCCTCCTGCTGGCACAAGAGGGTGCACTCTCGCTCGACGACGACATCCGCCGCTTCCTGCCGGAGATGCCGGAGTACGGACAGCGGATCACCATCCGCCACCTCTTGCACCACACCAGCGGCATCCGCGATTACAGCAACGAGCTGTTACATCTCACCGGTATCTGGTGGGACGACGGCCTGAGCGACGACGACTTGGTCGAATTGTTGGCGAGGCAGAAGGGCTTGAACTTCATGCCGGGGGACGAACACCGTTACAGCAACTCCGGTTACCGCCTGCTTGCGGTCATCGTGAAACGGGTCACAGGCAAGTCCTTGCGGGCATACGCCGACGAGCACGTCTTCCGGCCGCTCGGGATGGAACACACCCACTTCCACGACGACGCCGGGCGGATCGTCAAGAACCGCGTGGCGGGTTATGCCTTGACCGGCGACGGCAAGCTGGAGGCCAGGACGAACAAGACGGAATTCGTCGGGGACAGCGGCGTGATGACGACGGTGGGCGATTTCTTGCTGTGGGACCAGAACCTCTACCGGGACAAGCTTGGGAAGCCCGGATTCCTCGACCAGCTCCTGGCCCCCGGCATGTTGAATGACGGAAAGACGGTCCCCTACGCCTTGGGGCTGAACCTGGGCGAATACCGCGGGCTGAAGACCGTCTGGCATGCGGGATCTGCCTATAGCGGTTTCCGGTCCATGTACCTGCGGTTCCCCGAGCGGCAGTTCTCCGTCGTCGTGTTCGCCAACTCGACCGGACCCAAAGGCTTTAATGCGTACCGCTTGGCGTACCAGGTGGCCGACCTCTACCTGGCCGATTCCCTCCGGCCGGTACCGCCCCCGACGCCACCGAGCGCGGAGCCTACCGTCCAACTCACGAAGCAGGACCTGGAGGGTAAGCAAGGGACATTCCTGGACCCGGACGGCGCCCCTTGGGTGTTGACCGCCAAGGACGGCAGCCTCCTCGTCACCGTGGGCGTCTTTTCCCCGCCCACCTACCGGACCGAGGCCCTCAGTCCCATGCGATTCCGGTCCGCCGACAAGTCCTTCCCGTTCGAGATCGAGTTTCAGGGAGGGGGAGCGGACTCGCCGCTCGCGGTCCGCGTCCAGCCGCAGGGAGGGAAGCCGTTCCCCCTGAAGCGGGTGCAGCTGGCCTCGCCGACCCCGGAGGAACTCAAGCAGTTTGCAGGCAGTTTTTTCAGTGATGAGTTGCAGACGACGTACCGGATTGAACACGCAGACGGCCAGCTCGTGCTCCGATCCAGGAATGCGCCCGACAGCCCCCTGAAGCCGACGGTCCGGGATACATTCAAAGCCCGCCGTCCGGGCGGCAACCTGACGCTCTCGTTCGTCCGGGGGCCGGATGACAGAGTAACCGGCTTCGACTTGGCCCAGGCAGGCGGCGTGAAAAACATGTGCTTCATCAAACGCTGATCCGCTCCTGCGAGACTTTCGACCAGACAGTCGATCCGGGGACGCCTCTCCGTTTCTCAGGGTACTGCCGAACAACAAGCTCACCTGCCGGGGCGGCTCGGTGAGCTATGAATCTCGAAAAGCCTCCATGCCGCCCCGGTCAGGTGCAGCGCCCGGTTCGGCGCTCGGCCTCGCTCCAGCGACCTCATGCCGATAGAAGTCGAACCGCCCCGCGCTCTCCCACACCTCGTCGAGATAGGCGTGGTTGATCGAACTCCAGTGGCTCATGTGATCGATGTAATAGGCCGACATCCTGCCGTGCGATTCGGCATCGCGGCGGATCAACTCCGGGATCTCCGGGAACCGGAGACGCCGCATGCAGAACGCGACCAGATCGAACGGGGCCAGCCGCTTCCACTGAACGAGGTCGCAGAAGCAGCGGACGAACGTCTCGCGGTGTTCGGGATTCGCCTCCACGAACTTGATGATCTCAACCATCGACCGCTCGAACGCCTCGGCCTCCACAATCACCTCATCGTCCGAGGCGTTCTCGCGGTGCGCCTTCCGGAAGCGGGCCTCATCGTGCCAGGTGGCCCGGTCGCACAACTCCCAGAACCGGGCTTCCGCGTTGGCCACTCCCTCCGCTCTCCGCCGAACCAGTGATTAGCCGGCGCCGGCTAACACGATTAGGTTGCAAGAGCCCGCTTGCTAACACGGCCGGGCCCGCCGGGCCGATCCCCCCGCCACACCAGCCGATGCGATGGATTCCGCCCCGCGGCGGCCCCGTGTTAGCAAGCGACTTTCCGCAGGCTAACACGGCCCGTGATAGGCGGCAAGACACGCGGTCACGTCCGAGCGTCCGGCGACTCCGGACCGGCGGCCGGCACTGCGGCGGCACGGTCAACGCCCCTCCTCGACTCACCCCGGCACCGGCACACCGCCGGAGGGCGGGGTGTTCGCGTTCGCGGGGGTGTTGCTGGTGGGCGCGGTCGAGGAAACGTCGCAAGTTGACTCGCGACCCGCAACCACTCTTCCGCCCGGCGGTGTCGCGTCTGATGCTGCCGGGCGGGTTCGTTCTCGTCACAACATCGCGTCACGAAATGGGAGGGCCGGAGGATGGGGCGAAAGCCGGTCGGGAAGAAAGCCATGACGGATGCCGAGCGGCAGCGCCGACGGCGGAAGAGGCTCCGCAAGGAGAAGCTCAAGTTGGGCAAGAAGGCGTTGCGGGAGCAGGAGCGGCTGAAGGCCGCCGAGGAGTACATCCCGACGCCCCCGGGCGTCACCTACTTCAGGGAACTCGTCGTGCAGACCGCCGAGGGCGAGCGCACGGTTTGGGTTCCGACCGCCCGCTGGCCGCGATGAAATGGACCGAGCTGACCGACGCCGACCTCGAAGCACTGCGCGTGCACCTGGAGCGTGAGGTCAAGAAGCGGCGAACCGGCAAGGGATACGGCAGGGCGGCGGTGCGGCGTGTTGCGACCCGACCTGTACTCCGCCTGACCGCGCCTGACCCCGTCCGCCCTCGCTCCCGCACGCCGCGTCATTTCGCCGGGGCGTCACCTGCCCCCCCGCGGCTGGAACTTGACGGCGGCGTCCTTCCCCGAGGACGTGAGGATGACCTCGGCGGTCCCGCCCCCCTCGGGGATGGTCGTCCGCAGCGGCGACTTGTCCGCGTCGAGGTAGATCCTCGGGAACCCGCCCTTCGACCCGTCGTTCACCACGTCGGTGCTCGGGTCGCCCTCCTGCCTGCGGCCCAGCGCCGGGTAGAAGCTCACCTTGTACTCGCCGGCGTACGCCCCGTCCCCGCCCCGCGAGTCCATCAGGGTGAACCGGCCGTCGGCGTCGGTCATGGCGTTGGCGCCGGTCCCGTACGTGTCCCCGACCGGGTGGAAGTTGATCAGCATCTCCTTGACCGGCTTGCCGTCGAGCGTCACGCGGCCCTCCACCGGGACGAGTTTCGGGCCGCCGTCGCCGCACCCGGCCGCCGCCAGGCCCACGCCCAGGAGGGCCAGCGAGGTCAGTCGTCGCATGGTGTGTCCTCAGTAAGTCGCCAGCGGGAGCCCGCCGGGGTCGGTGGTGTCCGCGCCCGGTTAGTTCTGGATCACCTCGCCGCCGGCCATCGTCGCCATCGCCAGGCGGATCGCGCCGGGGGTGTTCTCGTTGACGAACCGGACCGACCCGTCGGCGAAGAGGAAGTTGGCCCCGCCCGGGTGCAGGCTGCCGGCCCACGACCAGCTCCCGACCTTCCCGGGCCGCGGGACCTGGGTCCGCGTGGTGTCCGGCGGGTTGGTCCAGTTCGAGGTCCAGACGTTGATGCCGCCCCCGTGCCGGTCCGGGGCGATGTCCACCCCGATCATCACCCACCCGCGGTACGCCCACGCCGGGCAGGTGCCGTTCGCGTTCTCCAGCGTCGTCTCGCCCATCGCGACCGTGTTGCTGGTCCCGTCGGTGACGCTGGCGATCGACGAGTTGCTATTCTCCCCGAAGATCCGGCGGACGCTCGGCGCCGTCCGGGACCAGGCATCGCAGTCCCACGACCAGTACTGGACCGAGAAGTCGTAGTTCGTCTTCACCCCGCGGAGGTTGGGGTTCGTGTTGTCGATGGTGTAGTGCCCGGCGGTGGAGTACGGCAGGAGCGGGTCGCCGGGGTCGCTCGGGCACCGGATCAGGGGCGGCGACATGGCCCCGATGGCGGCGTTGTTGGCGTTGATCGGCCCGCCCCCGCCGGCCAGGGTGTTGGGCGCCACCCGGTAGTTCTGCATCGCCAGGGTCGGGACGTACATCCGGAAGATGCTCTCCTGCTCGGCGTAGGGCATCAGCAGCAAGAGCCCGCTCACGTTGAGCGACTGGGCGTGGGCCGGCCCGGCGGAGGTGGCGGTGCACCACGCGTAGTCCCGGCCGGCCGGCGGGAACCGGCCGAGCGCGTCGTGGTAGTTGTGCAGGGCCAGCCCCCACTGCTTGAGGTTGTTCTGGCACTTGACCCGTGCGGCGGCCTCGCGGACTTTTTGGACGGCGGGCAGGAGCAGGCCGATGAGGATGGCGATGATCGCAATCACCACCAACAGCTCGATCAGCGTGAAGCCACGGGACAGACGAGGGCGGGAGGGGACCATGACGGGAC
>DATFWZ010000057.1:0-5384 GCA_035258765.1 Gemmataceae bacterium
GTTCGGGACCTGGAACGCGGCGGCTAGTTCCTCGCCGTACGGCGGTTCGCAGGCCAACGGCTGCGGTTCGTTTCCGTTTAGGTTCGTCCCGTTTCGCTCCTCGGGGAACCGCCATTCCGTCTTCGGCTTCCACAACTTCAGGAACACGGCCAGGACGACGAGGGAGAAGATGCCCCCGCCGATGTCGGTCATTGGCCACAGCGCCGGGAAGTTCGGGCCCCACGAGTGCATCGTCGCAAATGTGAACTGGAACAGCGCGAACGACCCGCCCCCGACCACGAGGGCCGGCCAGACAGCCAGCGTCTGCCGCCACGGGCACATGATCTTGACCATGTAGAGGGGGATCAGGCACGACAACAATGGGAGCTGGTGCCCGCACATGACGCTGATCCGCTCCGGCGGGATGCCCGTAACGCTCGAGAGGGTGAGGATGGGCACGCCGAGGCCGCCGTAGCAGACCGGGGAGGTGTTGGCGAGCAGGCAGATGACCGCGGCTCGCAACGGCGGTACGCCGAGCCCGACCAGCATGGCGCCGCAGATGGCGACCGGCGACCCGGCCCCCGCGGCGCCTTCGAGGAACGCGCCGAAGCAGAACCCGATCAGGATGGCCTGGACGCGGGCGTCCTTGCTCAGCCCGGCGATCGACCGGCGGATGACGGCGAACTGGCCGGTCTCGACGGTCAGGTTGTAGAGGAGCATCGCGGCGAAGACGGTCCAGCCGATGGGCAAGAGGCCGAACACGGCGCCGTGAACGAAGGCCCAGCCGGCCATCTCCGCGGGCATACCGTAGGCGAGCCAGGCGAGGAGGATGGCGGTCGCGGCCCCGGCGGCCCCGGCGGCGCTGGCCAGCCAGCGCCGGCCGACCAGCAGGTAAAAGAGGACGAGGACCGGGAGGGCGGCGACGACTGTGGAGAGGATTCGACTGTCCAGGGGGTTGAGGTCCTGGACATACGCAACGGCCAGCGGCATGGAAGGGGTCCGGCAGGAGGCGGGTCCGCGGAACTGCTGATGGTATCAGCCCGTTGCGGTGGTGCAAAGGGGGAGGCGCAGCCCGAATCCGTCTCATGTCTGGTCCCCCTCTCCGAAGCGGAGAGGGGGGATGAAGAAAACTGGGCTGGCCGCGAGCGATGCCGGACGTTATGAGGCCGCCGACAACCTTGGAACTCCGGGGAGGAAAGCCCATGTTGCGGTGGATCGTGTTCGGATGTGGGGCGGTGGCGCTCGGCGGGGCCGCGTGGTACTTCGGCCGGCCGGAGCCGGCGGCGACAATGCCGATCGCGGTCGCCGCAAGCGCGGTGACGGCCGACGAATCGAAGGACGCCACGCCAGTCAAGTTGATGGAGGTGATCGACCTGGCCCGGGCCTACGAGCCGGCCCCGGAGCCGGAAGAGTTCACGCCGGGCGGAGCCGATGTGGTGCAGTTCATCCCGGAGCCGGGGGCCCCGGCACACATGCCGGCCGCGGCGCCGGACCCGGAGGACGAGGGCGTGACGTGGGCGGAACTCCTGCGCATTGTTCGCGAGACGCATACCAGCTCATTTTCCTTGTGGGAACGGCCGGTGCGCGAGCGGATCGACGTGATGCCGCGGGAGGTGCTGACGTACGAGCGGTTGGACGGGGACATCGGGCCCTGAGGCCATCAAAAAGCGAAGCGGGGGCTATCAGCCCCCGCTCGCCTAGTGGACCTCCCTTACTTGACCTACTTTTCGACCGTCCGCGGTGCCGGCCCGCGCTCGAATTCACGCGGAGCGGGGCCCTGCTCAAGCGGGTGTTCCTTCCACCACTTCTCGTCCGCGATCGCGGCCTGCAGCAGCCGCCTCGCCTCGCCGACCACGTCGGACGGCAGCTTGTCGGCCTCGGCCTTGGCCAGCGCTCCGCGGGCCGCGTCCACCCGCTCCGACGGGCTGGCATCCGGCTTCGCGGCCAGGAGGATCGGCAGCAGCGCCTTCACCCTCTCCGACGGGATGACATGGCTCTCGGTCCGCCCGGCCCGGGCGATGGTCAGGCCGATCACGTGCCCGTCCAGGTCCACGATCGGCCCGCCGCAGTCGGTTGGCTTGACGACCGCGTCGGTCTGGAGGAACGTCGGGATGCCGGTCCGCCGGTCGCTCAGGTCGCTGCCCATGCGGTTCTGGAAGTCGCCGCGGCTGCCGCCCTTGCCCTTGGGCGGGATCAGGTCGGCCGGCCGCTTGCCGAGCGTCGCGGTCAGCTCCATCCGCTTGCCCTCGCGCTCCAGCAGGATCGTGACCTTGTCCCCGGCCCGGTAGCCGAGCAGGGTGTTGATCAGCGACTCCTGGTTGACGATCTCCTGCCCGTCCACGGAGACGATGACGTCCTTGGGCTTGATGCCGGCCTTCTCGGCGGCGCTGCCCTCGCTCACGCGATCGATCTTGGCCTCGGCGGCTTCGAGGTCGAGGACGACGCCGAGGAACCCACTCTTCTCGGTCGGGATTCGCGGGGCCCCGTACGGCGGCGGCAAGGTCCGCGACGCGACGCTCACCACCCCAACGGCCACCGGGTCGCCCCCGGCGCCGGGGATGGCCACCCAGTTGCCGACCGGGGCCATCGAGCTGGCGGACCACTCGACCGGGACCAGCCCGGTCCCGTCCACCTTGAGGACGGCCAGGTCGAAGGTCTCGCTGGTGCTGGTCACTTTGGCGTCGAAGTCGCGGCCGTCGCCGGTCTTGACCGACACCCGCCCGGTGTGGACCTCGCTGGCCTTGGTCAGGATGTACCCGTCGTCGGAGACGACGGCCCCGAAGGCCGCGTCCTTCCCATCAACCAGGACACGGACGGTGCTCTTGCCAGCCTTTTCGGCGGTCGGCTTGAAGAGGGCCAGGAAGGCCGGCGTGCTCTTGGCCGGGAGGTTGGACTTCGGGTTCTGGCCGCGCTGGGCGTGGGCGGGGATGGCAACGGCAACGACGACCAGGGCGGGAATGAAGTATCGCTTGAACATGACAGTCGGGAGGTAGTGTGTGTCCGATCCGTGCGGCCCGCGGCGATTACTTCCGCCGCCAGCCGATCTTGACCTTGAGCTCCTTCACCTCGTCGCCGCGGAGCACCTCCACGGGCACCTGGGCGAGCGGCTTCTGGGCCTGGAGCACCTTGACCATGTCGTCGTAGCTGGCGACGTCCTTGCCGGCGAACTTGGTAATGACGTCGCCGGCCTTGAGCCCGGCGTCCGCGGCCGGCGATCGCGGGGTGACGGCCGCGAGCTTGCAGTCCTTGGCCATGTCGTCCTGGGTCACGCCGAAATACGGGCTGACGCCGACGATCTCGCCCTTGACCAGGTCGTCCCACGTCTCCTTGTATGTGTCCGACGGGACGTGGATGTTGGCCACGATCGGCATACCAATCCGGCTGTGGATGCCGACCACCTTGCCGGTCATGTCGAAGAGCGGGCCGCCGGAGTCGCCGCCGACGAGGGTGCAGTCGGTCTGGACGACGGTGTCGCTCCGGAGCCCGACGCGGCCGACGCGGACGACCGGGCTTCGACCTTTCTTGTACCCGCCCGGGTGTCCGGTGGCGATCACCCACTGGCCCGGCTTCAGGTCCTTGGCCGCCCCGACCTCGACGTAGGGCCACTCGCCCCCGCCGGTGATCTTGACCATGCCGCTATCGATCGCGGGGCCGAAGCCGAGGGTTTCCCCCTCGACCGTCTTGCCGTCGTGGAGGACGACCTTGATCTTCTTGCCGGGTTCGCCGGACACGTGACCCGCGGTCAGGATGAGCCCGTCCTTCGACACGATCACGCCACTCCCGGAGGCTTGGCCGACGCGCAGGCAGACCGTGGCCGGGATGACCTTGTCCAGAACGGCCCGGGTCTGCTCCTGAAAGGCCTTCAGGTCGTCAATCGACTCCGGGGCGGCCTTGGAGACGGCGGCGGGTGGTTCGGGAATGGACTTCGCAGCCGGGTCGGCGGCGGCCAGGCCGGCCCACAGCAGGGCCCCGAGCAGGGCGAGCGGACGGCAGAAACGCATGGCGACGGGCCACTCCTGGCGGATAAAGGGGTGCGGTTGGCGGGGGAGGGTGGCTACTCCCGTTATGACGGCACGCGCTACGGTTTTCAACCCGCGGGCGACGGCCGGGTGTCGCGCAACCGGTTCGGCCGGCGGGTCTTGGGGGCTGGCGCGACCCTACCGGGAGGCGGGCGGGCGGGTGGGACAACTTCGGCAAGCCCGGGGGTTTATTCCGATTGTAGCATGCCGGACAACGGGTTAGAGCACGGCGGGGCATTCCAGATTCGCCAGAAGTCAGGGCCGGTAGTATTCGACGTACCCCAGCATCATCTCGTCGTACGTCTGCTTGCCCCACTTGACCGTCTTCGTCGGGTCAGGGTTGGCGGGATTCTTGTCGCTGTTGTCGTACCAGCCGGTCGCCCAGAGGATGCTCCCCTTCGGCACCAGCCGCGGCTCCACGAACTCGTACCGCAGCTGCCAGTTGAAATCGTAGCGTGGGATGTCCAGGAGGACTTCGGACTTCCCGCCCTTCGGCGCGACCTCGTAGCGGAAGGCCTTGCCCCGAAGGTGCATGTGCGGCAGGAAGGCGATGATCTTGGCGTCGAACGGCACGGGCAACAGGGACGGCACCGCGTGGTTCTCCGCTCCCGGCGGGATGGACAGCGCCGGGTTCACGACCCCGGCGACGTGGACCTCGTACTTTGGTCTCTCCTTCGCGAAGATCATCCCGAGCTCGGTCGCGTCCTCGGTCGCGGTCCCGTTCGGGGTGTAGTGGATCTGGAACCGCACCTTCGACCCCTTCGGGAACCGCTTGCCGAAGCCCTCCGGGTAGACGAGCGTGCAGTTGCCGGGGACGTAGATCGCGTAGTATCCCTGCCGCTCGTCGCGGGCGACGGCGTCGAAAGCTGAAGGTTTCTCGCCCTCCTTCTTCGGCGGGATGACGAACACCAGGACGTGGTGAACCACTTGCCGGGCGGTCGGGCGGACTTCGAGGGCCTGCACCCACTTGTCCTCCGCGAAGTCGGTCTCCACGAAGACATTCTGGTAGTCCATGATCCCTTCCGCCTTGACGTTCACCGGCTTGGACGGCTTCACGATCGCGTCCGGCTTGCCGATCTTCCAGTCCGGGTCGAACGTGCGCGGCCGCGGGGCGTCGGCCTTGTCGCCCTCGGCCCGGTCGCCGTTGAGCCAGGCGAGCAGGTCGTCCTTCTCGGCCTTCGCGAGCGACCGGTCGTTGACCCACGGCGACGGCCCCTTCGCGGGCGGGGCCGCGAACCACGGCGGCATGGTGCCATTCGCGACGACTTTCTTGATCTGCCCGGCGTGAGCCGCCACGTCCTTGAAGGTCTCGAGCGAAAACGGGGCGATGCCGTTCTTGTGATGGCACTCGACACAGTGGGCCTGCACGAGTCGGGACACCTGGTT
>DATFWZ010000058.1:0-13869 GCA_035258765.1 Gemmataceae bacterium
CCGGTCAGGTCGAGGACGCGGAGCGTCTCCATGAGCGGCGACCGGGCCAGCGCCCGGACGCCGTCGTCGCTGATGCGGTTCTCGCGTAGCGACAGGACGCGCAATTGCGTCAGGTACGGCGACTCGGCGAGTGCGGTGAGCCCGGCATCGCCCAGCGCGTTGCCCTCGAGGTCGAGGGCCTCGACCTGCACTAACGCCGGCGACGCGGCCAGCGCCCGGGCCCCCGCGGGCCCCATCTCGACGCGACGCAGGTCGATCATCCGATCGCGCTCGGCCATCCGCGCGAACACCGGCGACGCGACGAACGCGGCCGTCCCCGCGTCGCCCAGCCGGTTCGTCGGCAGTACCAATCGCACGAGCCGGTGAGCCGGCGGGCCGTCGAACAGGGGTTGTAGGTCCACGTTCGACAGGCCGTTGCCGCTCACGTCCAGCTCGGCCAGGGCGGTCAGGTGCGGCGACTCGGCCACGGCCCGGATCCCGGGCCCGCCGATCCGCGTGTCGTCATTGATTTGCAATGACCGCAACGCCCCGAACACCGGCGCGCCCGCGATGGCCGCGAGTCCGCGGTCCCCCAACTCGGTAAAGCTCAGGTCAAGGGCGTCGAGCCGCTCCAGGTGCGGCGATCGGGCCAGGAGCGTCGGCCCGCGATTGCCGAGGTCGTTACCCGAGAAGTCCAGCTCACGCACGAGTCGCAGCAGCGGCGATTTGGCCAGTCGCGGAAGGCGGTCGCCGACGCCCGGGAACCGCACCTTGCGGACCGGGGCCAACGCGAAGAGGGCGTCGCCGCCGTCGAGGAAGCTGGTCGCCTCGACCGACACGCTGTCGATCACTCCCCGGCGGAAGACCCACGCGGTGACGAGCGGAGTGATCCCCGCGGTCCAGGCGGCCTCGTTGGCCTCGAGGAGCTGCCGCTCGCGCTCGCGCAGGTCGGGCCGGCGCGGGTCGTCGTCCGGCAGGCGGGCGAGGGCGCATTGCAAGCGGACGAACTCGGCCCGGTCGGACTGGCCGTTGTCGTCGAGCCAGTCGGCGTAGAGGAGCCGCGGGCCGTCGTCGTTCGGCTCGTCGCGGATGCGGTCGAAGAACGCTCGCTCCTCGGCGGAGGGCATGGGTCACCCCTCCCGGGAAATGCCTATCGCTCCCACGGCCGGCGGTCGTCGTACTCGTCGGCGTCGGTCCGGTAAGCCGGTTCGCGATACCGCAACGATTGCAAGAGCTGCCAGTTCCGGATCGTCGCCAGGGCGAAGAAGACGGCCAGTAGGATTCGCGTATACGGGTGTAGTTGATTCAAGAACGGGATGTACGATTCGTTGCGCACGAGCAAGAGCGCCGTGTCGACAAGGAGCACCAGTCCGAGCAGGATCGAAATGACGAGCGTCAGTTGGATGCCGTACCGGGGCGAAAAGAAGGTGAGCACCTCGAGCATCACTCGGCCGCCGGGGTACGGGAAGATAGGAAGGAACCCGATGATGCCCCAGAACAGCGTGATCACGTACAGGATAAGGTACGCGAAGCTAGCGTACGGCGACAGGTCACGCCAGGCGTACTCCTGATTGGAGTAGTACACCAGGGCGAACAGCAGGAAGCTCGATGCCGGACTCGACAGGGCCACCACAATCCGCTGGATCCGGAGTGGCGGCTCGGCCTCCGGGTAAATCCCGCCGCCCAGCTCCTGGATTACCACCGTGCTCCGCAACCCGTACGACTTGTACACGAGCCCCTGGACGAACTCCGTGAAGGCGAGGGCCAGGAAGATGCACGCCACGTCCACGGCGATCCCGACCAGCAGGGTGCGGGTGTCCGGAAAGAACGGGCGGATGAAGATCCAAGCCAACAGGGCGGAGAATAGGAAGAACGACGGCAGGACGCGAAAGCGGATCCCGAAGACACTCCACGTCAACTCAAACCCAGTTCGTTGTGGGGCGCGAAAGACCAGCACGACGGTTCTCCGGGATAGGCCCCCTCGGCTTTTTCGATTGTAAGGCCCCCCGCGGGGGCAGACAATTCACCGGGTATGAACTGGCAGGCCTTCCGCGACCACTTCCCGGTCACCGCCCGCTGGGCGTTCTTCGACCACGCCGCCGTCGCCCCGCCGCCGGCCGACTGCGCCAACGTCCTCGGCGAATGGGCCGACGACAAGGCCTTGAACGGCGTCACCTCGTACCACCCGTGGGCCCAGCGCGTCGAGGAGACGCGCAAGCTGGCCGGTCGGCTCCTCAACGCCGACCCGCTCGACGTCTGCTTTGTCGGCAGCACCACGCACGGGATCGGCATCGTCGCGGAAGGGTTCCCGTGGAAGCCGGGGGACAATGTCGTCTCCGCCGCGGAGGAGTACCCGTCGAACCAATACCCGTGGATCAACCTACGGGACAAAGGCGTGGAGTACCGGGCGGTCGCGAGTCGCGGCAACCGCGTCGCCATCGACGACATCCGCGCCGCGATGGACGGGCGCACCCGCGTCCTGGCCCTCAGCTCGGTCGAGTACGGGAGTGGGTATCGCAATGACCTGGCCGCCCTGGGCGAGTTGTGCCGGAGTCGCGGCGTGTTCTTCTTCGTCGATGCGATCCAGACGCTGGGCGTCTTCCGGATGGACGTCCAGCAGCTGCCGATCGACGCCCTGGCCGCGGACAGTCACAAGTGGATGCTCGGGCCGGAGGGGGCCGGGATCGCATACATCCGCCGAGAGTGGGTGGACCGACTACATGCCACCGGCGTCGGGTGGCACAGCGTGGTCAACTGGCAGGATTTCGGGACCATCGACTTTCGGTTGAAGCCGCACGCCGGCCGGTGGGAGGGCGGGACGGTGAACGCCGGCGCGATCGCGGGCATGGGCGCGAGCCTGCAACTCTTGCTCGACACCGGCATCGAGCCAATCGCGGCCCGGGTGCTCGAATTGACAGACTACCTGTGCGAAAAGGCGCCGTCGGTGGGTACCGAGGTGTTTAGCAGTCGTGCGCCCGCGGAGAAGTCGGGGATCGTGTCGCTCCTGACCCCCGGTCGCGACCCCAAGGAGCTGATGCTCCGGTGTAAGGACGCAGGGATCGTCGTCAACGTCCGCGGCGGGCGACTCCGGGTCAGCCCGCACGCATACAACACGGTCGAGGAGATCGACCGGTTCCTCCAGGTGCTGGCCTCATGAACCAACTCAGCTCGCGGCGGGCTGTCTACACTGGTGTGTTCGACCCGATCCACCTCGGGCACCTGGACATCATCGAGCGGGCCAGCCGGATGGTGGACGAGCTGATCGTCGGGGTCGGCATCAACCCGGACAAGGCCACGTTCTTCTCTCTCGAGGAGCGGGTCGAGCTGGTCCGCACGGTGACGACGCGCTTCCCGAACGTAAGCGTCCGGCCGTTCACCGATCTGGCAGTGCGGTTCGTCCGCGACGTCGGGGCCATGATCATGGTCCGCGGGCTGCGCAGTCTGAGCGACATGGATTACGAGTTCACCATGTCGCTCATGAACTTGAACCTCGACCCGCAGATCGAGACCGTCTTCCTGATGGCCAAGGAAGAGTATTCGCACGTGAGCAGCTCGCTGCTGCGGCAGATCGCCATGCTCGGCGGCGACCTGAGTAAGTTCCTCCCGCCCGAGATTCGCGAGGCGCTCGTCGAGCGCGCCAACCAAATTCGCAAAAGACCCCCGGAGCCTCTCCCATGACCGACCCGATGAGCCGCCGAACGTTCCTCGCCTCCGCGGCCGTGGCCGCGACCTTCGCCAATCCGGCCCGGGCCATCGACGGCAGCCGGGTCACGGTCGGGGTCATGGGGACCGGCGGGCGCGGGACCGAGCACTGTCGCATGTTTGCGGCCCTGCAGGATTGCACGGTCGGGTACGTCTGCGACGTGGACGAGGACCGGATGAACGCGGCCGGCAAGGCGGTTGAAAAAGTGGCCAAAAAGGCGCCGAAGACCGCCGCGGACTTCCGGCGCATCCTCGAGGACAAGGACGTGGACGGGGTCATCATCGCGACCTGCAACCACTGGCACGCGATCGCGGCGATCCTCGCGTGTCAGGCCGGCAAGCACGTGTACGTGGAAAAGCCGTGCAGTCACAACCCTAGAGAGGGGGAGCTACTCGTCCAGGCCGCCCGGAAGCACAAGCGGCACGTCCAGATGGGTAACCAGCGCCGCAGCTTTGGCCACTACATCGAGGCGACGAAGAAAGTCCGCGACGGCATCCTCGGCCGGGCGTACCTGGCCAAGTCGTGGTACTTCAACAACCGCCCGCCGACCGGCACGGGCAAGCTCACCGACCCGCCCAAGGAGCTCAACTACGAACTCTGGGAAGGCCCGGCCCCGCACCGGCCCTTCAAGGACAACTACCTGCATTACAAGTGGCACTGGTTCTGGCACTGGGGCAACGGCGAGCTGGGGAACAACGGCGTGCACACGAACGACGTCTGCCGGTGGGGGTTGGGGGTCGACTATCCGGTCCGCGTCACGTCCGCCGGCGGCCGGTACCGGTACGACGACGACCAGGAGACGCCGGATACGCACACGGTCGGGTTCGAGTTCGAGGGGAAGAAGCTGATCACGTGGGAGGGGCTGAGCTGCAACACGGCCCCCGGCGGGGCCGCGTTTGACATCATCTTCTATGGCGAGAACGGCAGCATGGTGCTCAAGGACGGCGGGTACTCGATCCACGACCCGAAGGGCAAGGAGACGAGCAAGCACCCGGCGGCCAAGACGAACATGAACGATCACCTGAACAACTGGCTCTCCGCGATCCGCGAGGACACCCCGCTCAATAGCGAGATCGAGGAGGGTCACAAGAGCACGCTCTTGTGCCACCTCGGCAACATCGCGCACCGGACCGGCCGGGCGCTGAAGTGCGACCCGAAGGACGGGAAGATTCAGGACGACGCCGACGCGATGAAGCTGTGGACGCGCGAGTACGCGAAGGGGTGGGAGCCGAAGGTGTAAGGAGAGGGGTGGGTGGCGGCTTCTCCAATAGGACCTATAGGACCCATACGTCCTTTACGTCCTATGGCACCACTCACTCATGCCGCAATGCCTCAATGGGGTCGAGCTGGGCGGCGCGCCAGGCCGGGTAGAGCCCAAATAAGACCCCAATCCCCGCCGCGACGAAGAACGAGATTACCATCGGCTTCACCTGCAACACCGCCGGGACCGGCGTCGCATACCACCACTGGACCAGCGCCGGCACCCCGTAGACGATCCCGATCCCGGTCGCGATCCCCAGCAGGCCGCCGATCGACGTCTGCACCACCGCCTCGATCAGGAACTGGAAGATGATGTCGCGGCGCTTGGCACCGAGGGCCCGGCGGATGCCGATCTCCCGGGTCCGCTCGGTCACCGTCGCGAGCATGATGTTCATGATTCCGATCCCGCCCACCAACAGCGAGATCGACGCGATCAGGGCCAAGAGCCGCTCGAAGTTCTTCTCCGTGTCCTCCGCCTGTTCGAGCTGGTCGAGCGGGATGGTCACGGCCCAGTCCTTCTTGGCGTGCGATCGCTCCAGGATGTCCTTGATCAGCTCGCCGGCCGCCTTGACCTTCTTCCGCTCCTCCGGGTTGTCCACGTTGGCGTCTATGGTCATCGTGACCTGACTCAACTCCACCTTCTCCGCCCCGCGCGACCCGGTCGTCCGCTGGACGATGATGTCGCCGAGTCGCCGCCGCGACGTGGACAGCGGGATGTAGACGTCGCTGTTGAAGTCCTCCGCGGCCTGGCTGCCGCCAGTTCCGCCCGTCGGCATCCGCTCCTTGATGATCCCGATCACCTGGAATTCGTGCCCGCTGATCACCACCGTCTCGTTGAGCGGGTCGTCGAACGGGAATAGCCTGTCCGCGGTCAGTGCGCCGAGGACGGCCACGTTTCGGAACAGCCGGCTGTCGTCGTTGATCAGGAACCGGCCGGCGGCCAGCTCCAGCTTGTTCACATCGACGTATTCCGGAATCGTCGCGACGACGCGGCCGTTGTGCATCCGGTCGAGCCGCCGGATTTCCTTGGGAAAGACGCGCATCGGCACATGGCGAGTGATGGCGGTCAGCGTCTGAAACTTCTCGTAGTCGCGGTAGGTGAGCCCGTAGTTGGCGACGAAGGAGCGGGTCGCAGTGGCCGAGTCGTCCGGCGGCTTCTGGCTCCGGGCGATGATGTTAGTCGCCCCCTGCCGCTTGATGGCCTCCAGGGCCTCCTTCATCGACCCCTTGCCGAACGCCAAGAGCGAGATGACCGACGCGACGCCGATAATGATGCCGAGGACGGACAGGAACGTGCGCAGCTTGTGCAGCCACAGGCTGCGCCAGGCCAGGCTGGTGTTGCGGCGAAATTTGGTTAGTCCAGCAAACATAATCGCTTGACAATTCGTGGCCTAATCCCGGTTTCGTTCGTCGCTCTCGATCCGCCCGTCGAGCATCCGGATGACGCGGCGGGCCCACGCGGCGATGTCGGTCTCGTGCGTCACCATGATGATGGTCTTGCCCGCGTTGTTCAGGCTGGCGAGCATCTCCATGATCTCAAGGCTGGTCCGGGAGTCCAGGTTCCCGGTCGGCTCGTCGCCCAGGATCACGTGCGGGTCGTTCACTAGAGCCCGGGCGATGGCGACGCGCTGCTGCTGCCCGCCCGAGAGTTCCAGCGGCCGGTGATTCAGCCGGTCGCCGAGTCCGACCATGCCGGCCAGGGAGACGCACCGCTGCCGCGTGCGGTCGTTGAGCGGAATCCCCTGGTACATCAGCGGCAATTCAACGTTTTCCACCACCGTGTACTGCGGCAACAGGTTGTACGACTGGAAAATGAACCCGAGATAGCGGCAGCGGACATCCGACAGTCGGTCGTCGCTCAGGTGGGCGACGTTCCGGCCGCTCAGGTAATAATCCCCGGACGTCGGCCGGTCGAGGCAGCCGAGGATGTTCATCAGGGTGGACTTGCCGGACCCGGACGGGCCCATCAGCGCGACGAAGTCCCCCTCCTCGATCTCCAGGTCAATGCCCTTGAGGACGTTGACCGTGACCGCCCCGAGGTAGTAGTTCTTGACGAGGTCACGGACGCGGACGATGGCGGACATGCTCAGGAGTCGGGGGTCGGGTGGGAATAGGTTTTATCGGTCCTATGGGACGCACAGGACCGATAAGACCTATTCCCTTGTTTGATTATTGCTTTGCCGGCGGCGCTCCCTTGCCGAAGCCGCCACCATTCCCACCGCCCGGGGCACCTCCGCCCGGCGGGGCGCCACCTGGGGCGCCACCTTCCGGCCCGCCGCCCTTGCCGAAGCCCTTGCCTTTGAAGCCCTTGCCCTTCGTCCCCGGCTCCGACATGTCCTCGCGGGTCTTGGCCGAGTTGCCGACGAGCACCTTCGGGTTCACCACAACCTGGTCGCCCGCCTGCAGACCGGACTTGACCTCCGCCATCTTCTCGTTCGACAGGCCGATCTGAATCTCCCGCTCCTCGGGCCCGGTCGCGGTCATTACGTACACCTTCCGCGTCCGCCCGCTCTCCGCCCCGCCGACCACGGCCTGCACCGGGATCGCCAGGACGTCCTCCAGCGTGCTGTTGACGTGGATCGTGACCTCCGCGCTCATGCCCGGCTTCAGTCCGGGCAGCGGTTCATCGATCGCGACAATGGTCGAGTAGACCTTGACGTCCGAGGCCATCCAGTCGGTCGCAGATGCGACCGTGGCGACCGTCCGGACGTGCCCCTTGAGCGGCCGCTCCGGGAACGCGTCCACGCGGACCGACGCCGGCATGCCCCGAGCGGATTCGTAATACTCGTTGGCCAGGTATTCCGCGCGCTGCCTTTCCACCAGCTCGTCGTGCTGGGACAACAGGGCGTTGAGCGGGCTCAGGTTGAGCATCAGGGCGGCCTGGACCGACTCGTGGACCCCGGTCGAGCGGCGGTCGTCGCCGCGGATCCGCGACACCATCGCCTCGTGGACGCGGGTGGCGACCTGCATCTTGTTCAGGTCCGGGATCCGCATCATTTTCTGGCCTTCCTGAACGGAAGCGCCCTGCTGGATCAGCCCACGCTCCGACTGGCTCCACCGGCTCGACTCCGGGATGTAGTAGACGACCATCCCGTCCTGAGGGGCCGTAATCTTGCACTCCTGAATCTGCTCCTCGATCTCCTTGAGCTTTTCCTCTTCCTGGAGGTAGACCGACCGAGAGGTCCGGCGAGTGGCTTCCGCTTGTACTTCCTTCGCGATGGCCTCGCTAACCGCCCGGTCGTACGCCCGCCACGCCTCCTGGACCTTGCCGGAAAAGTCCTTGACCGACCGCTGCGCCTGAAAGGTCCGAAGGAGCGACTTATTCGTTTCCAGCTTTTTCAGCGTTTCCTTCGCCCCGGCCAGCCGGGATTCGTCCGCCTGCACCTGGGCCGGTGACAGGTAACCCTTCAACTCCATTCGCTTGGAGTACGCCAGCCGGTCCGCCGACATTTCCACGTCTGCCTTGGCCAACTCGATCTGGCCGACCAGGTCGTTGAGCGACTGATGAAACTCCCCGGAGGCATCAGGAAACTGCGCCTTGTGACGCTGGAGGAACGACTCCAGGTCCATCTCCAACTCGGTCAGGAGGGCCCGGGCTTCCTCCCGCTTGCGATTGCTGAGCGTCCCCTTCGGCAAGCCAACGTACTTTTCGAGGTCGAGTTCGGCCAGGGTGATGGCCGTCCGGGCGGTCTCGATGGCACTTTCGTTGGTGCTGAGGGTGATCTTGTAGTCCTGCTCGGCTTTCACCCAGTCGGCCTGGACCTTGTCCACCTGAATCTTCTGGGCCCGGTAGTTGTCTTCCAATGAGGACGAGTCGAGGATCATGATCGGCTGGGCCTTGCGGACCAGGGTGCCGTCGTCAATCACCCATTTGATGGTGGCCGCGTAGGTCCCCTTCGAGCCGGCCTTTACCTTGCAGATGATGTCGCGGTTGTCGGCGGATTCGAGGTTCCCGCGCTCGACCACGGTCAGGTCGAGGTCCTCGTTCTTGACCGTGTGCAACAACAGGTCCGGTCGATTTCCGGCCGACCGGCTGGTGAATGCGTACAGGCCGACGGCCCCCGCGAGGACGGCCGCGCCGACGCCGATCAACACAAGCGTAGTTGGGAACTTTCGGCCCGGGCCGCTACCGATCTCCGGCGGCCCGGAGGTCGGCGAATCGTCCAGCCGCGGGATCTTGGCGAGGGCCGGGGGTGGGGAGGGTTTCGGGTTCGACGGCGGTGGGGGAGCAAGGCTCATCGATCCAGACTCCGCGAGGGTCGAGCGGAAGTCGCTCTATGTCACGGTAGAACGTCATGCGGGCGATCAAATACTGCACCCAGACGGTATAAAGGCCGTTCTGGGCCCGCAGTAGCGAATTTTGGGCGGACAGCAGCTGCTGCGTCAACGAGGCGGCATTGGCTGCCTGCTGCTGGCCCTGGGCGGCCGCCCGGCCGGGGGCCGCGGCCCCGCCCGCCTCCGGCTGCGGCGGGGCCTGCAACACATCGAGCGAATTCTCCACCTGGTCGTAGGCGACCTCGACGGCCCGCTGCTGGATCCGGAAGTTCTCCGCCAGCACCCTGAGGGCGCGCAGGTCCGTCCGCACGTCGTTGAGGACGAAGTCTTCGGTCGCTTGCAAGTTCCGGCGGGCGCGTTGGTAGGCGATCAGGGCCGTCCGGTACTGGTTTCGCTCCGCCCGCCGGACCAAGGGCAACTCGCCGTTGATGACCAGCTGGTGGCGGCTGCGAGATCCGCCGAGGGCGAACGGCTCATTCGCGTTCGGGGTGGAAGGCGTGTCGAAATTATAGCCGACGTTGAGCACGCCGAGCAAAGAATTTGCGGCGACCGTGATCCGCCGCCACGCGTCCACGGTGAGGCCCCGGGAATTCATTAAGTCGAGCCGGTCCGAAAGAGCTGCCTGGGCGGCCACGGTCTGGGCCCGGTCGAGGTCTTCGCGCAGGATGTCGGCGCTGTCAACGCACACGGGCGGTAGCTTCGGCCAGCTTTCGCGAAGGAGCCGACGCCGCTCGACCCGGGCCTCGTTCATGACGCGCATGAAGTCGTTGACGGCGTCCTCATACAGGGCCGCGGCCTCCCGGGCCGTCAGCCCCTTCTTCTGCCGTCCGGCCTCAAACGCCCGCAGGGACAATTCGAATTGGGCGAGGGCGATCTCCGGGCCCAGGGCGTCCAGCCGGGCCTGCTCGTCGGCCGGCAGCTTTTCGCCGCGAATCTCCAGCCGGGCCTGGCGCAATTCCAGCTCCCGGACCTCCTCGGCCAGCCGCCTGACCTCCGCCCGAATCTGCTCCGTCGTTAGCTGCCGCCAGCGGTCCCACCGGCCGGGAATCACCTTCCGGAACCGTTTCGTCTCGCGGGTCATCGGCGAATTGAACATCAACTGCTCGAGCTTGGCCCGGAGCGGCACGTCGATGGGGATCGGCGCGATCATGCTCCCGGCCAGGGCCTGGAGGGGGACCTGGAACTGCGCGCGGAACAGGTCGGTCTCGCTCCGGAGGGAGAGGTACTGGTCTTGTGCCCGCGTGAACTCCCGGAGCATGTCGCGGACCGGTGTCATCGGCTCGTCGTCGAGGTCCAACGGCAGGCGGGTCGGGACGCCGAGCTGGAGCTTGAACTGGTCGAGACCATTCTGCAGGTCCTGCCGCCGCTGGAGTAGGGCTTGCTGGCTCGTCAGGATCTGCTGCTCCACCTGGCCTACCTGGAGCTCGGAGAAGTCGCCGCGGCCCTGGAATTCGCGGTACAGGGCGAGGTACGCGGTCAGGGCGCGGAGGTTCTCGCGCTCGTTCCGCTCCTGGGCCGCGGTCAGCAGCGTGGGTAGATACCCTTGCGACGGGGCGGGAATGCTCGGCCCGACTCCGATCGCGGCCAGGGCCGTGAGGCCGAACGGCGCGTTCGTGAGCTCCCCGCCGCCGGCAATGTAGACGTAGTAGTTCTTGCGAAACCGGGCGTACGAGCGGACGCCGTATACGAGGGTCCGCTCCGCTTGCGTGAGCGGCTCCAGGGTGACGGCCGTCCCGCCCCCACGGAGGAGCGGCTGAAGGAGGCTCAAAGTCAAATTGGAGATACCGATCGTCGGCGTCCCCGTGCCGAGGTTGATCGTGAGCTGATTCGCGAGCTGGGCGACCAGCGTCGCCCCCGTGGGGACGAGTTGGGTCACCCGGCCGGTCGTCGCGATGTCCCATCTCGAGCCCGGGCCGCCGGGCCGATCGCTCGCGAGCCAGGTCCGGACCGCGGACGCCCCGAGAGTGAACTGGGTGATAAAGGCGTACCGCTCGAGGGTCACGGGGAGAGCGGCCAGGTACAGGTCTTCGCGACGGTCCTGGAAGTCGCGACTGTTGAACAGGCTCAATTCGGCGGCCTGATCGAGTGTGAGGAGAAACGGTCGCTCGTCTGTCCGGAGGGCCGCGTCAATCGACTTTTGCGATGGCAAGTCGGCGGACGCCTCCGGCGGCAGCCCAGCGACGGCACGGACGGTCTCCGCGCCATAGACCCGCGTCGGGTCGCCGAGTGTGGCCGCCGGCTGTTTGTCGGCCCGGGCCGTGCGGTTGTACTGGTCGCAATGTTGGAGGAATTCGAGGTATCCGTACCCCTCCTGGTCCGGGCCAGAGCAGTACTTGCTACGGAGGGGCTGGGGGTCGGGAGCGAGGGCCGCGGCTCCCGGGTCGTCGGGGGGCTTCTTCGGGTGATCGGGTTTGTCGGCATCGGCGAACCGGGCGCGGGCGTCGGGGTAAACGTACCAGCCCTCGACGGCCCAACGCGGGTCGATGCTCTTCTCGGCCAGGAGGGCGTCCACGTCCTGGTCGGCCCGCTCGCGGAAGAAGGCCCGCGTACATCCACCGCCGACGGCGACGAAGACCGCCAACCACGACAGGCGACGGAGGGCAGTGACGCGGCGACAAATCAAGGCGCAATCCCTCCGGCACGACCGGAACAATCCGTTCCTCCGTTATCGGCCGCAGGGTTTGCCCGGCTTGACAAAGATCGTGGCGGCCAGGCCCCTCTTGACCCCCCATTCCAATTCTCCAAAATCCATTCGAAGACGCACTTGACGTGCCGGCGTCAGCTGGGTAATATCCGCCGGCTTGCTCAGATTCGCACCCAGGTTAGAGGCCGCCGCCCGCCCGACGGCCCCTCCCAACCAGGGACGGTTCGGGAACCATGTCGTCGCCGACCCACGGACGGGAAACCTCCCGCCCCTGCCGCGTCCCCCGATGATCGTTCGCCACGGCCCCGCCGGCCCCGCGGACCCCGATCCCGTTTCCCCCGAAACTGTGCGAGTCCTGGCGCCGGCCAAGCTCAACCTCTTCCTGGAGGTTCTGGGCCGCCGCCCTGACGGTTACCACGAGATCGCTACCCTCCTGGTGGCGATCGACCTGATGGACGTCCTGGACTTCGCCCCGGTCGCCTCCGGCGACCTGTCTTTGTCATGTGATGATCCGGCCCTACCGACCGGGCCGGAGAACCTGGTGTTGCGTGCCGCCGAGCGCCTGCGGGCCGAGGCGGGCTCGACCGCCGGGGCAACGATCCGCCTGACCAAGCGGATCCCGTGGGCGGCCGGGCTCGGCGGCGGGTCGAGCGACGCGGCCGCGACGCTCGTCGGGTTGAATGAGCTGTGGAAGCTGGGCCGGTCCCCGGCCGTGTTGGCGCGGATCGGGGCGGAACTGGGCAGCGACGTCCCGTTCTTCATGGACGGCCCTGCGGCCTGGTGCACGGGTCGCGGCGAGGTGGTGACCCCGGTCCCGGCCGGGCCGGGGCTCGACCTCGTGCTGGTCCAGCCGCCCGCGGGGCTCGCCACCGCCGACGTCTACCGGCAGGTGAGCGTGCCCGCCAGCCCGGCAGACGGCTCCGCGGCGCGAGCGGCCCTGGCCGCGGGCGACGTGGACGCTCTGGGAAAGGCGCTGTTCAACCGGTTGCAGGAACCGGCATTCGCCCTGGCCCCGGCGGTGGCCGACACCCACCGTCGCGTGGCCGGCGCCGGCGCCGCCGGCGCCCTCATGACCGGGTCCGGGTCTTGCCTGTTCGCCCTGTGTCAAAGCCCCGCGGAGGCCCGACGGGTCCACGACGACCTGTCACGCGGGTGGGCCCCCGGGGACGTTACCGCACCCCGCACCTTCCTCGTTCGGAGCCGGCCCTGAGAGACCGCCACAGGAATAAAGGAGGACGACTGTGGTCATCACCGAAGTCCGCATCAAGCTGGTCGAAGAGAACAACGAGCGCCTGATGGCCTTCTGCTCCGTCACGCTCGACAACGCCTTCGTCATCCGCGACCTGAAGATCATTGAGGGCACCAAGGGCCTCTTCGTGGCCATGCCCAGCCGCAAGCTGACCGACCGGTGCCCACGGTGCGGGTCCAAGAACCACCTGCGGGCGCGCTATTGCAACAACTGCGGCACCCACCTGGACGAGAACCGGGCCCCCCGCGACCACGACGGCCGGGCCAAACTCCACGCCGACATCGCCCACCCGATCAACAGCGCCTGCCGGGAGGTGATGCAGCAGGCGATCATCAAGTCGTACCACGACGAGCGGGAGCGGGCCAAGCTCCCCGGCTACGTCTGCACCTACGACGACTACGACGGCGGCGACTGCGACTTCGAGAGCCCGAGCTACGCCGGGATGGTCGCCGGCAAGGGCAACTTCCGGGCCCACGGCGGCCACGGCTCCAACGGCCGCGGCACCCACCTGGGCCAGCAGGACAAGGGCGCCGCCGCCCGCAAGGCTCCGGACGAGTTCGGGGCCGGGCTGTGAAAATGGGTATGGGGTAAAGGGTGTGGGCTATGGCAGAGGGTTTTCTGCCATAGCCCACACCCTTTACCCCATACCCCTGCGAAAAGCCATTACTCCAGGATCTTCGAGATGTCGGCGACGACCTTCTCGATCGACTCGCTCGTCAGCTCACCCTTCTTGAAGGCGTGGTTGGCCTTCACCTTCCG